>NZ_CP032509.1:4255000-4356607 GCF_003952725.1 Georhizobium profundi | reverse complement strand
GGTGTCGATTGCATATTTTGCCGCCTTTTAAACTGCTGTTCGCCTGTCCCACCCATCCCGGACATCATGCCCATCGGATGGCGCCTTTTCAGATGCCGTTTCGCTCGTTTGCCATGTCGAAACTCGCATCAGTCGGTGAGGCCTCGCGTCCACACCGACTACCGGCTCCGGTCCCTCCGCCTCGCAACGAAGGAGAGCCGGTTTTGCCCGTCGCCCCGCTATCTGCTCATTCTCAGCGTTTCCCCTCGCAGTGTTCCACATGCGCCCCGATGCAGTGGTCTTCTAAAAGACAACAAGAAACGTATCACGCGAAGGATGATCCGCGTGCCGATCCTCGTCATCAAGACAATGAATGCGCGATAACGCCGCGCGCTAACGATGTGCGGAAACAGCTCAGCTCGACGTTGGCCGTCGGCAGTGACGATCCGCATGCGGTCCGTCACCTGTTTACTGGCTGCCCCCTGTGGAAGGTATTAAGGCAGCCTCGTTCAGAGATATCAACTGGAGAATTTACGCCGTTTTAACGGTGGAAGGCTTGACAGCCCGGCTGCGCAGGGGCCGCAACAAGTGCGTTTTCGGTAAAGCGTTGAAGGAAGGCGCTTTTCGAAAAATCCACTCTAAAAAGTCACGGGCGCGGAGAAAAAAATAAAATAGCGCTTGACCGCTTTTGGCCAAATTGCGGCCGGGAGAACAAGTTGCGTACAAAGAGACACCTCCTGTAAGATACTGTTCTCAAACAATAAAATCTGTCGGTCCTTAAGGTCTATGTCAGGGATGTGACGGGCAATCCAGCGACTGTGGCAATTCGAAAAGGCATGAATCAGAAAAGCCCGGCCGCGGCCAGGCTTAACCAGATGGTGTTCGGAAATGGGACGTCTTAGGCGCTGATCGCCTTAACCCGAGCCGCCAGGCGCGAGACCTTCCGCGATGCCGTATTCTTGTGCATCACGCCCTTGGTCGCAGCGCGCATCAGTTCGGGCTGTGCCGCCTTGAAAGCGGCTGCAGCTGCCTGCAGGTCGCCCGAAGCAATCGCCTCTTCGACCTTGCGGACATAGGTGCGAACGCGCGAGCGGCGCGACTTGTTGATCAGGGTGCGGCGCGCCATCTTGCGGGTCGCTTTTTTCGCCGAAGTGGTATTGGCCATCGATGCCTCTCTTACAAACTTGTTCCGTGCCACCACCTTCCGCGGAAAAACCTCTTCAGAGGCTTCGTCATCATCGAGAGTGGGAGCAAATGAGCAGGCGGACACACGAATGGTCTGCCAAATCCGTGCGGCGCGTATAGCTGGAATGATCGGACCCGTCAACGCGCAAAACGCAGGACAGACCATTGGAAACGTCTGTCCGGGGCGCTGATCGTCGCGCGCCCGATCGCTAGCTAGCGGTTCTTGAAGACGGGCTTCCGCTTTTCGGCAAAGGCGGCCATGCCTTCCTTTTGGTCTTCCGTAGCAAACAGCGAGTGGAACACCCGGCGCTCGAAGCGCAGTCCCTCACTGAGCGTGCTTTCGAAGGCGCGATCGACGGTTTCCTTCGCCATCATCACGGCCGGCAACGGCAAGGATGCGATCTTCTGCGCAGCCTTGATCGCCACGTCGAGAAGTTCGGCAGCCGGCACGACACGTGCGACAAGCCCCGAGCGTTCGGCCTCTTCGGCGTCCATCATGCGGCCGGTGAGGCAGAGATCCATCGCCTTGGCCTTGCCGACTGCGCGTGCGAGGCGCTGCGTCCCGCCCATGCCCGGGATGACGCCGAGTGTGATTTCCGGCTGACCGAACTTCGCAGTGTCGGAAGCGATGATGAAATCGCAAAGCATCGCCAGCTCGCAGCCTCCGCCCAGCGCGTAGCCCGAAACGGCAGCGATCTTGGGCTTGCGGGTGCGGGCGATGGCATCCCAGCCGCCGATGAAGTCGCCGAGGTAATTGTCGACGAAGGTGAGCGACTGCATTTCCTTGATGTCGGCACCGGCGGCAAAGGCCTTTTCCGAACCGGTGATGACGATCGCGCCGATGCCGGCATCGCGATCGAAGCCCTCGGTGGCGTCGATCAGCTCGGTCATCACTGTGGAGTTCAAAGCATTGAGGGCATCGGGCCTGTTCAAAGTCACGATCGCCACACGATCGCGTGTCTCCACCTTGATCGTTTCGTAGGCCATGAAACCTCCCTTGCTATTAAAGGCCCCGCCCGCCTGGGATCACCGCTGGCAGCTGGGGCAGAAGAATGTCGATCGCCCGCTCTGGACGATGCGGCGGACCGTACCGCCACAAGCCTCGCGACGGCAAGGCTCGCCCTCGCGATCGTAGACGGAAAAGCTGTGCTGGAAATAGCCGAGCGCCCCGTCCGCCTGCATGTAGTCGCGCAATGACGAGCCGCCGGCAGCGATGGCGTCGGCGATCACGTCCCTTATAGCGACACTCAGGGCATCGAGCCGCTTGCCCGGCTTGCCGCTGGACGTGACAAGCGAGCCGGCGGCGCGGCGCGGTGACAGGCGGGAGCGCCATAGCGCCTCGCACACATAGATATTGCCAAGCCCGGCGATCACCCGCTGGTCGAGAAGCGCGGCCTTGAGCGGAGCGGTCTTTCCCGCAAAACGCGATGCGAGATAGTCGGCGTCGAGATCGTTGCCGGTCGGCTCGCGCCCAAGGCCCAGAAAATGCGGGTGAATCGGAAGATCGGCCTTGCGCTCGATGAGTGTCATGAAGCCGAAGCGCCGCGGGTCATTATAAATGACGGTAAGCGGCGCCCCTTCGTCTACCAGATGAAAGACGATGTGATCGTGCTGGGTGAGGCGCGATCGGGCGCGATGAAAATTGCCGGGCGTGTCTTTATCCGGATCAGGGGCACCGGGTGTCTCCATCCGGAACGATCCCGACATGCCGAGATGCGCGACGACGACAGCATCGTCATCGAGTTCGATCAGCAGATATTTCGCACGTCGGCCAAGCGAGACGATGCGGCGCCCTTCAAGGCGTGCGGCGAAGTTCTCGGGAAACGGAAACCGAAGGTCGGGTCGCCGCTGTTCCACACGGGCGATCATGCGGCCTTCTATGGCGGGCGCCAGGCCGCGCCGCACCGTTTCCACCTCAGGCAATTCGGGCATCGATCAGTCCGCGCT
Source organism: Georhizobium profundi (assembly GCF_003952725.1). Taxonomy (NCBI): domain Bacteria; kingdom Pseudomonadati; phylum Pseudomonadota; class Alphaproteobacteria; order Hyphomicrobiales; family Rhizobiaceae; genus Georhizobium; species Georhizobium profundi. Next base: position 4,353,496 of record NZ_CP032509.1, on the reverse strand, counting down.
TTCCCGATGAGCTTCGCGGCGAAGCTGCGCCGAAGCTTTTGATTTCAGAATGATTGCCCATATAAGACCTCGCGACGAGTGCGGCAAAGCCGATGGCAACAAGGATTGAGACACTGCATGTCCGATGAGCGCGCGACTGCCCAAGGCGGCATGGATACCTCCTTCGGTTTCAAATCCGTCGGAAGCGGCGAGAAACAGGGCATGGTCGATGCCGTTTTCCACCAGGTGGCCCGACGCTACGACATCATGAACGATGTGATGTCGGCCGGCCTGCACCGCGTCTGGAAGGACGCGATGGTGACGGCGCTCAATCCGCCCCGGCACCCGGGCTTCAAGGTGCTCGACGTGGCAGGTGGGACGGGCGATATCGCCTTTCGCATCGTCGATGCCTCGCATCGCCAGGCGCATGCGACCGTGCTCGATATCAACAGATCGATGCTGGGCGTCGGCCAGGAGCGCGCCGAGAAGCGAAACCTGTCCGAGAACGTCGATTTCGTCGAGGCCAATGCGGAAGAATTGCCGTTCGGCGATGCTGAATTCGATGCCTATACGATCGCTTTCGGCATTCGCAACGTTCCCGACATCGCCAAGGCTCTCAAGGAGGCGCACCGCGTCCTGAAGCGCGGCGGCAGACTGCTCGTGCTGGAATTTTCCGAGGTCCAGATGCCGATCCTCGACAAGGTCTACGACGCCTGGTCCTTCAATGGCATCCCGGCACTCGGCAAGGCGATCGCAGGTGACGGCGAACCCTACCGGTATCTTGTCGAATCCATCCGCAAATTCCCGCGTCAGGCTGATTTTGCACGGATGATTGAGCAGGCAGGCTTCGATCGCGTCCGCTGGACCGATTATTCGGGCGGCATCGCGGCTCTGCATTCCGGCTGGAAGCTCTGAGCCGCATGGGCAATTTCATGTCCTATCTGCAACTGGTCCGGGTCGGCTGGGTGTTCGTGCGCGAAGGCGTGATCGCGGCCCTGCCAGCGGACGATCTGCCGCCGCTGATGCGCACGCTGCACGGCTTTTCCCGCTACCTGGCCCGGTCCAAGGCCAAGGAAGCGAGCCGCAGCGACCGGTTGGCGCGGGCAGTCGCGCGGCTCGGCCCATCCTACGTTAAGCTCGGCCAGTTCCTGGCGACCCGACCCGATGTCGTGGGCGCCGACATTGCGGCTGATCTGGCGCTTCTGCAGGATCGGATGGAGACCTTTCCGCTCGAACAGGCGATGGAGAGCGTTTCCCTGTCGATCGGGCGTCCGATCAGCGATGCCTACGTGCGGATCGAACCGCCGATCGCAGCCGCCTCGATTGCGCAAGTCCATCCGGCGTACCTCATCAAGGACGGGGTCGAGCACAAGGTTGCCGTCAAGGTTGCCCGCCCGGGCGTGCGCGGCCGCTTCCGGCGCGATCTGTCGACCTTCTATTTCGTGTCCGAACTGCTCGAGCGCCACGTGCCCCTCACGCGGCGGCTGCGGCCGATCGAAGTCACCCGCATCCTGGAGCAGACGACCCGTATCGAGATGGATCTGCGGCTGGAGGCGGCAGCGCTTTCAGAACTCGGCGAGAACACGGCCAGCGATCCCGGTTTCCGCGTTCCTAAAGTGGATTGGGAACGCACCGGCCGCGACGTCATCACGATGGAGTGGATCGACGGCATCAAGATGTCCCAGGTGGACGCCTTGCGCGAGGCCGGCCACGATCTCGACCATCTTGCCGACGTTCTGATCCAGTCGTTCCTTCGCCACACGCTGAGGGACGGTTTCTTCCACGCCGACATGCACCAGGGCAATCTGTTCGTGCAGGCCGATGGCACGATCGTCGCGGTCGATCTTGGCATCGTCGGCAGGTTGGGAAAGAAGGAACGCCGGTTCCTGGCCGAAATTCTCTTCGGCTTCATCACGCGGGACTACATGCGCGTTGCAGAAGTGCATTTCGAAGCGGGATATGTGGCGCGATCCTACGACGTGGCGAGTTTTGCGCAGGCCATTCGCGCCATCGGCGAGCCGATCCACGGCCAGTCTGCCGAAACCATCTCCATGGCTCGGCTGCTAACGCTTCTGTTCGAGGTGACCGAACTTTTCGACATGCAGACGCGGCCTGAACTCGTGATGCTGCAGAAGACCATGGTCGTCGTCGAGGGTGTCGCCCGCACGCTCAATCCGCGGTTCAATATGTGGCGCGCCGCCGAGCCCGTCGTCGGCGAATGGATCCGAGGCAATCTTGGGCCGGCGCGCATCGTTAGCGACGCGCGCGACGGATTGCGCGCCGCCTTCAAGCTGGCCGAGCAGGCGCCCGAGATCGCAGCGCGTACCGAGCGGCTGACGCGCGAAATCGATGCAATGGCCGAAAAAGGCCTGCGGTTCGACGCCGAAACGGCGGAAGCGATCGGCCGGGCAGAAGCCCGCCACAGCCGAAGCGGACGCGTCGCGCTCTGGATCATCGCAGCGACCCTGGTGTGGATCGCGTTCCAGATCGGCTGATCGTGCTAGCATGCTTGCGCTTGACGACGCGGGGTAATCTCGATTGCGGGGGTTAGAGCGTGCCGACCGTACGCAAGTTGGACGGGGAAACGAAGCAGGCACTGCGCGAACGCGCAGCGGCCCACGGCATATCCATGGAGGAAGAAGCGCGCCGGATTTTGACCGAGTCGGTTCGCGGACAGCACCAGCGAAAGAAGCCCAAGGTCGAGGACCTTCTCGCACTCGGCATCCGTCCGCGAGCGGATTTCGATCAAAAGGCCGAGTTTGACGCGCTCTGGGCGTACATTGAAGAGCAATGAGCCTCGTCATCGACGGTTCTGCGCTCGAAACGTGCCGCTTCTGTTCAAGTGCGATGATTTCGGGCATACCGACCTTCGGTCCGCGCTTTCGGCGGATTGAAGCGGACGGGTAGCTATGGCGTTGAACGGCAAGCGCATTCTTCTCATCATCGGCGGCGGCATTGCGGCCTATAAGAGCCTCGATCTCATCCGCCGTCTGCGCGAGCGCGGTGCTGCCGTCCGGCCGATCATGACCGCGGGCGCCTGCGAATTCATCACGCCGCTGGCCGTCGGAGCGCTGGCGGCGGACAAGGTCTTCACCGAACTCTTCTCGCGGGAAGACGAGCAGGATGTGGGCCACATACGGCTGGCGCGCGATTGCGATCTGATCATCGTTGCGCCTGCCACGGCTGATCTGATGGCGAAGATGGCGTCCGGATTGGCCAACGATCTCGCATCGACCGTCCTGCTCGCGACGCATCGCAAGGTACTGCTCGCTCCCGCCATGAACCCCGCCATGTGGAGCCACAAGGCAACATCGCGCAATGTCGCGCAACTGAGGGATGACGGCATCCATTTCGTCGGCCCCGAGACCGGTGAGATGGCCGAAAGCGGGGAGGCCGGCCGCGGGCGCATGAGCGAACCGCTCGCCATCGTGGCGGCCGCAGAAGCATTGCTGGACGAAGCGCCGAAGCCGCTTGTCGGCCGGCATGCGATCGTTACATCCGGACCGACCCACGAACCGATCGATCCCGTGCGGTACATCGCCAATCGATCAAGCGGCCGACAGGGGCATGCCATCGCCGCCGCGCTCGCCCGCCTCGGCTGTTCGGTGACGCTGGTTACGGGTCCCGTGACACTCCCCGACCCGGCGGGTGTCGAGACAAAGCATGTCGAAACGGCGCGTGAGATGATGGCTGCCGTTGAGGCTGCCTTGCCCGCCGATATCGCCGTGATGGTTGCAGCGGTAGCCGATTGGCGCACGGTCTTCGACGAGGGCCATAAGATCAAGAAGCAGGCGAATGCCGCCCCGCCTGCGCTGCAACTGGTCGAAAACCCGGATATCCTGAAGACGATCGGCCACCACGCACAGCGTCCCAAACTGGTTGTGGGGTTTGCCGCGGAAACCGACGATGTCGAACAGAACGGCCGCGCCAAGCTTGCCCGGAAAGGAGCCGACCTCATCGTCGCGAACGATGTGGGGCATGGAACCGGCGTGATGGGCGGCGCGCGAAACCAGGTCCACATCCTGACGCCCGAGGGAACAGACACCTGGCCCGATCTGGACAAGGACGAGGTGGCCGCACGGCTGGCAAAGCTGATTGCGGACAAGCTTGCCACCTGATCGAGGAGACGCGCGATGAGAGTGGACGGCGCCTGTCATTGCGGAGCAATCGCCTTCACGGCTGAGATCGACCCCGATCGTGTCACCATTTGTCACTGCACCGACTGCCAGCGGCTGACGGGCACCGCCTACCGCATCTCGGTCTCGACGCGGCGGGTCGATTTCGCTCTGCTGCGTGGCCAGCCTCAGCGCTATGTGAAGGTGGCTGAAAGCGGCAACCGACGCGAGCAGGCGTTCTGTTCGACATGCGGCACGCCGCTATGGTCGGCAGATGCGGACAATGAGGAGAGCCCGCTGGGACTAAGGGTAGGCACGTTTGCCCAGCGTACGATGCTTGCGCCCGTCAGGCAGATCTGGTGCGGATCCGCATTGCCGTGGTCGCAGGATCTGCGCGCGCTGCCAAAATCATCGGCGGAATGATTTTTCAAGATTGATGCTGATGCGGGAACACCTGATCGGGTGCGCCGCCAAGTTTGGAGCGCCTTCCGGTCGCAAGGAGCGGTCGGCATCATTATGTTAGGGTAACAGGATAAATCCAATCGAAAGGGAGACGGCTATGGGTCTTCGCATCAACGACACGGCGCCCGACTTCACCGCTGAAACCACGCAAGGGACGATAAATTTCCACGAGTGGATCGGAGACGGTTGGGCAGTTCTCTTTTCGCATCCGAAGAACTTCACGCCGGTATGCACCACGGAACTTGGCTACATGGCCGGCCTCGCCGATGAATTCGCCAAGCGCAACGCCAAGATCATCGGCATTTCGGTCGATCCCGTCGAGAACCACGGCAAGTGGAAGGAAGACATCAAGATCGCGACCGGCCACTCGGTCGAGTACCCGCTGATCGGCGACAAGGATCTGAAAGTCGCGAAGCTTTACGACATGCTGCCGGCCGAAGCAGGCGACAGTTCCGAAGGCCGTACACCGGCCGACAATGCAACTGTTCGCTCTGTATTCGTCGTCGGTCCGGACAAGAAGGTGAAGCTGATCCTCACCTATCCGATGACGACCGGTCGCAATTTCGATGAGATCCTGCGGGCGATCGATTCCATCCAGCTGACGGCCAAGCACCAGGTGGCGACGCCGGCGCAGTGGAAGCAGGGCGAAGATGTCATCATCACCGCCGGTGTTTCCGACGAAGATGCCGAAAAGCGCTTCGGATCGTTCGAGCGTGTGCTGCCTTACCTGCGCAAAACGAAGCAGCCTGCGGCCTGATAGGTCGCCGCTCTCATCAGACGAAAATGCCGTGGCTCGCGCCGCGGCATTTTTTTATGGATCAAGCTTCGGTGTCGGGCTGACGCGAGGGATGCGCATCGGCGAATGCGTAGAGTGCGTTGCACGCCCGTTCGACCGCCCTGAGGCGCGGCATGGCAGTGAGATCGACGCCGAAGCGGGCGGCCGAAAACATTTGCGGAACGAGGCAGATGTCGGCAAGCCCCGGCGTCTCACCGAAACAGAAAGGTGTTTCTTCATTGCGGCGCTCGAGCAACGCCTCGCATGCGGAAAGTCCGCGCCCGATCCATTCCCGGCACCAGTCATCCGCCTGCGCCTGGTTGTGCCCGAGCGGGCCCTTCAGGTAGTCGAGCACGCGCAAATTCTGCAGCGGGTGGGTGTCGCAGGCGATCACTTGCGCGAATGCGCGCACCTCCGCGCGCTCCAGCGGGTCACTCGGCAAAAGTGCTGGCCCGCCTTGTGTTTCCTCCAGCCATTCGATGATCGCCAGCGATTGCGTGAGCACGGCACCATCGATCTCTAAAGCCGGCACGAGGCCCTGCGGGTTGAGTGCCGTGAAGGTCGGCATCTTCTGCTCGCCCCCATTCTTGCGCAGATGCACGTACCGGTTTTCGGGGCTGATGCCCTTCAGGTTGAAGGCGATGCGGCAGCGATAGGCCGCCGACGATCGGAAATAGCCATAAAAGACCATGGACATGACGTGCTCCTCCTTCACGTGATCGACGCCGCGTCCCGCCCGGGTCCGGCCTCTCAGTTGCCGCACCGTAACCGGCCACCGGCCTTATGGGTAGCATGCAAATCAATTCGGATAAGAGGCCATGGTGAGCTTCGTCCAATTGGAAGTGACAGTCGATATCCGCGTAAATCTGTGGCATCTGCCGATCGCGAGAAGGGGAGCGAGCCATGAAGATCATCAGGACGGTGGTGGAACTGCGCGAAGAGGTCAGGACGTGGCGCCGGGAGGGCTGCACCGTCGGCGTGGTGCCGACCATGGGCGCGCTCCACGGAGGCCATCTCAGCCTGGTGCGTCGGGGACTTGTGGAAACGGACAGGGTGATCGTGACGCTTTTCGTCAATCCCAAGCAGTTCAACGATGCGTCCGACCTTGCCGCCTATCCACGCACGGAAGAGAGCGACGTTGAAAAGCTTAAGCCCCTTGGCGCGCACGTGCTCTATGCGCCGGGTGCTGCGGAAATGTATCCTTCGGGCTTCCAGACAAAGGTGTCGGTCTCCGGTGTCTCGGAAGGGCTTTGTGGCGCGGGACGGGCGGGTCACTTCGATGGCGTCGCGACCGTGGTATGCAAGCTTTTCCTTCAGGCCGGTGCCGACAAGGCGTTCTTTGGCGAGAAGGATTTCCAGCAACTGCACGTGGTGCGTCGCATGGCGCGCGATCTCGACATTCCGATCGAAGTGATCGGCTGCCCGACCGTACGCGACGCCGATGGGTTGGCTCTGTCGTCGCGAAACGAGCGGCTGTCGCCAGCAGCGCGCGCGAATGCCACAGCCATTCCGGCCGCCTTGCACGAAGCGGCGATACAACTGGCTGCAGGGACCGGGATCGCCGATACGCTGGGTGCGGCAACCGAGCGGCTGAAATGCATCCCGGATTCACGGTTCGAGTATCTCGAACTGCGTCATGAGGATGATTTGTCGCCGGTGAACACCGTCGCTCGGCCGGCACGCCTGCTGGCGGCGGTGTGGTTGGGAGACGTGCGGCTGATCGACAACGTACCGGTCGCTGCACTCTAGGGAATGTCCGGCCGATGGAGCAGCGACGGCATCCTTCAAGCCCTCCGAAACAGAAACTTTAGGCTTGAAGTTTCATGCTTGAAAAAAGCATCGCGCTCTGACACTCTCCCCGTCGAACATGAGGGAGTGAAGCGATGCGCGTTGCATGTCTTGGTGGCGGTCCGGCCGGTCTCTATTTTGCAATCAGCATGAAGCTGCGCGACCCTTCCCACGAGGTGGTCGTCATCGAGCGGAACCGTCCGAATGACACGTTCGGCTGGGGCGTCGTACTGTCGGATGAGACGCTCGACAATCTGGCGGAAAACGACGCCAAGAGCGCCGAAGCCATCCGCGAGCATTTCGCCTACTGGGACGATATCGCGGTGGTCTACAAGGACACCCGCACGGTCTCGACCGGTCATGGCTTCTGCGGTATCGGCCGCAAGAAGCTGCTCGAGCTGCTGCAGGCCCGGGCGCGTGAACTCGGTGTCGAACTGCGTTTCGAGACCGAAATCGACGACGTGCGCCGCTACATGGCCGAATACGATCTGGTCATCGCCTCGGACGGCCTGAACTCCAAGGCCCGCAAGACCTTTGAAGATGTCTTCAAGCCCGACATCGACAATCGCAAATGCAAGTTCGTCTGGCTCGGCACGCACCAGAAGTTCGACGACGCCTTTACCTTCATCTTCGAAAAGACCGAACATGGCTGGGTCTGGGCCCATGCCTACCAGTTCGACCCGGACACAGCGACGTTCATCGTCGAATGCAGCCAAGAGACCTGGGACAAGTTCGGCTTCGGCGACATGAGCCAGCAGGAGTCGATCGCGGTCTGCGAGGAGATCTTCAAGGACCACCTCGGCGGTCATAGCCTGATGACCAATGCCAACCACATCCGTGGTTCGGCCTGGATCAATTTCCCGCGCGTGCTCTGCGAACGCTGGTCGTATGAAAACCTCGCGCTTATGGGCGATGCGGCAGCGTCCGCGCATTTCTCGATCGGTTCCGGTACGAAACTCGCGCTGGAAAGCGCGATCGCCATGGCCGATTATCTGCATTCCGAGCCGACGCTCGAAGCGGCCTTCACCAAATACGAGGACGCGCGACGGCTGGAAGTTCTGCGCCTGCAGTCGGCGGCGAAGAACTCGCTCGCCTGGTTTGAAGATGTGGAGCGTTATCTCGATCTCGATCCGGTGCAGTTCAATTATTCCCTGCTCACGCGGTCGCAGCGCATCAGCCACGAAAATCTGCGCCTGCGCGATGCGGATTGGCTGGAAAGTGCCGAAGGCTGGTTCCAGAAGCAGGCGGGCGTCAACGGCAACTCGCCGATCCGCCGCCCGATGTTCGCGCCCTTCAAGTTGCGCGAAATGACGCTGAAGAACCGCGTCGTCGTCTCGCCCATGGCGCAGTACAAGGCCGTCGACGGCACCCCGACCGACTGGCATCTCGTGCATTATGGCGAACGCGCCAAGGGCGGTGCGGGACTGCTCTATGTCGAGATGACCTGCGTGTCGCCCGAAGGCCGCATCACGCCTGGCTGCCCGGGGCTTTACAAACCCGAGCACGAGGCCGCGTGGAAGCGCATCGTCGATTTCGTACACGCCGAAACGGAGGCCAAGATCTGCGCCCAGATCGGTCATGCCGGCGCCAAGGGCTCGACTCAGGTTGGCTGGGAAGAAATGGACGCGCCGCTGCGCGAGGGCAATTGGGAGCTTCTTGCACCCTCCGTCGTGCCTTGGTCGGACAAGAACGCGGCTCCGAAGGAAATGGACCGCGCCGACATGGACAAGGTGCGTGACCAGTTCGTCGCTTCCGCCGAGATGGCCGATCGCGCCGGGTTCGACATGCTCGAAATCCATATGGCGCATGGCTATCTGCTGTCGGCCTTCATCACGCCTTTGACCAACCGCCGCACCGATGAGTATGGCGGCAGCCTCGAAAACCGCATGCGCTATCCGCTGGAAATCTTCCACGCGGTCCGTGCCGTCTGGCCCCAGAACAAGCCGATCTCGGTGCGCATTTCCGCCAATGACTGGGTAGACGGCGAGGGCGTTGGGCCTGGCGAAGCGGTGGAAATCGCCCGCATGCTGCAGGCAGCCGGCGTCGATATCTGCGACGTTTCCGCGGGTCAGACATCAAAGCGCGCGCGGCCTGTCTATGGCCGCATGTTCCAGACGCCATTCTCCGACCGCATCCGCAACGAAACGGGCATGGCGACCATGGCCGTCGGCAACATCTACGAGCCCGACCACGTCAACTCGATCCTGATGGCCGGCCGCGCCGATCTGGTTTGTCTTGCCCGGCCGCACCTGGCCGATCCGTACTGGATGCTGCATGCCGCAGCTGGCCTGGGTGATCGCAACGAAACCTGGCCCGCCCCTTACTGGCCGGGTCGCGACCAGCTCTATCGCCTCTCGGAGCGCGGCGAAAACCTGACGGCCGTCTGATGAGTGGCCTCGATCTCACCGGGCGCCATGCGCTCGTGACCGGTGGCGGCACCGGTGTCGGTGCCGTGATCGCCGAGACGCTCGCAGCCCGCGGCGCGTCCGTCACCATTCTTGGCCGTCGGCTTTCGGCGCTGAAGGATGTGGCAGGCGCGCATGAGCGCATTTTCGCGGTCGAGGGTGACGTGACCGACGAAGCCTCCATTGCAGATGCGTTTGAGAGAGCGACCGCGCAATGCGGTCCGCTCTCCATCGTCGTTGCCAATGCCGGTGCAGCCGACAGCGTACCGTTCCACAAGATGGATATCGACGGCTGGAACCGCATGCTGGCGGTCAACCTCACCGGCGTGTTCACGACGTTTCGCCACGCGCTGCCGGCGATGCGCGATGCCCGCTTCGGGCGGCTGATCGCGATTGCTTCGACGGCCGGCCTGAAAGGCTACCCTTACGTTTCGCACTACTGCGCCGCCAAGCATGGCGTCATCGGCCTTACGCGCGCGCTCGCGCTCGAAACGGCCAAGACGGGCGTGACGGTCAACGCCATTTGCCCGGGCTTCACCGAGACACCGCTTCTGGAGCGCTCGATCGAGAACATCATGGAAAAGACCGGCAAGGGACGTGATGAGGCAGCGGCTGCGCTGACGGTCAACAACCCGATGGGCCGCTTCATCCAGCCGCGCGAAATTGCCGATGCCGTGACATGGCTTTGCGGCGCCGATGCCGGCTCGGTCACCGGGCAGGCGATCTCGATTTCGGGGGGCGAGATATGAGTGACCAGGACACCGCCAAGGCCGTGGAGCCTCTGGAAATCGCAAAGCCCGATGCGGCGCGCCAGCGCCTGCGGGTCTGGCTGAAGCTTTTGAAGACGCAGCGCCAGATCGAGGCCGTTCTGCGTGAGCGACTGCGGGTGGAATACAACACGACGCTGCCACGTTTCGATGTGCTGGCCGCGCTCTACCGTGCCGAAAAGGGCATGAAGATGAGCGAATTGTCGTCCGAACTGATGGTCTCCAACGGCAATGTGACCGGGATTATCGAACGCCTTGTCGCCGATGGGCTCGTCGTGCGGGTCTCCGTCGAAAACGACCGCCGCGCCATGCTGGTGCGGCTGACGCGCAAGGGGCAGGAAGACTTCGCGTCCATGGCCGGCGTCCACCGCGGCTGGGTGAACGAATTGCTCGGCGGGCTGGACGACGACGCTGCCCGCCAGCTGATGGCGCTTCTGAACGCCGCCGAACCGAAATTGGGAGAGACTGAATGACCGCGATGAAGGACCTGAAGCCGCAGCACTTCGAATGGGAGGTGGACGGCACCATCGCGCGCATCCGCCTGTCGCGCCCCGAGCGCAAGAATCCGCTGACCTTCGAAAGCTATGCCGAACTGCGCGACACCTTCCGCGCGCTGACCTATGCCGACGACATCGACGTTGTCGTCTTCCTGCCAAATGGCGGCAATTTCTGTTCCGGCGGTGACGTGCACGACATCATTGGCCCGCTGACCGGCATGGACATGAAGGGCCTGTTGAATTTCACGCGCATGACCGGCGACCTCGTCAAGGCGATGCTGAACTGTGGCAAGCCGATCATCTCTGCAGTCGATGGCGTGGCCGTCGGAGCCGGCGCGATCATCACGATGGCGTCCGATATCCGCATCGCGACGCCCGAGGCAAAGACCGCGTTCCTCTTCACGAAAGTCGGGCTCGCCGGTTGCGACATGGGCGCTTGCGCCATGCTGCCCCGCCTGATCGGCCAGGGCCGCGCTGCAGAATTGCTCTATACGGGCCGCTCGATGAGCGCCGACGAAGGCGAACGCTGGGGCTATTACAACCGCCTCGTGGCCGCTGCCGATCTCGAAAAGGATGCGATGGACATCGCCTCGCGCATCGCCGCCGGCCCGAATTTCGCCCACTCGATTACCAAGACCCAGCTGAACCACGAATGGTCGATGGGGCTAGAACAGGCGATCGAGGCGGAGGCGCAGGCTCAAGCGATCTGCATGCAGACGCAGGATTTCCACCGCGCCTACCATGCATTCGTCGCGAAGCAGAAGCCCGTGTTCGAGGGCAATTGATGGCTGACCAGTCCTTCCTTTCCTGGCCGTTCTTCGAGGATCGGCACCGCGCGCTAGCAGCCGAACTCGAAGCTTGGTGCGAAAAACACCTGCCAGTCGATCATGACGATGTGGACGGCGCCTGCAAGGCGCTGGTCAAGGCACTCGGCGCCGCCGGCTTCCTGCGCCATTCGGCCATCGATCCGGAAGGCGATCAGCCGCTCGACGTGCGCTCGCTCGCCATCATCCGCGAAACGCTGGCACGCCACGACGGTCTTGCCGATTTCGCCTTTGCGATGCAGGGCCTCGGCACCGGCGCGATCTCGCTGTTCGGCACGCCCGAGCAGAAGGCCTGGCTTTCGAAAACCCGCGCGGGCGACGCGATCTCGGCTTTCGCGCTTTCGGAGCCGAGGTCCGGCTCGGACGTCGCGAACATGGACATGACGGCGCGCCGCGATGGCGATGCCTATGTGCTCGACGGCGAGAAGACCTGGATTTCGAATGGCGGCATCGCCGATCTCTATTGCGTCTTTGCGCGCACCGGCGAGGCACCGGGCGCAAGGGGTATTTCGGCCTTCGTTGTGCCGGCCGATACCCCGGGTCTCACCATCGCCGAGCGGATCGACGTCATCGCGCCGCATCCATTGGCCCGCCTGAAATTCGAGAATTGCCGCATCCCCGCCGCCGCCCTGATCGGCAAGCCGGGCGATGGCTTCAAGATCGCCATGTCCGTGCTCGACGTCTTCCGCTCGACCGTTGGCGCGGCGGCGCTTGGCTTTGCCCGCCGGGCGCTGGACGAAACGGTGAAGCGCGCCCGCGAGCGCGAACTCTTCGGAGCACCGCTCGGTGATTTGCAGATGGTGCAGGGGCATATCGCCGACATGGCGCTCGACGTTGATGCGGCGGCACTCCTCATCTACCGCGCCGCCTGGACTAAGGACATGGGCGCGCCGCGGGTCACGCGCGAAGCCGCGATGGCCAAGCTCTACGCCACCGACCGGGCGCAATCGGTGATCGACAAGGCCGTGCAGATCCATGGCGGAGATGGCGTGCGCAAGGGCTCGATCGTCGAGAGTCTCTACCGCGAGATCCGCGCGCTCAGGATCTACGAAGGCGCATCGGATGTGCAGAAGGTCGTCATCGCCAGACAGGTCATGGCCTGAGGTTTTTAGCCTGAGGTTGGGCGCAAGGTTTTTTGGGAGAGAGACATGCAACTGGGACCGACGGGCCACATCGATACCTTCGCCCGCGATAACCTGCCCCCCTTCGATCAGTGGCCTGAGATCGATCTCTCCGGCTTCGATTATCCGGATTATCTGAATGCCGGCGTCGAGCTCACCGATCGCCTGGTCGAAAAAGGCTTCGGCGACAATGTCGCGCTGATCGGCAACGGTCGCCGCCGCACCTACAAGGAATTGTCGGACTGGACGAACCGCCTGGCGCATGCGCTGACCGAGGATTACGGCGTCAAGCCCGGCAACCGCGTTCTGATCCGCTCCGCCAACAACCCCGCAATGGTGGCCTGCTGGCTCGCTGCGACGAAAGCGGGCGCCGTCGTGGTCAACACCATGCCGATGCTGCGCGCCGGCGAGCTAGCGAAGATCGTCGACAAGGCGGAGATTTCGCTGGCGCTCTGCGACACGCGGCTGATGGACGAACTCGTCGCCTGCGCCAAGGACAGTGAGTTCCTGCAGAAGGTCGTCGGCTTCGACGGCACGGCAAATTTCGATGCGGAACTGGACCGCGTGGCGCTCGACAAGCCGGTGCGCTTTGATGCGGTGAAGACCGGCCGCGACGACGTGGCACTGCTCGGCTTCACCTCCGGCACGACGGGTGAGCCGAAGGCCACCATGCATTTCCACCGTGATCTCCTTATCGTCGCAGACGGCTATGCACGCGAAGTGCTGAACGTCACGCCGGACGACGTGTTCGTCGGCTCGCCGCCGCTTGCCTTCACCTTCGGCCTTGGCGGCCTGGCCGTATTCCCGCTGCGCTTCGGCGCGGCTGCGACGCTGCTCGAAAAGGCAGCGCCGCCGAACATGATCGAGATCATTCAGAAGTACCGCGCGACCGTGTGCTTCACCGCGCCCACGGCCTATCGCGCCATGCTGGCGGCCATGGAAGAGGGCGCCGATCTTTCCTCGCTTCGTGCCGCGGTATCGGCCGGCGAAACGCTTCCGGCGCCGGTTTTCGATGCGTGGGGGAAGAAGACCGGAAAGCCGATGCTCGACGGCATCGGATCGACCGAACTCCTGCACATCTTCATCACCAACCGCTTCGACGATGCACGCGCGGGATCGACCGGGCGTCCGGTCACTGGTTATTCGGCGATCGTTGTCGACGAGAACATGCATGAAGTTCCGCGGGGCATGGTGGGCAAGCTGGCGGTCAAGGGTCCGACGGGCTGCCGCTATCTCGCAGACGCCCGCCAGCGAGACTATGTGCGTGACGGCTGGAACGTCACCGGCGACAGCTTTACCCAGGACGAGGAAGGCTATTTCCATTTCGCCGCCCGTTCCGACGACATGATCATCTCCGCGGGCTACAACATCGCCGGGCCCGAGGTGGAAGCGGCGCTGCTCGCCCACGACGATGTCGCCGAGTGCGCGGTCATCGGCGTACCGGACGAGGAGCGCGGCACGGTCGTCTGCGCCTATGTAGTCGTGACACCAGGTGTCGAAACGGGCACCGAGACCGCCAAACGCCTCCAGGACCACGTGAAGGCGGTCATCGCGCCTTACAAATATCCCCGCCTCGTCCGCTTCGTGGACGAACTCCCGAAGACCCAGACCGGCAAGATCCAGCGCTTCAGGCTGCGCGCCGAAAACTGAACGACAAGACGGAAAGAAGACGAATGAGCGTGACCACACTCCACCCCGAAGGCTGGGCGCCCGCCAAGGGCTACGCGAATGGTATGAAGGCAACGGGAACGATGATCTTCGTCGGCGGCCAGATCGGCTGGACGGCAGATCAGGTCTTCGAAACGGACGACTTCGTCGGCCAATGCGAGCAGGCGCTGAAGAACATCCGTGCGGTGCTGGAAGAAGGTGGCGCCGGCCCCGAGCATCTCGTGCGCCTCACCTGGTTCGTCACCGACAAGCAGCAATATCTTGCCGGCCTGAAAGACCTCGGTCGCGTCTATCGCGATGTCATGGGACGAAATTTCCCGGCCATGACGATGGTGCAGGTCACGGCGCTCGTCGAAGATCGGGCCAAGGTCGAGATCGAAGCGACCGCCGTTCTCTGAGGCGGTCTATTGAACTTTGAAATGTGGGAAGGCCGTCAGTGCTGCTGGCGGCCGATCGCAAGATATTTCTCGCGGCGATCCTTGACCAAAGCAGCGCCGTCGAGCGCCGAAAGGTGCTTCAACGCATCGGCGATGACGCTGCCAGCAGCAGCCATCGCCTTTTCCGGCTCGCGATGCGCGCCGCCGACAGGCTCGGGAATGATTCCGTCGATGATGCCGAGGTCCTTCAGGTCTTCGGCTGTGATGCGCATGCTCGTCGCGGCATCCTTGGCTTTGGTCGAGTCACGCCACAGGATCGAGGCCGCGCCTTCCGGCGAAATCACGCTGTAGATCGAGTGCTCGAGCATGTAGACGCGGTTGCCCGTGGCGATTGCGATCGCGCCCCCCGAGCCGCCTTCGCCGATGATCACCGAGATGATCGGTACTTTCACCTTGAGGCACATTTCGGTGGAACGCGCGATGGCTTCTGCCTGGCCGCGCTCTTCGGCGCCGACGCCCGGATAGGCGCCTGCGGTGTCGATCAGCGTCACGATCGGCATGCCGAAACGGTCTGCCATTTCCATGACGCGGATCGCCTTGCGGTAGCCTTCAGGCTTGGCGCTGCCGAAATTGTGCCGGATGCGGGATTTGGTGTCGTGACCCTTTTCCTGGCCGATCAGCGCGACGGGCGTACCACGAAAGCGGGCGAGGCCGGCCTGGATTGCCGCGTCCTCGGAGAACTTGCGGTCACCGGCAAGCGGCGTGAACTCGGTGAAGAGCGTTTTCGCATAATCGAGGAAATGCGGTCGGGCGGGATGACGTGCGACCTGCGTCTTCTGCCATGGCGTCAGCTTCGCGTAGATGTCGGCCATCGCATCGCGTGCGCGCGCTTCGAGCCGTGCGATCTCGTCGGCCGTATCGACACTCTCGTCCTCTTCGCCCAGTTTCTTCAGCTCGTGGATCTTGCCCTCGAGATCGGAGATCGGCTTTTCGAATTCGAGATAATTATGCATGGGCCCGGTCGGTTATCTGATGGCGACGGCCGACACCTGCGTGAAGATCGTGTCGGTAAGGCGGCACGCGGCTGACGGCCGCGCTTTCAGGCGTTCTCTTCCTGTTTTTTTCCGCGCTTTGCAAGGGGGTGGTGGTCCTGCACAAGCCGGTGCAGGCGCTCTTCGAGCACGTGGGTGTAGATCTGCGTGGTGGAGATGTCGGCATGGCCGAGCAGTTCCTGCACGACGCGAAGATCTGCGCCATTGGCAAGCAGATGACTGGCAAACGCGTGGCGCAGCACGTGCGGCGAAACGTGGGCGGTATCGAGCCCGGCCCGCCCCGCAAGCGCCTTCAAGTCGCGGGCGAACACCTGCCGCGCAAGATAGCCGCTTTCGGAATCGGCAGGAAACAGCCAGCGCTCGTCCGGTGCGCCGCCGATGCGGGCTTCGTCGACCTGCGTGGCTTGAAGGGCTGCCCGATAACGTTCGGCCGCGCGCTGCGCCCGGCCTGTCAGCGGCACGAGGCGCTCCTTGTTGCCCTTGCCGCGGATCACCAGCATGTCGCTGCGCGTCGCCACGACGCTCGCCGGCAGAGCGACCAGCTCGCTCACGCGCATGCCGGTGGCGTAAAGCAGTTCCAGAAGCGCCAGCAGCCGCAACCGCCGGCAGGTCTCGAATGGCGTGAGGCCCGCTTCACCCGCTTCCGTCTCCGCCTGTTCGATCAACCGGTCCACATCGGCCATCGACATCGTCTTCGGCAGGCTCACGGACTTAGCGGGGGACTGGAGGTTCGCCGTCGGGTCGTCGGTGCGGACACCTTCGGAATAGAGGAACCCGTAAAATTGCCGAAGCGTCGACAGCCGTCGTGCCTGGGACGCTGGCGCAAAGCCGCGGCGGTGAATGTCGGAGAGATAGGCATCGAGATCGGTACCGCTCGCAGTAGTCAGCGAGGAGTTGTGGTCGCGCAGGAACGCGAACGCATCGTCCAGATCGCGTGCATAGGATGTCAGCGTGTTGTCGGCAGCCCCGCGCTCCACCCCCATCATTTCGATGAAGGCCTCCAGATGGGCCGCGCTGAGATCAGCCATGGGTTCTCCAAAGGCGGGTGGTGATCTGCAAAAAGAGAGAGGCGGCCCGGATCAGTCCGAGCGTCCGATGGTCGGAGCCGTGTCGCCGGTGGTCGCCCCGCCGGGCTGCTGGTTGATCCGTTCCGTCGGAACCCTGACGGTGATCTCGCGCGGGGTCGGCTCCACGAAGAGCACGAGCGCCAGCATCGCGCCATAGACGAGACCGACGACGACGCCGCAGAACACCAGAAATCGAATGAGCGAGGGCATCGGTTGCAGTCCACTGTTTCAGTGCCCTTTATGGGCGACCGTCCGATTCGAAGCAAGCGCACGGCGTTCCACGGCGGCAGGCGAGCCTTGACGGTCCGGACCCATTTCGCGATAGGAGGTGCCGTAACCTCAACGATGGGACCTGCGATGACGGCGGTAAGCGACGTGAGCCGGCAAGATCTCCGCCGCGTTGCGCGCGAAGCCTTCGGCGCGCGCAATATCGTCTTCGTCGGCTTGATGGGTGCGGGCAAGTCCGTCATCGGCAAGATGGTCGCCACCGCGCTCGAACTGCCTTTCGTCGATTCCGATGCCGAGATCGAGCGGGTCTCCCAGATGACCATCGCCGAGCTCTTTGATCTTTACGGCGAAACGGAATTCCGGGCGCTCGAGGCGCGCGTGATCGAGCGACTGCTGAAATCGGGGCCCCGCGTATTGTCCACCGGCGGCGGCGCCTTCATCAACGAGAAATCGCGCGCTCTGATCAAGGATGAGGCAGTGTCGATCTGGCTGAAGGCGGATCTGGACGTTCTTTGGGAGCGGGTGAAGAAGCGCGATACGCGTCCGTTGCTCAAGACCGCCGAGCCGGAGCAGACGCTGAAGACCTTGATGGAAAAGCGCTATCCGATCTACGCGGAAGCCGATATCACCATCAATTCCCGCAATGTGCGCAAGGAAGTGATCGTCGAGGAAACGATCGCTGCCCTTGCTGCCCGCGCCGGAGAGGCGGCGATTTCATGAACATGCAGCAGGTCGAAGCCGGTGCTGGTCGGCGCGTCCAGGTTCCCCTCGGGGAGCGGGCCTATGAGATCGTCATCGAACCCGGAGCGTTGCGCAACGCCGGGGCACTGATCGCCAGGCGTCTGCCGAAAGCTCGTGTTGCGATCATCACCGATGCGACGGTCGCCGGCTTTCACCTCGGCTCGCTCCATGCCGCATTGGACGAGACCGGGATCGGTCATGAGACGATCACGCTGCCAGCCGGTGAGAAAACCAAAAGCTTTGCGCATCTCATCGACGTGGTTGATGCCGTGCTCGCCGCAAGGCTCGAGCGAGGCGACGCGATCGTTGCTCTTGGCGGCGGTGTCATCGGCGATCTCGCCGGTTTCGCAGCCGGCATCGTGCGCCGGGGCATGCATTTCATTCAGGTCCCGACCTCGCTGCTCGCACAGGTGGACAGCTCCGTCGGCGGCAAGACGGGGATCAATTCGCCCCATGGCAAAAATCTGGTCGGCGTTTTCCACCAGCCATCGCTGGTCATCGCCGATACGGCCGTGCTTGACACGCTGTCGCCGCGCGAATTCCGCGCTGGATATGCCGAGGTCGCCAAATACGGTCTAATCGACAAGCCCGACTTTTTCGCCTGGCTGGAAAAGAACTGGCAGCGTGTGTTCGATGGGGGACCGGAGCGCGTCGAGGCGATCGCGGTCAGCTGCGAAGCGAAGGCAGAGGTAGTGGTCGCCGATGAGCGCGAAAGCGGCCGCCGCGCGCTGCTCAATCTCGGCCACACATTTGGCCACGCGCTGGAAGCGGCGACGGAGTACGATGGGTCGCGCCTTGTGCATGGCGAGGGTGTCGCGATCGGCATGGTCCTGGCGCATGAGTTTTCGAACCGGATGAACCTTGCCAGCGCCGATGATGCCGCCCGCGTCGCCGCCCATCTCAGGCAGGTCGGGCTACCGACGCGCCTTTCCGATATCCCGGGTGGCCTGCCGCCTGCTGAACGCCTTCTCGATCTGATGGGGCAGGACAAGAAGGTCGTTCGCGGCCGCCTGACCTTCATCCTGACGCGTGGGATCGGCCAATCCTTCATCGCCGATGACGTTCCCCCGGCAGAAGTTCACGCATTCCTCAAGGAGAAGCTGGCGTAATGACAGCAGATGCCTTCGCAAGCTTCATCTCGGACTACTGGCTGACCGCACTCGCGATTTTCTGCCTGATCGGTGCATCCGCGTTCTTTTCGGGATCGGAAACGGCGCTCACCGCTGCATCGCGCTCGCGCATGCATACGCTCGAGACCAATGGCGATCCGCGCGCCGGCGTCGTCGGCAGGCTGATCGATCGCCGTGACAGGCTGATCGGCGCGCTGCTGATCGGCAACAATCTGGTCAACATTCTAGCCTCGTCGCTGGCGACGAGCCTGCTGCTCGGTATTTTCGGGGATTCGGGTGTGGCCGTCGCGACCATCGCGATGACGGTTCTGCTCGTGATTTTCGCGGAAGTTCTTCCGAAAAGCTGGGCGATCTCCGGGCCGGACCGCTTTGCATTGGCCGTCTCCAAACCGGTGCGGATCTTCGTCAAGATCTTCGGCCCGCTGTCCTCGGTGGTGAACTGGATCGTCCGCAAGATCCTCGGGCTCTTCGGCGTCACGCTGTCGGCCGAAACCTCGATGCTCTCGGCCCATGAGGAACTGCGCGGCGCGGTCGACCTGCTGCACCGCGAGGGCTCGGTGATCAAGGCGGACCGCGACCGTTTGGGCGGCGTGCTCGATCTCGACGAACTCGAAGTGTCCGACATCATGGTTCACCGCACTGCGATGCGCATGGTCCATGCGGAAGACTCGCCGGAAGCGGTGGTCCGCACCATCCTGGACAGCCCGCATACCCGCATGCCCGTCTGGCGTGGCCAGACCGACAACATCATCGGCGTTGTCCACGCCAAGGACCTGCTGCGTGCGCTGGCCGATGTCGGCAACGACCCGGCGCGGATCGATATTGCCAAGATCGCCCAGAAGCCGTGGTTCGTTCCCGACACGACCAATCTCAAGGATCAGCTGAACGCGTTCCTACGCCGCAAGACGCACTTTGCCATCGTCGTCGACGAATATGGCGAGGTCGAAGGCCTCGTGACGCTCGAGGATATCCTGGAGGAAATCGTCGGCGAGATCGCCGACGAGCACGACATCGACATGCAGGGCGTGCGCCAGGAGGCCGACGGCTCGGTCGTCGTGGATGGCCAGGTGCCGATCCGCGATCTCAACCGCGCGCTGGACTGGAGCCTGCCGGACGAAGAGGCGACGACGATCGCCGGCCTTGTCATCCACGAAAGCCAGATCATTCCGGACGAGCGCCAGGCTTTCACGTTCCACGGCAAGCGCTTCACCGTGATGAAGCGCGAGAAGAACCGCATCACGCGGCTTCGGATCAAGCCGCTGGAAGACGTGGTCGGCTGACGCGCCTTACCAGCGGGTGGTTTCGCCGGGAGCAGCGGGTTCGAGCGCCAGCGCATGGATGCCCGCTTCGATTTCCGGCGCGAGAAGCTCGTTCAATGCGCGGTGCCGCTCGATCCGCGATTTGCCCGCAAAGGCCGGCGCGACGATCCGCACGCGAAAGTGGGTTTCGCCCGTGCCATCGAACTCGCGGTGGCCCGCATGCAGATGGCTTTCGTTGATGACTGCCAGCCGCTCCGGCTGAAACGCGTCCCTGAGCTTGCGCTCGATCGTTTCTTCCATGCTCATGGTCGCCCTCGTTCAGCTTTCGTTGCAGCAGGTGATGCGCTGCCGCATAGGGAGCCACATCGCCAATTGTCAATCCTTGTTCGCGCCCTTGGGGCGCCCCATAATGTCAGACGATGAAACTGGATTCGAAATATTTTGACCGCATAAGGGTCAAGGGCAAGGCAAGGGCACGTCCCGAACCGACCACGCCTGTCTGCCAATGGGACGGATGCAACGAGAAAGGCACCCACCGCGCGCCCGTCGGACGCGAGGCGGAGGGGCAATATTTCATGTTCTGCGTCGACCATGTGCGGCAGTACAACAAGGGCTACAATTATTTCTCCGGCCTCTCCGACACCGAGATCGCGCGCTATCAGAAAGAGGCCCTGACCGGCCACCGTCCGACCTGGACGGTCGGCGTCAACAAGGCGGCCAAGGCAAGCCCGCAGCAAAGCCAGGCGCGCTCCGGCAGCGCGGCTTCGCAGGCACGCATGCGCGATCCCTTCGGCTTTTTCGGCGAGGCACGGACACGCGCGCGTCGTGGAGAACCGCGCCAGCGCAAGTTGAAGACGCTCGAGACCAAGGCGTTCGAGACGCTGGGGCTCGATGGCTCCGCCGGCTCCGACGATATCAAGACGCGCTACAAGGCGCTCGTGAAGAAGCATCACCCCGATGCCAATGGCGGCGATCGATCGTCGGAAGAACGATTTCGCGCCGTGGTTCAGGCCTATCAATTGTTAAAGCAGTCTGGTTTCTGTTAGAGCCAATCAAGTCGACGGGACATCGCGCCTCCCGCGGCACCCTCTCAAAAAAGAAGCCGCTGCCAGGCGGATGACATGATGAACAAGATCGACATTGCCATTGAGAACCTTCCCGACACGACGGTGTCGGTCCGCGAGACGTTCCGTATCGACAGCGATATGGATGTGCCGGCCTATTCGTCCGTCGATGCCTATGTACCGGAACTCGATCCGGACTATCTCTTCGACCGCGATACGACGCTCGCGATCCTGGCGGGCTTTGCGCATAACCGGCGCGTCATGGTCTCCGGCTACCACGGTACCGGCAAGTCGACCCATATCGAGCAGGTCGCTGCACGGCTGAGATGGCCCTGCGTACGCGTCAACCTCGACAGCCATGTCAGCCGTATCGATCTCGTCGGCAAGGATGCGATCGTCATCAAGGACGGTCTGCAGATCACCGAGTTCAAGGACGGTATTCTGCCTTGGGCCTACCAGCACAATGTCGCGCTCGTCTTCGACGAATACGACGCTGGTCGCCCGGACGTGATGTTCGTCATCCAGCGTGTACTGGAATCCTCCGGCCGCCTGACGCTGCTCGACCAGAGCCGCGTCATCAGGCCGCACCCCGCGTTTCGCCTCTTCGCGACGGCCAACACGGTCGGCCTTGGCGATACGACCGGCCTCTATCACGGCACCCAGCAGATCAACCAGGCGCAGATGGACCGCTGGTCCATCGTGACGACGCTGAACTACCTGCCGCATGACAACGAAGTCGGCATCGTGTTGGCCAAGGTGAAGAGTTTCGACACGGAAAAGGGCCGCGATACGGTCTCGAGCATGGTGCGTCTGGCCGACATGACGCGCTCGGCCTTCATGAACGGCGATCTGTCGACCGTCATGAGCCCGCGCACGGTCATTACCTGGGCCGAGAATGCGCGCATCTTCGGCGACATCTCGTTCGCCTTCAGGGTCACCTTCCTCAACAAGTGCGACGAACTGGAGCGCACGCTTGTGGCAGAGCAGTATCAGCGCGCCTTCGGCGAGGAACTGAAGGAAAGCGCCGCGAACATCGTTCTGGATGCCCATAACTGAAAGCGCTGAACGAGCATGGCAGGACGCGGCGATAACTCCAAAGGAAAGCCTGGCGGCCCGGTCGACACCGAGCCGTTTAAGCGCGCGCTTGCCGGCTGCATTCGTTCGATTGCCGGCGACCACGAGCTTGAGGTCGTCTATGCCAACGAACGCCCGGGCCTGACGGGCGAGCGTGCCCGCCTTCCCGACCTGCCGAAGCGTCCGACCCGCCACGATCTTGCGGTGACCCGCGGCATCGGCGACTCCATGGCGCTGCGCAAGGCGTGTCATGACAGCCGCGTCCATTCGAGCATGGCCCCTGCGGGTTCCGATGCCCGCGCGATCTACGATGCAGTCGAACAGGCCCGCGTCGAGGCGATCGGCACGAGGCGCATGTCGGGCGTTGGCGACAACATCGCATCTATGCTCTCCGACAAATACGCCAAGGCGAATTACAAGGGCATCACCAACCAGGAAGATGCGCCGCTCGAAGAGGCCGTTGCGCTGCTCGTGCGCGAGCGCCTGACGGGCCGCGCCGTACCGGAATCGGCCGGCAAGGTCGTCGATCTCTGGCGAAGCTGGATCGAGGACAAGGCAGCAGGCGACCTCGACAATCTCGTGAATGCCGTCGACGACCAGCAGGCTTTCGCCCGCGCCATGCGCAACATGCTCGCCTCGATGGAGATGGCCGAGGATTACGGCGAGGACGAAGACCAGGAAAGCGAAGACAACGAGGACGACAACGAAGAACAACCGCGCTCGAACGAGGACAAGGAGGACAGCGCCGACGAGGCTGCAGGCTCCGACAGCGCACCTTCGGAGGACAATGACAGCGCCGAAGACCAGTCCGAGCAGGGCGAGATGGACGGCGCGGAAGTCTCCGAGCAGGACTTCGACGAGGATATGGATGAGGAGGCGGATTCGCCCGGCGAAACCCGTCGGCCGAACTTGCCGCTGTCCGACATCAACGAGAAGGTCGACTACCGCGTCTTCACTGAAGCCTTCGACGAGGAAGTCGCATCCTCCGATCTCTGCGACGAGGCCGAACTCGACCGGTTGCGTGCTTTCCTCGACAAGCAGCTTGCCCATCTGCAGGGAGTCGTCGGACGCCTGGCCAACCGTTTGCAGCGCCGCCTGATGGCGCAGCAGAACCGCGCCTGGGATTTCGATCTGGAAGAGGGCTACCTCGATCCGGCACGCCTGTCGCGACTGATTATGGATCCGATGCAGCCGCTTTCCTTCAAGATGGAGCGCGACACGAATTTCCGCGATACTGTGGTGACGCTGCTGATCGACAATTCCGGCTCGATGCGCGGCCGCCCGATCACCGTCGCCGCCACCTGCGCCGACATTCTTGCGCGTACGCTCGAGCGCTGCGGTGTGAAGGTCGAGATCCTCGGTTTCACCACCAAGGCCTGGAAGGGCGGGCAGGCACGCGAGAAGTGGCTTGCGGAAGGCAAGCCGGCGAGCCCCGGCCGTCTCAACGATCTGCGCCACATCGTCTACAAGTCCGCCGATGCCCCATGGCGCCGCGCGCGCCGCAACCTCGGCCTGATGATGCGCGAAGGCCTGCTCAAGGAAAACATCGACGGCGAGGCGCTGATCTGGGCGCACAATCGCCTGCTGGGCCGGCCTGAGCAGCGCCGCATCCTGATGATGATCTCGGACGGCGCGCCGGTCGACGACTCCACGCTTTCGGTCAATCCGGGCAACTATCTGGAACGCCATCTGCGCGCCGTGATCGAGGAAATCGAGACGCGTTCGCCGGTCGAGCTCCTCGCCATCGGCATCGGCCATGACGTCACGCGCTACTATCGCCGCGCCGTCACGATCATCGATGCCGAGGAACTGGCAGGCGCCATGACCGAGCAGCTCGCAAGCCTGTTCGAAGAAGAGCAGGGGCCCTCCGCAGGGAGGCGCGGCCCTGCGATGCGCAGGGCCGGTTGACGCTTACACGCAGCGGCCTGCTCCTATCCGTCACGCTGTTCGCCGCCGGTTGTGCACGCGCCCAGGATGCCGAGAGCGATGCGCCGATCGCGATCAACGCCCAGGTCATCGAGAATTTCCGCATCGGATCCGATGAAACCCGGTTCGGCGCGTTCGAATTTCGCGGCGGGCTTGAGTTCTCGTCGGAAGGCGGCGTGGTCGGCGGCATGTCCGCGATCCGCTTTGACGGCAGTGCCGATGCCTTTATCGGCGTCATGGACACCGGCAACTGGTACAGCAGCCGCATTCTGCGCGACGAGAGCGGCCGCATGCGCGGGCTCACCGATTTCCGCATGGCGCCGATCCTCAGCGACGCCGGTGTGCCTCATGAGCGCAAATCACAGGCCGATGCGGAGGGGCTGGCGCTTGACGGTGACCGTCTGATCGTCGGTTTCGAGCACAACCATCGCGTCGAGATCTTCGATCGCTCGAGCTTTCCGCCGGGAGCGCCTTCAGGCGTGCTGTCGATGGTCATGCCGCGCGCCGAGCTTCGCCGCAATGCCGGCATCGAAACGGTGATGGTCGCGCCGGAGGACGGGCCGCTTGACGGCGCGCCGGTGCTGGTCAGCGAGCGCAGCCTCAATGCCGATGGCGACATCTACGCGGCGGTACTCTCGGGCCCGCAGGAGGGCGTCTTCTTCGTCAAGCGACACCCGCCCTTCGACGTTACCGACGGCGCGTTCTTGCCGGATGGCGACATTCTCCTTTTGGAGCGCCGCTTTTCGCTGAGCGAAGGCATCGGCATGCGCATCCGCCGGATCGCGGCGGCCGACATCCGCCCCGGTGCCGTCGTCGATGGCGATGTGATGCTCGAGGCGAATTTCGGCGACCAGATCGACAACATGGAAGGGCTCGATGTCATCGAGCATGCGGATGGGCGGATCAGCGTCATCCTCGTTTCGGATGACAACCACCTGTTCCTTCAGCGCAACCTGTTGCTGGAATTCGAGCTGGTCGAGTGATCAGGCCGGCCGGGGCTGGCCGTCGTTGCGCATGAGCGCGAGCAGCGCACCGTAGGGCGCAAGCATCACCATCGACACGACGAGCTTCACGCCGAGGTCTCCAAGCGCCCAGGAGAGCCAGCGCGGGGCCTCCAGAGCGATCAGACCGAGCAGCGGCGCGGATGCGATCGCGAACGAGTCATTGGCGCCAAGGACGCCGAACACGGGCGCAAAGGCGAGAGAGAAGAAGATGATCGTGTCGATCACCGAACCGATGATGCTGGAGATCAACGGCGCCTTCCACCACGCGGCGCGGCGCAAGCGATCGAAGATCGACACGTCGAGCATCTGAGCAACAAGGAAAGCAGAACCCGAGGCGATGGCAATGCGCGGCGTCGCAAGCCAGATCGAGAGGACAACCGCGACGGCGAAACCCACAAGGACGACGCGGCGAGCAGCCTGCGGCCCGTAGCGTCGGTTCGTGAGGTCGGTGACCAGAAAGGCGACAGGATAGGTGAAGGCGCCCCAGGTCAGAAGGTCGGCGAGATCGAAGCCGCCGATGGTCGCCTGGACCGGAAACTGAACAAGGAAGTTCGATGCCGCGACGACGAGCGCCATGGCCGCAATGAATGGTGCGTGCTGCTTCAGAGCCTGCATTTTTTTATCCTGGGTGATGCCACCAGTTGAAATGAAAGGGCGCGGACGAAGGATCGCCGCGCCCTGATGTCTATGCTCGAAAGCTTAGGCTGCCGCGGCAGTCTCGCCGACGTTCTTCTTGGCGATCTGGCGCTTCAGCAGGCGGGCGCGCATGGAAAGCTCGCCTTCCTTGGCCTTCAGCAGGAAAGCGTCGAGGCCGCCACGGTGCTCGACCGAACGCAGCGCATGCGCGGAAACGCGCAGACGGTAGCTCTGGCCAAGCGCGTCGGAAATCAGCGTGACGTTGCAGAGGTTGGGCAGAAAGCGGCGGCGCGTCTTGTTGTTCGCGTGGCTCACATTGTTGCCCGACTGGACGGCCTTGCCGGTCAATTCGCAACTGCGGGACATGGGTGCACCTTCATTCTTAATCGGTCTGAGTTCGTCATCGGGCCTTCAAAGCAAATGCGTTACCGGATCGCATATCCGGCCGCACGTCGCCGCCCGTTATCGGAAAAGTCGCGGTTCTATAGTCAGCGAGCGCGCCGCCGTCAAGCGAAACGGGCGAATTGAGTGGCACATCGCACGCTTTCCGGAGACCCGCCCCAGACTTGCCCGTCCACGCCCACAAAATCATCGCTATTTGCACGCTATGAATGGACCGAGAAAGACTTGAGCACAAGGAGCAAAAGCCTTGAAAAGCTGTCATGTCGCCATCGCACCGTGCGCGATCGCAACCATCCTGCTCGGCGCGAACGTTGCCGCTGCCGAGCCGTCCACCCACCGGGCCGATTATCGCGTCGCCTATATCGGTCTATCAGTGGCGCGTGCCACCTTCACCACCGTCTTCGATGGTGATCGGTTTACCGTCGCCGGCGAAATGCAGTCGGCGGGCGTCGCCAATATCGTGGGCCGCACCACGGGCTCGACGACCGTCTCCGGCGTGAAGGCAAATGATCGCATGCAGGCCGAGCGGTATGTGGTCGCTTATTCTTCCGGCAACGACGAGCAGCGCATGGAGGTCGACTTCGACAACGGGTCGGTCACCTCGGCGATCCTGACTCCTGAAAAGAAGCGCACGCGTGAAGATTGGGTACCGGTGCCGGAAAGTGACATGCGCGCCGTGCTCGACCCGATCGCAGGCGTCATGATTCCTGAAGGCAGCGACGTCTGTGATCGCACACTGCCGATCTTCGACGGGGAAACGCGTTACGACATTCATTTGAATGAAGCCGGCACGCAGCCTTTCCAGGCGGAGGGCTACGATGGAACGCCTTTCGCCGCGGAGGCGATCGTCTGCACCGCCCGCGCCGAACCGAAATCCGGCTACCACGCCAGGAACAGTTCCATCCAGTACATGCGCGAGATGAATGTCGAAGTCTGGTTCGCCCACAACGAACAGGCAGGCATCTACGCTCCTGTCTATGCGCGTGTGCCGACGAAGCTCGGTCCCGTGACGATCACCGCGACCCATTTCGGTTCTTGACCGGCCGCGCGCTTGCCCGATAACGCTTGAGGCATCGGCCCACCGGGAGCGGGCCTCGGGGGCAGACGGGTGAAGGCACAAGCGACGGCGATCGGATTTTCGGCGATCCTGATGTGGTCGCTGCTGGCACTCTTCACCGCGGCATCCGGCGCCGTGCCGCCGTTTCAGCTTTCAGCGATCTGTTTCACGATCGGCGGCCTGATCGGCCTCGTCTTCCTCATCCGCGATCCAAAGCGGTGGCAGGCCTTCAGGCAGCCATGGCCCGTCTGGGCGCTCGGGATCGGCGGTCTGTTCGGCTACCACTTCCTCTATTTCACGGCTTTGAGAAACGCCCCGGCGGTCGAAGCCGGCCTGATCGCCTATCTCTGGCCGCTCCTCATCGTCGTTGGCTCGGCGATGCTGCCTGGCGAGCGCCTCGGCTGGCATCACCTGGCGGGCTGCGCGGCCGGTCTGGCCGGCACCGTACTGATCATCTCAAGGCAGGGCATCGCTTTTGAAGGCAGCTATCTCTTCGGCTACGCCATGGCGTTGCTGTGCGCCTTCACCTGGTCGGCCTATTCGCTTCTGTCGCGCCGCTTCGGCGTGGTGCCGACGGATGTGGTGACGGGGTTCTGCCTTGCGACTGCGGCACTGTCGCTCATCTGCCACCTCGGCCTGGAGGAGACAGTGTGGCCGCAGACGACGCTGCAATGGCTGGCCGTCGTCGGCCTGGGGCTGATGCCGGTCGGCGGCGCGTTCTATGTGTGGGACTACGGCGTGAAGCACGGCGACATCCAGGTGCTCGGCGCTTCGAGCTACGCCGCACCGCTCCTGTCGACCCTGATCCTGATTGCGGCCGGCTTTGGCGAATTGACCTGGCGCATCGGGATCGCCTGCCTGCTCATCACCGGCGGCGCGGCACTTGCCGCAAAGGACCTGATCGTCCGCAAACGCCCGGCCTCAACCGCCTGATGGGGGCCGCGGCGTCGGCCGCCAGTTGGGTTCCGCCATCTCGAACTGGTCGAAAACGAAGCCAGGTGCCACCGTGCAGCCGACAAGCGTGTACTCGCCAAGCGAGCACGCCGTCTGCCAGCAGCCTGCCGGCACGACGATCTGCGGGCGCTGCCCCATCAGGATGTCCGGACCCAGCCGATGGCTTTCGGCGTCGTGGCCATTGGGCGAGAGCGTGATGGAAAGCGGCGCACCGGCATAGAAGTGCCAGACCTCGGCGGCATCCTTGACCCGGTGCCATTCGGAACAGTCGCCGGCTTCGAGCAGATAGTAGATGGCGGTCGAATGGCCCCGCTCGCCGGAAGCGCCATCGCGAAACGTTTCCGAATACCAGCCGCCTTCGGGATGACGCTTCAGCGCAAGCGCCTCGATGATCTGGCGCGCGGTGGCGGGATATGGCATTTCCGCCGCATCGAAATCCTGGCCGAACATCAGAAGCGGTCTTTCCGGCGCCGGATTTCGGCGAAGACTTCCGTATCGCTGGCATTGTCCATGCCGAGCGTGCGGCGGATGCCGGGATCGTGCGGTCTAAGGAACGGATTCGTCGCCTTCTCACGGCCGATGGTGGTCGGCGCCGTCGGCTTGCCCTCCGCGCGAAGGGCCTCGATCTCTTTCAGGCGATCCGCCAGTTCGGCATTGTCAGGATCGACGGTAACAGCGAAGCGCGCGTTGGAAAGCGTGTATTCGTGTCCGCAATAAACCGCGGTGTCGTCTGGCAGCGCCATGAGCTTCTGCAGTGAGGCCCACATATCCGCCGGGCTTCCTTCGAAAAGACGCCCACAGCCAAGCACGAACAGCGTGTCGGCGGCAAAGAGCAGTTTGTCCTCGGGGAAGTGGTAGCAGACATGGCCCATCGTGTGGCCGGGTGTGGCGATGACGTCGACAGGCCGGCCCGCGAAGGTGATCCGGTCGCCATCCTTCACGCTCTGGTCGATACCTGGAATGCGGTCCGCTTCGGCCTCGGGGCCGAGGATCGTCGGACCGAAACGCTGTTTGAGATTGATGTTGCCTTCGACATGGTCGGCGTGGCGGTGGGTCGTGAGAATATGCGTCAGCGCCCAGCCATGCTCGTTCAGCTTGATGCGGATCGGCTCTTCTTCCGGCGCATCGATCGAGGCGGTCTCGCCGCTTTCGGGATCGTGGACGAGAACCGCGAAATTATCGTCGCGGCTCATGAACTGGTCGATGATCAAGTGCGCCATGGGCCGTCTGTCCTCGCTTTGCCTGCCGTGAGACCCAATGTGACCATCGGGCCGGCCGGTTCAAGAGGGGCAATTAGCCAGTAAGGCAGCGTCGGATCCGTTCGCCGCGCGTCAGGCCGCGATCGCGGACTTGCTCGGCTTCATCTCCAGCGCTTGGTAGATGTTCCAGAGATGACCGAACGGGTCGATGATCGAGCTGGCAATCCCGCCGTGGCTGGAAAGCGTCGGCCGCACCCGCACCGTGGCGCCGGCGATCTCTGCCTTCTCGGTCACGGCCGGCACATTGTCGACGGCGAGCGCCATCAGGCAGGTGGAGGTGCCGACGAAATCGGGCGATTTAGGCCCGCTCGGAATCTCATCGGCATCGCGACGGGGATTGGCGCCGGAAACGCCGAACATCTGCTCGCCGATGCGAAGTTCGAAGGAAAAGGGCGTGCCGCTGCGCAGCCGATGAACATGAATGATGGAAGCACCGAAGGCGCGGACATAGAACGCAGCCGCAATGTCTTCTTCGCCGTGTTTCACGATGAGGATCGGCTTGATCATGAGTGCGGGCTCCTTGGCCTCTGTTGATTCGTCGGTGTTCCCTTCACGAACGTGATGAGCGCTCATTCGGCCGAAATGTGGCCGGGACCGTGGTAAAGGCGAGGCCAGTTGAAGGCAGAGGCCGCCTTACAGATTGACGAAAGATCATCGGGGGACGCTCGTGCCCCGGCATTTCGCATGTAACACCGATGCGATAGGCTCGAGCCATGAACGTCGATATCGTTGATCTGCGCCAGTTCTATCATTCTCGCCTGGGGCTGGCTGCCGAGCAGGCGATCGGCATGGCCCTGTCAGCAATCTGGCAGCCGATCGCCAATGAGCGCCTGATGGGGCTCGGCTATGCGCTGCCCTATCTGGACCGGTTCCGAACCGACACCGAACGCAGCTTCGCGTTCATGACGGCGGGGCAGGGCGCAGTGAGCTGGCCGGCAGGAGAACCGTCCGCGGCGGCACTCGTCTTCGACGAGGAACTGCCGCTGCCGGATGCCGCGCTTGACCGCATCCTCATGGTCCACTCGCTTGAATTCGCTGAAAACCCCCGCGAAACGCTGAAGGAGATGTGGCGCGTTTTGGCGCCCGCCGGCCGGCTGATCATCGTGGTGCCCAACCGCCGGGGCATCTGGGCCCGCTTCGACAACACGCCCTTCGGTGCGGGGAGACCCTATTCGCGCGGGCAGCTGACGCGGCTTCTGCGCGAAACGAACTTTACGCCGGGCGCATCCGGCGAGGCGCTGTTTTTCCCGCCGTCCAAGCGCCGCTCGATCCTGCGGCTGCGCAATCTGATGGAGCGGATCGGTCGCAAGGCGTGGCCGGTGTTCTCCGGCGTCATCGTTGTGGAAGCCCAGAAGCGGCTCTACCAGGGCCTGCCCGTCGCCACCCGCGCCTCTCGCCGCGTCTTCGTCCCCGTGCTCGCGCCACAGGGCGTGCGCGCCGGCCGGGTCACCGACATCAAAGCCAAGATGCCGGTGACAGGGGAAGCCGTCGTTCTGGATCGATGACTTCCAGTTTGGCTGGTCCGGTTTCGTTCCAGGCCCAGAGTGCCATGCATCGGCCGCCGCGTGACATGAAGGATGGGTAGATCACGCCGTCGTACCCGGCCGCCAAAATAGCGCGCCTCACTGCATACGCAGTCGGCTCTTCACCACGGTCGACGAGCGCGCGCCACTCCTCCTCGTGGATGTCGTGGGAAACGCCGAAGCGTTCGAGAACCGCTTCGCCGGTCAGGTCGGCAATGGCTGCGTTGGAAAGGCGCAAAAGCGCTAGCAGAGCGGGATGCTGCGTCAGGCCTTGATTGTACTCGGACCATGCTGTCGACAACTCGAGCGCGGCGTAGATGGTTGGAGCGCCGACGGGGTTCCATCGACCGCCGAAAAGGCTAGCCCCGGCTCCGGAAAGTGGTGCATGGGCCCATCGTGGGACGTAGGCACGAAAGAGTTCGAAGGCATGTCGGGGTGGAGCTGCCGCGTTAGGCATAGACGCCTGAACGCACCGCTTCCAGATAGGAGAGCACCTTGTCCGCTTTGCCTTCGGTTGTAAGGTCGAATGCGGTCTTGCCACCCCAACCGGGGATTGGTTGATGCTTGAACCAGACGACTGCGCGCTCTTCGGATCCCGCCATTTCGGACGCCATGGCGAGAATGCGGACCAGCGGGCTGAGGGCTTGGTCGACTTTCTTGGCCCCTGATTTCGCCGTCAGCGTGTTGCGGGCGACACCTGCCAGCTTCGCCAACTCCGACAGGGTGACGCCGAGGTGCTCCGCAACACGCCGCGCAGACAGAAAAGCGCCGTCGGCAAATGCCGCTGCATTGATATCGAGGGCCGCGTTGGACATGACAACTCTTTACGCTGTTTGAGCGATCATCGATCATATTAGGCTCAAACAATGCCCAATTCAAGCAGTCATCGCCTCAGCAGAAATACCGCCTGCTGGCCGAAGAGGTTCCAGAGCGACCACGGCATGCTGACGGCGAGTTTCTGGCCGGCGCCGTTGAGCGCTTCGGCGCGGTCGATCGTGGCGCCGACTTCCTTCGTCAGGGAGACGAAGTCGCGCATCGTGCAGAAATGGATGTTGGGCGTGTCGTACCATGAATAGGGCAGGTCACGCGTGACCGGCATGCGCCCCTTGAACATAAGAGACGCTCGAACCCGCCAATAGCCGAAGTTCGGAAAGGA
This sequence comes from Georhizobium profundi, assembly GCF_003952725.1. NCBI lineage: Bacteria > Pseudomonadati > Pseudomonadota > Alphaproteobacteria > Hyphomicrobiales > Rhizobiaceae > Georhizobium > Georhizobium profundi. The sequence goes on along the minus strand of NZ_CP032509.1, from coordinate 4,321,186 downwards.
CACGATCGCGTAGCGGCCGATGCGCAGCAATTCGTCGAGCACGATTTTCGGATTGTGCGTCGCCTGGATCGTCTGCGACAGGATCACGTAGTCGAAGCTCTGGTCCGGATAGTGGACGAGATCATGGTCGGCATCGCCTTGGATGACGGAGAGGCCGCGCGCCACGCATTCGTTCACCCCGCGCTGGGAGAGCTCGATGCCGCGCCCGTCGATGTTCCGGCGCTCCTGCAGGATCTCCAGGAGCGTGCCGTCGCCCGAGCCGATGTCGAGGACGCGCGCGCCGTCGGCGACGAGGCTGGCGATCACCTCGAAATCGATGCGGTTCGTGGAATTGACCGTCATTGCGCAAGGCCCCGCGATTTGGCGGCCGACATGATGAAGCCGTTGATCGTCGCCGTCATGACCGGTTCGTCGAGGAGAAAGGCGTCATGACCTTTGTCGCTCTCCACCTCCACAAAGGACACGGATGCGCCGGTGGCGTTCAGCGCATGCACGATCGCCCGGTTCTCGAAGGTGGGAAATAGCCAATCGCTGGTGAACGACACGAGGCAGAAGCGCGTGCGCGTTCCGCGGAATGCTTCGGCGAGCTGGCCCTCATGGTCGGCGGCGAGGTCGAAATAGTCCATCGCACGCGTCATGTAGAGATAGGAATTGGCGTCGAAGCGGTCGACGAAGGTCAGCCCCTGGTGGCGCAGATAGCTTTCGATCTGGAAATCCGCATCGAAGCCGAAGCTCGGCGCATCGCGGTCCTGGAGGTTGCGGCCGAACTTGCGGTGCAGCGCCGCCTCGGAGAGATAGGTGACATGCGCCGCCATGCGCGCGACGGCGAGGCCTTTCGACGGCCGCGTGCCTTTCTCGAGATAACGCCCTTGCTGCCATTCCGGATCGGCGATGACCGCCTGGCGGCCGACTTCATGGAAGGCGATGTTTTGCGATGTATGCCGCGCACCGGTCGCAAGCGCGATCGCGGTGTGCACGCGCTCCGGATAGCTGGACGCCCACTGCAGCACCTGCATGCCGCCCATCGAGCCGCCGATCACCGAAAACAGCTGGTCGATGCCGAAATGATCGACCAGCATCGCCTGTGCCCGCACCATGTCGCGGATGGTGATCACCGGAAGATCGAGCGCAAAAGGTTTTCCCGTAGCTGGATTGGGCGATGCCGGCCCCGTCGAGCCCATGCATCCGCCAATCACGTTGGAGCAGATGACGAAGAAGCGGTCGGTATCCACCGGCTTGCCGGGCCCGATCAGATTTTCCCACCAGCCGGGTTTTCCAGTCACCGGATTGGTGCTGGCACAATGCTGGTCGCCCGTCAGGGCGTGGCAGATGAGGATCGCGTTCGACTTGTCGGCGTTCAGCGTGCCGTAGGTGCGGTAGGCGATCTGGAAGGGCGAAAGCAGCGTTCCGGCATCGAGCTGGAGCGGCTTGTCGGCGCCGAACCGCAGCACGTCGCTGGACGGATTGACGGCTTCCGAGCCGGCATTGGTCGTCAGACTTTCGAGCGGTTCGGTGGCCACGGTCATTCGTCCCAGATCTCTCATGCCGCCACGTCGCGCGGCGAGGTGAGGTAGGGTTGCGAACGGCCGGGTGTCAATCCCCGCGGCTCTTGGCGCTCTCGACTTTTGCGTGGCGGGAAGCTATGGCAGCCGGGTTTCCATCGCCCTCGAAGACCTGAGCGCCAGATCCATGACCATGCAATTTGCCAAGGATGCCCCGATCCCGAATCCCGGTGTGATGGACATCGCTGCCTATGTGCCGGGCAAGGAGAGCGCGCCGGGCGTGGCGAAGGTCTACAAGCTGTCGTCCAACGAGACGCCGCTCGGACCGAGCCCGAAGGTGCGCGAGGCGTTGGAAAACGTGCTGCAGCATCTGGAAATCTATCCGGACGGCTCGGCGACGAAGCTGCGCGATGCCATTGCCGAAGTTCACGGCCTGAACACGGCCAACATCCTCTGCAGCAACGGCTCCGACGAACTGCTCGGCCTGCTCTGCCAGACCTATCTCGGGGCCGGCGACGAAGGCATTTTCACCGAGCACGGCTTCCTGGTTTACAAGATTCAGATCATGGCGGCAGGCGCCACGCCCGTGATCGCGCCCGAAACCGGGCTCAAGGCTGATGTGGATGCGATCCTCGAACGCGTGACCGAACGCACCAAGATCGTGTTCCTGGCCAATCCCAACAACCCGACCGGCACCTACATGCCGGCCGACGAGGTGCGCCGCCTGCATGCCGGGCTGCCGCCACACGTCGTTTTGGTTCTGGACGCGGCCTATGCGGAATATGTGCGCCGCAATGATTACGAATCCGGCATCGAGCTCGTGTCGGCCAACCGCAATGTCGTGATGACGCGCACCTTTTCGAAGATCTATGGCCTGGCTGCGCTGCGCATCGGCTGGATGTACGCGCCGGCTGCGATCGTCGATGCGGTCAACCGGGTGCGTGGCCCGTTCAACGTCAATGCCGCGGCGATCGCTGCCGGTGCGGCGGCGATCCGCGACCGCGCGTTGGTCGATCGGGCCATCGCCCACAATGACGAATGGCTGCGCCGCGTGAGCGATGCGCTGACCGAGCTTGGCCTCGAGGTCACACCTTCGGTCGGTAACTTCGTGCTGATCCATTTCCCGAAGGACGGCGCGCACACGGCGGAAGCGGCAGACGCCTATCTGACGGCGCGTGGTTATATTCTCAGGCGCGTCGCGGGCTACGGCCTCCCAGATGCGCTGCGTATGACCATCGGAAGCGCCGAAGCCAACGAGGGCGTTCTCAACGCCCTGAAGGAATTTCTGAGATAGCGTCTCGCCCGGCGCGCGCAAGCGTCACGCCGCGACGACGCGGAATTGAATGAGACAATGGAACATACGAAGTTCGAAAAAATCGCGCTGATCGGCATCGGCCTGATCGGCTCCTCGCTCGCACGCGTGATCCGCCGCAATGACCTTGCCGATCATATCGTGGTCGCGACGCGCTCGGCCGAAACGCTGAGCGACGCACAGGCTCTCGGTCTTGGCGACAGCTACACGACCTCGAATGCCGAAGCGGTCGCCGACGCCGATCTCGTCATCGTCTCCGTCCCGGTCGGCTCGTCTGCCGCAGTCGCCGAAGACATCGCGGCCCATCTGAAACCGGGCGCAATCGTCACCGATGTCGGCTCGACCAAGGCGTCGGTCATCGAGCAGATGCGCCCGCATATGCCGGTGGGCGTTCACTTCATCCCCGGCCATCCGATCGCCGGCACCGAACGCTCCGGTCCCTCGGCCGGCTTTGCGGAGCTGTTCGAAGGCCGCTGGTGCATCCTGACGCCGCTCGAAGGCACCGATCCGGACGCGCTCGAGCGGCTCACGCGCTTCTGGCAGGCTTGTGGCTCCACCGTCGAAGCCATGGATCCAGCCCATCACGACATGGTGCTCGCCATAGTGTCCCACCTGCCGCACATCATCGCCTACAACATCGTCGGCACGGCCGATGATCTGGAGGCGGTGACGAAGTCCGAGGTCATCAAGTATTCCGCGTCTGGTTTCCGCGACTTCACGCGTCTTGCTGCGTCCGATCCAACCATGTGGCGCGACGTCTGCCTGCACAATCGCGATGCGATCCTGGAAATGCTGTCGCGCTTTTCTGAGGATCTTGCATCGCTGCAGCGGGCGATCCGGTGGGGCGATGGCGACAAGCTGTTCGATCTGTTCAGCCGCACGCGTGCCGTGCGCCGATCGATCGTCGAGGCTGGCCAGGACGTGGATGCCGTGGATTTCGGACGCCAGGCGACCCGTCTGCCGGGCGAATAGCGTTTCCAAAAACAGCGGAATTTCGAAAGGGTCAGATGGGCGGGATGCGGCCGATCGAAATAATGCCGAGGGCCACCCGCCCGTCGCTCACCTGAAGCGTGACGCTGACGGTGTCGCCGCCGCCGCCGAAGGCACGCAGGAAGCCCGTTGCGGTTTCGATCGTGCCTTCGGCACCCGGCATCTGAGCGGCGATCAGCGCCTGCCAGTCCGACAGCCGCTCGATCCTCAGATCGAACGCGCCGCTGATCAGCCCATTCTCTGCGATCTCGAAAGGACCGTTGAGCACCGCGCGCCCGCCGCCGTCGATGGCCGCTGTCGCGTTGGTCAACCGACCGGATGTGCCACGCAGTTCTTCGCTTGCCAATCGCCGGCCGGCGAGGAAGTCCGCCCCGTTGCTGAAGATCGCTTCGGCGACGACGTCGAAGGAGGGCAGGTTCGCAGGCGCGACAAGCCCGCCGAGACGCGCGCCTTCCAGCATGAATGCCAATTCGAGATCTTCGCCATTTCGCCGCGTATGAAGCTGCAGCGTGTTGGCGGTCGCATCGATTGCACCACCCTCGATCTGCGCGACCACGGCGTTACCCTGCAGGGATGCGCGTGACAGGCCGGAGGTTCCAAAGACGGTGCTCGATTGCAGCGCCTGCCAGTCGAGCGCAAGACTCGCACCGTTGGCGAGAACGGCGCGCACGGGCGCCTCGAGTTCGGACACCACGTGATTTGGCCGGTAGATCTGAGCAGCGGAGCGGAATGCGGCCGTCGTCACGCTGAGGTCGCCATTGCTCGGATCGGAAGCGCTGATGCCGTCGCAGAAGACGCCGAGCCGGAACGGATAACCGCGCACGTCGAGATTGTCGCATTCCAGCGAAACGCCATCATCGGAAAGGCTGGCGATAAGGCCTTCGACGCGTGCTGCGAGCTGACCTGCGAGATAGTACCAGCCGGCCGAATAGATGCCGACGCCGACGACTGCGAACATCGCGAGCAGAACGATCTTCGTGGACGGACGCATCCCGCGCTTGGCGCTTGACCTCTCCACACCTATCTCCAATTCTCGCGTTTTTTCAAAAGGAAGCCTTCGGCGGCGATATGGACGAATTTTGGGTGTTTGGCTACGGCTCGCTGATGTGGAGGCCGGGCTTCGACTTTATCGACGCAAGCCATGCGCGTCTCTTCGGTTACCATCGCGCACTCTGCGTGAAATCCCATGTGCATCGGGGAACGCCCGAGCGGCCGGGTCTCGTGCTCGGTCTCGACCGCGGCGGGTCTTGCCGCGGGATCGCCTTTTCCGTTGCCGGAGAGAAGACCGACCAGGTGCTCGATTATCTGCGCTCACGCGAACTCGTGACCCACGTCTACAAGGAGCGCCGTGTGCCGATCGAACTGCGCTCCGGCCGGCGCGTTCATGCGGTCGCCTATGTGGTCGACCGCGCCCATGTGCAATATGCGGGTGATCTGTCGTCCGGCGAGGCGGCGTCGATCGTCCGTGGCGCCGTTGGCCAGTCCGGGCCCAACGAGGATTACGTGATCAACACCGTGAACCATCTGCGGCAAATGCAGATTTCCGATCACTGGCTCGAGCAGGTAGCCCGTCAGATCGCCGATCCGGAAGGCGGCATGGGCGGCAGCGACGATGGCGCAGGCGCTCCGGACGTTAGCTCCAGATAACGCTTGGCTGCGGTGGGCGGCAGCGGCAGATGCGGGTTCGCCTCGATCGTCTCCACGAGCAGCCGGTCGCTTTCCGTCTCCATCACGTCGATAAGCTTTTGCAGAAACACGTCGGGATCGAGCCCGGGTGGGATCGGCGGCAGGATGCGCACCTTGAAATGGCCTGAAAAGCGCAGAAACTTGCGGCGCGGCCAGAAAAGGCCCGGGTGCATGACAACTGGCACGACCGGAACGCCGACGCTGCCGTAGAGGCGCGCAATGCCGTATTTGTAGTCGGGCTCGGCGCCGGGCGGCCGGCGTGTGCCCTCGGGGTAAATGATCAGCTGCCGGCCCTTGGCCATCTCCTCGCGCGTCCGGTCGAGAACGGCCGCCATGACCTTGCCGCGCGCGCCGCGATTGACCGGTATCATCCGCATCTTGCCGACATACCAGCCGAAGAGCGGGATCCACATCAGCTCGCGCTTCAGGATGTAGACGGCATCACGCACCCAGGGCAGCAGCGCATAGGCATCCCAGAACGACTGGTGCTTCGGCGCGAGAATGTAGCCGCCGTCCGGGATGTTCTCCAGACCCTCGATGGTGAAGCGCGTGCCGACGATCTTTTCCAAGAGCCAGTGGTTGGACCGCACCCAGTTCTTCGGCACCGACCAGGCGTTCTTGTGCGACGCCAGGAAATAATAGGGCGACAGCACGATCATGCGCAGGATGAGATTGAGATAGAAGGCGGTGTTGAAGAGGACGGAGCGCAGGACAATCATGCCGGGCGAGGGTCTTTCTCACGAGAGCAGTCGACGAGGTTCATGGCCATCTACACCATGAGGTCGCCTGCGCCTACCAAAGATGCGCAGTGTCAGTGAGCCGCTGCACCGGCGCTGACGATGCCGTCCTTCGAGAGATCGGCGCCCGCCTGGTCGGTACGAAGGCCGGTCGCTGTCTTGGTGCCGGCCGTGGCGCGTACCCATGCCCACGCATATTTGGCGTATTCGCTGATCATCACCCGCATCACTTCGGGCTTAAAGAGCCAGTCCTCGCCGCGCAGATCGGCGAGCGTCACGGGATAGACGTCGAAGGCAGTCTTGGGGTCGGCACGCCGCAGCTCCAGAAGGCTGCGCGGCACATGGTAGTTGCTGGTCACGATGAGAACGCGGGAAAAGCCGTGTTCCGCAATCCAGCGAGCGGTCTCGTTGGCGTTGCCGATCGTGTCGATCGCGTCGTAGCCGATGTCGACGCAGCAATCGAAAAGCTCGTCCGATCCTGCCGTCATGTTCTTCAGCGTCGCACCGCTCGTTCGCGGATTGACGCCGGAGATCAACATGCGCTTGCCGACGCCACCGTTGAAAAGCGACACGCCGTGATCGATGCGCTGGGATCCGCCGGTCAGAACCACGATCGCGTCGGTCGAATCGATCTGCTCGGGCGGCCGGAGGGACGCGACCTGTTCCGCGAACTGCAGAAAGCCGCCGATGGAGAGCACCGCAACGGCAAAAAGGACGAAAAGCACGAGCGATACCGACCGCCGTGCCCATCTGTCCGCCTTGCCCCTTGCGCGAACCGGTGTCTCCTGAGGGTGGTCCCTGGGTGGCGCCGTATCGTGTGCGGGAGGCGTCGTCCCATTCGTCGACACTTCCACCATGATCAAAGAATTATCCGCAGATTGGGGCAAGGGCTAGACGCGAAAGCGAAGTTTGACACCGATCGTGTCGGAAACCGCACAAGACGCCTATTCCATCCTCGATGGATCGGAGCGCACGACATCGATTTCGCGGATCGTTCGGATGACGGTGAGCCGCGTAGTCAGCGCCGTCAAAAGGCCGATGACGGCGATGATCGCCAAAATCCCAAGATAGCCACGCAAGCCGATTTTGAATGCGCCGAAGAGCGCCATGGCCTGATCGCTTTCCGGTGTGGCAGCGGCAAATCCGGTCCACACATTGGCCGCGGCGAAGGTGAGCGCAGCCGCGATGCCGCCGGCAACGGCTCCTTTGATCCCGATCAGGAGAAAATGATTCTGGAATTGCCGGGCGACGAAAGGAGCTTCGGCTCCGACGAAATGCAGCACCTCGACGATGTGCCGGTTGCCTGTCAGCGCACCGCGCGTGGCAAAGATCACCGTCAGCACCGTCGCGGTGAAGACGAGGCTGAGCACGAAGATGCCGATGATCACGGTGGTGCGCGCCATGGCGACGAGCCTGTCGACCCAGGTGCGATGATCATCGAGAAACGCTTCCGGCACCGTTTCGGCAAGCCGCGCGCGCATGGCGGTGAAGTCCGGCGGGTTGTTCTCGTCGATCGTCACGATGACGAGGCGCGGCACAGGCAGTTCATCGAGATCTGCATTCTGCCCGAGCCAAGGCTCCAGCAGCCGTGCCGTTTCCGTGTCGCCCACGATCGATGCGGAGCTGGCGCCGGCGATCGAAAGCGCGGTGTCGCGCGCACGTTCGAGCGCGGCCTGCATGTCCAGGCCATCTTCCGGCTTGATCTGGATGGTGATCTCACGCGAAATCTGGCTTTGCCAGCTGGACGCGGAATCCGACACCATGGAGACCGCGCCGAGCGTCAGGCAGGCGAGAAACGCCATGATCGCGATCACGACGGAAAGCGCGTTGGCCGAAACATTGGCCGGCGGCACGATCGGTGCCATAGGGCGCACCTGAAGCTGCGGCTTCGGCGGCTGCTTCTCCCGCTCAGGGTCCGGCCTGGCTGGGCGGGCCGGCGCTGGTTTGCGCGTGCGCTCAGTCATAGATGTCGAGCCGCCCTTCCGACAGGATCATGCGGCGTGCGTCCACCTGCTCCATCAGCGACAGGTCGTGGGTTGCGATGACGACGGCCGTGCCGAGCCGGTTGAGTTCCATGAAGAGGCGCAGCAGCCGCAAGGCCATCGGAGGGTCGACGTTGCCCGTCGGCTCGTCGGCGAGCAGAAGCTGCGGCTGGTCGATGATGGCGCGCGCGATTGCCACGCGCTGCTTCTCGCCGCCCGACAGCACCGCCGGAAGAACATTGATCCTATCGCCAAGGCCGACCCAATTCAGAAGCTCCAGCACATCGCGCCGATAGCTGGATTCCTCCTTGCCGCGCACTCTGAGCGGCAAAGCGACATTCTCGAAGGTCGTCAGATGATCGAGCAGGCGGAAGTCCTGGAAGACGATTCCGATTCGCCGCCGCAGAAGCGGCAGTTCGTCGCGTGGGATTGTCGCGATGTCCCGATTGAAGACGTTGATCAGCCCGCGCGTCGGCTGCAGGGACATGAACAACAGGCGCAACAACGTCGTCTTGCCGGCGCCCGAAGGCCCCGTCAGGAACTGGAACGACCGCTTCGGAATGTCGAAGGTCAGGTCGCGCAGGATTTCCGGACCCATGCCGTAGCGAAGTCCGACATTTTCAAATCGAATCAATGCCTGCTATCCTCAATCACGCCGATTCAGGTGATGATTGCGTGTGCGGAGGGTTATCGCGATATGCGCTTCGCTGCAATTCGCATGACGTTGGCTCGGATGTTAGGCAAAAGTTAACCAGTCTGCTTCACGATTTGCCAACTGTTTTCCCCGATAGCCGCGGCCCTGGGCACTGATGCCCGGACATCGCGGCAGGGCGACCATGTCCGGTCCTTAGGGAGTGTCCGATGTTTGGACGGCAAACGGCTAAGAGCAAGGCAACATCTTCGATGTCGATCGATGTGATCCCGCCTCAGAATTTTACCCGACAGGCGCCTCGCGGTGTCCTGATCGGCGATTCGCGCGTGGTTGACGCGGAATTCATCGACATTGATTCGGTTGCCGACACGACCGTCCGCTTCCGAGAAGTCGCCCGTGCCACCGCAGCGTCGCCGAGCGTTGACTTGTCGGCTGCCCCGAAGCGGCGCGGACGCAGCGATGCCGCCTTCTGGGCCGCGCTCATTCTGCTGTCTGCCGCCACCTTCTGGATATCCGGTGGTCATGCACTGGCGAAGCTCACCGGCTATGGCCCGCAGATTCAGGTGACGGACGTCAATTCCCATATTGTGGCCACGCGCCTCGGCGATGTCCTCTTCATCACCGGCCGCGTCGAAAACGGTGGGGATCGCGCTGTCAGCTTGCCGCAGGTGCATGTGAATGTCGGTGACAGCTTTGCGCTGGCCGATGTGATCGCGGGCACGGAACGGCTGGCCGCCGGTGGATCGGTCCGTTTCGAGGCGCGCATCCCGCGCGCCGATCTCGTCGATGTGCCGCCGTCCGTCCAGCTGTTGAAGCGCTGATCATCGACTGCGGCGATGCATTTCCGCATCACGCTTGAAACAAGCCTCGTTCTTCATGGGTGTCGCGTCGAGCCGATCGTTTCGCTCGGCGCGCAACTGCGCTAAAGCGGCGGCTTGAAAGCCACTGCCGCAGGAAAGATCGAGACATGCCCGTCGTGCGCGGAAAGACCATCGACCCCTTGTTTTCCGCCGAAGCGATCGCGGAGCGCAACCATGCGATCGCCGCCGAAATCGCTGCCACGCCGCGCAATGATCTGCTGGTCGTTGCAATCCTCAAGGGTTCTTTCATCTTCGCGGCCGATCTGATCCGCGCCATGCACGATGTTGGCCTGGCGCCGGAGGTGGAATTCATCACGCTCTCCAGCTACGGCAAGGGCACCACCAGCCAAGGCGTAAAGATCATCAAGGACATCGATAGCCTCGTCAAAGACCGCGATGTTCTCCTCATCGACGACATCCTGGAATCGGGCCGCACGCTGCGCTTTGCCCGTGATCTCATGTATGAGCGCGGTGCGTCCAATGTCTCGATCGCGGTGCTGCTCGACAAGCGCTCCAAGCGAGAGGGCCAGCTTGAGGCCGATCATGTCGGTTTCGAATGCCCCGATTATTTCGTCGTCGGCTATGGGATGGATGTCGCCTATGCCTTCCGCGAACTGCCTTTCGTGGGCGTGGTGAAGGGCGACGCTTGAGCCTGACGGCCTTTCCGTTGCCTTAGGCGGAAATCTTATCGCGTTTTCAACGTCTCGGTGTAGAACCAGTCGAACGCTCTGCCGGAAAGCCTGTCATCATCGACAGGCGCGACAGGGTCGAATGTCGATCTGCAACACGTAGGCTGGGAAAACCTCTTGGACAGCAACGAGAATTCCGAACAGGCCTCGTTCCAGAACGTCGTTCTCGAACGCGATCAGCTGGCAGCGATGTTCGAGCAGGCGCCGACTTTAATGGCGCTTCTGAGCGGCCCGGAGCACCGGTTCGAACTTGCCAATCCCAGCTACAGAAAAATCGTCGGCGGTCGTGACGTGCTGGGCAAGACGGTTGCCGAAGCGCTTCCCGATGCCGTGGAGCAAGGCTTCCTCAAATTGCTCGACGAGGTCTACCAGAGCGGCAGGCCGTTTCGCGCCGATGGGATCAAATATGCCGTGCAGCCCGTGCCGGGCGGGCCGATCAACGAGTGCTACGTCGATTTCGTCTACCAACCCTTGCGCGGCAGGGATGGGCAGATCACAGGCATCTTCGTCGAGGGCGCCGACGTCACCGATCGGACGATCGGCACTGAGCTGCTGCGCGAGAGCGAAGCCCGCTACCGCATGCTGTTCGACGCCATCGACCAGGGCTTCTGCATCATCGAATTTCTGGATGGTCCGCACGGCCCGGCCAGCGATTACGTTCACATCGAAGCGAATGAAGCCTATGCCCGCCATGCCGGCATTCCGAACGTCGTCGGCCAGAAGCTGCGGGAGATGGTTCCCGCCGAGGCCGATGACTGGGTTGCGCGCTATGGCGAAGTGCTGCGCACTGGACAGCAGATCCGCTTCGAACAGATGTTGATCGCGACCGGCCGGCATCTGGAGCTTGCCGCGGTTCGGGTCGAGCCGCCGAGCCGCCGCCAGGTGGCCGTGCTGTTTCAGGACGTTACGGCCCGCAAACAGGCTGAAAAGGCGCTTCGCGACAGCGAGGAACAGTTCCGCGTCTTTGCCCAGACGGTGCCGAACCATGTCTGGGCGGCCCGACCCGACGGCCTGCTCTACTGGTTCAACAACCGCGTCTCCGAATATGCGGGCGCTTCCAGCACAGACCTGGAAGGTGTCGAGTGGACGAAGATCGTTCACCCCGACGATCTCAAGAAAGCTGCTGCCGCCTGGGAGCGTGCTTTGACGACAGGAGCCGTCTACGAGACGGAATTTCGCATTCGCCGCCACGACGGCGTGTATCGCTGGTTCCTGGTCCGCGCCGAGCCTGTGAGGGACGAGGACGGCACGATCGTCAACTGGATCGGCACCAACACCGATATCGAGCACAGCCGCGCCCAGGCCGCCGAACTGGCCAATCTAAACGCGACTCTGGAGCAGCAGGTCCAGCAACGCACCGGGGAACTGATGGCGGCGGAAGAGGCGCTGCGCCAGTCCCAGAAGATGGAAGCGGTTGGCCAGCTGACCGGTGGGATCGCGCACGATTTCAACAATCTACTCGCGGGCATCACGGGCAGCCTGGAGCTGGCCGAACGGCGCATCGCGCAGGGTCGCGTCGACGAGGCTGGCCGCTATCTCGGCGCGGCGCAGGGCGCGGCAAAGCGGGCGACTGCGCTGACTCATCGTCTCCTGGCATTCTCCCGCCGCCAAACGCTCGATCCGAAGGCGACCGACGTCAACCGTCTGGTCGTCGGCATGGACGACATGATTCGCCGCACCATGGGACCGCAGATCGCCGTGGAAGTGGTGGCAGCCGCTGGCCTCTGGGCCACGCTCGTGGATCCGAACCAGCTCGAAAACGCGCTTCTCAATCTCTGCATCAATGCGCGTGACGCGATGCCGGATGGCGGCAAGCTGACGATCGAGACCGCCAATCGCTGGATGGACGAGCGCGCCGCTCGGGAACGGGAGATCCCGCCGGGTCAGTACATTTCCATGTGCGTGTCGGACAACGGCGCCGGCATGCCGCCGGAGGTCGTCGCCAAGGCATTCGATCCATTCTTCACGACCAAACCCATCGGCCAGGGCACCGGGCTCGGCCTGTCGATGATCTACGGCTTCACCCGCCAGTCGGGCGGACAGACGCGGATCTATTCGGAAGTCGGGCAGGGCACGATGGTGTGCCTCTATTTGCCGCGCCATCTGGGCGAGGTCTTCGAACAGGGCATCCAGGCAGAGGAAAGTGCGCCCTCGCTCGAAGCGGCCGGACAGACGGTGCTTGTCGTTGATGACGAACCCCTGATCCGGCTTCTGGTCGTCGAGGTGCTGGAGGAGCTGGGCTTCACGGCGATCGAGGCGGGCGATGGTCCTTCGGGCCTCAAGATTTTGCAGTCCGATGCGAGGCTTGATCTCCTCATTACGGATGTCGGCCTTCCCGGAGGCATGAACGGCCGGCAGATGGCCGATGCAGCACGCGAAACGCGACCCGATCTGAAGGTATTGTTCATTACCGGCTACGCCGAGAATGCGGTCGTTGGCCATGGCCATTTGGAACATGGCATGCACGTGATGACCAAGCCATTCGCGCTCGAGCAGCTGACGGAACGCATCAAGGCCCTTATCGAGCCGAGCTGAAACGCCGCTTCATTTCGGCACTCAACCAGGTTTCCGGCGTGCTCTCTTTACGCAAAGCAAACCAATCAATGGTTTGTTGGCTTAAGGGCTGGACAGAGAAACCCGCGGCGACCGATTGCGGTGCGCTGACGAAAGCGGAGACGGCAATGGCGAAAATTCTGATCGCGGAAGACGAGACGGCGCTCCGCTCGTTCGTAGCACGAGCCCTGAAGCTCGACGGTCACCAGGTCGAGGAAGTCGGTGACGGCGCCGAAGGCATCGACAGGCTGGGTGGTGGCGAGCGCTACGATCTGCTTCTGTCGGATATCCGCATGCCGGCGATGGATGGCATCGAGCTGGCGCACCAGGCGTCCGCCATGCACCCGACCATGAAGATCCTGCTCATGACCGGCTATGCCGAGCAGCGCGAACGTGCGGACAACCTCGCCGCCATCATCGTGGATGTCGTTTCCAAGCCCTTCAGCCTGCCGGAAATTCGCGCCGCCGTAAGCCGCGCGCTCGCCGCCTGAGACCCGATGCGCGAGGCGGCGTCGCCTCAGCGCATCTCCAGCAGCCGTTCCAAATATTGCCGTTCCAGCTGCGGGCTCAGCGCGTTGCCGAGCCTGTTGCGGATCGCTTCCAGGATTTCCCGGGCCCGCTGGATGTCGATCTCGTCAGGAACGCGCACCGTGTCGCCGAAATCCGGCCCTTCGGTAGAGCGCGGCCGCCCAAGCGGATCGGTATCCGACCGGCGCATCTGGTTCTGGCCCTGGCCTTCGCCCTGACCCTCGCCCTGGCCCATCTGCTGCATCATCTGGTTCATCATGTCCTGAGCGCCCTGGCGCAGCGCTTCAAGCGCGCGGCCCTGTTCGCCGACGGCCTGCTCGCCACGCCCGTCACCGAGCGAGCGTGAGGCATCGCCCATGGCTTCTCCGGCCTGGCCGAACCCTTCGCTCGGCTCCATCCCCATGCCCTCCAGGCTCTCCTGCAACTCACCCAGCTGTTCCTGGAGCGCCTCCTGCTGCGCGCGCAATTGGCGCAGCGCCTCCTGCAACTGCTCGGGCGTCATCTCCGAAAGCCCGTTCTCGCCCTGCTGACCCTCCTGTGGCGCCTGATTGCCCTGCTGCTGATCCTGCTGGCCGGGATTGAACGGATCGAGGCTCTGCTGCATGCGCTCGGCGAGCTCCTGATCGAGCCGGAAGGTCTCGTTCATCAGCTCCTGCTGCTCGCGCATCAGTTCGCCGAGCTGGTCCATCTGGCGGCGCATCTCGCCATTGCCCTGCTGCTGTTGCTGCTGGCGGCCGGCCTGAAGGTTGTTCATCATGCGCTGCAGTTCGGACAGCATTTGCTGCGCTTCTTCCGTCGCGCCTTGCCGAGCGAGATTCTCGATCTGGTCGAGCATCGCGTTCAGGTCTTCCTGGCGAAGCAGGTTCTGCATCGCGTTTTCGGGAAGCTGCATGGCCTGGTCGGAATTCTGCAGTTCCTGAGCGAGCGCTTGCAGGTACTCCTGCATCGCCTCGCGCAGCTCGTCCATCAGCGCTTGGATTTCCTCGTCTGTCGCACCGTTCTCCAGTGCCTCGGCAAGCTCGCGCTGGGCGTCCCGCAGGCGTCTCTCGGCAAGCGACAGGTCGCCGTCCTCGATGCCCAGCGCCACTTCCCAGAGATAATCGGCGGAATCGCGCAGCATGTCGTCGTTGTAAGCCTGCTCGATGCGCGAGCGCGCCGATTGCAGAAGCAGGAAATGGGAGAGGTTCGGGATGGTCTCTTCCGGCGCGATCATCAGCGCATCGCTCAGCGTCAGCACCTCGGCGACGGCGTTGGCATCGAGCGCGAGGATCTGTCGCTGTTCGACCAGTGCGCGGGCGAGAGGCTCGGAGAAGCTGCGTTCCGGCAACCGCATGCGGTGCGGCTCCGATCGGCCTTCCTGGCCGCTGGCGTCGATGGCGACGAGCGTCACGTCGACGAGCGTGCCCGACCATGGATGCTGCGTGACATCGTGACTTGCGCGTCCCCGCTGCTCCAGCCCCTGGCGACGCGACAGGTTCAAGCGGTACTCGGGTGCCTCGTAGAGCGGACGCGCGCCTTCCGCGGGATCGACCGGTGCGATATCGGTGAAAGCGCGGACGATCCCGTAATCGTCGGAAGCGGTGAAGGCGATTTCCAGCGCACCGTTGACGGCACGGCGGGGATCTTCGGCGAAAGTGATTTCCGGTGCCTGGTCCGGCTCGACCGCGAGCCGCCACGCGCGGTCGCCGTCTCGCGCACCGGAAACGACCAGCGTTCCGCTGCGCATCGCATCCATGCGGTAGCCGCGCGCATCGCCACTCGATGCGGCTGCAGGCCTCTGCACCGCGGACGAGGGCGCGTCGTTTGCCTCGGTCGGTGCCAGCATCACCGCGCTTTCGGCCTGTTCCGCTGCGAAGCTGACGATCTCCCCGCCGGCGCCGCCGCTGATCCGGACAACCACTTCGCTGCGCTCCGGCAGGGTGATGACCGCACCTTCGCCCAGCTGCGCCGTGCTGAGGAAAATCGGCGGACGGCCCGTATAGGCCGGCGGCGTGATCCACGCGTCGATGCGCGTCGGGGGCGCATTGCTGACCGCATGGGAAACGAACGCATCCGACAGCGTGCCGGCGCGGTTGGAAGAAGAAAACGCAAATGCCGTGAAGAGGAGAAGCACGACCAGCGCCCGCATTCCGTAGGGATCGCGGCGCGGCGTGTCGGGATTGGGCAGACCGACCGAAAGCTTGTCGAGCCTTGCGCTCATGCGCCGCTGGTGTTCTTCCCAAAGCGCGCGGGCAAGCGGGTTGTCGCGCTCGAGCGTGTCGCTTTGAACGCGCACCGCCTGGTGCGCGATCGCATTGCGTTCCTCAAGCCGGGCGTCGGCCTCGCCCGTCGATGGAAGTCGAAAACGGGTGAGCAGGTAGAGCGACGCGAGCGCGGCCAGCCCCAGGACGACGAGCGTCGCGATGCGGACCAGGTCGGGCACGGCGCGAAAATAGCCGAACCAGGACAGCGCAACGTAGATCGCGGCGATCCCGGCAAGCGGAAGGACTGCGATCCAGAGGCGCTCGAGCGCGATGACGAGCTTCGTCGTGGCCCGCTTGCGCGAAAGCTTGGCGGCCAATGCCGCCGCCGTTTCGGCCAAGGTAGAAATCGCCATGCACCGCTGCTCCAGGTTCAAGACGAGGATAGCGGAAAATGTGGCTTTGGCGAGGGCACCCACCGGATTGTGATGGGTGCAGATTCTCAGGCGGCTTTGACGATGGCCGCGCTCTTCACCCGGTTGCGACCGGTACTCTTCGCCAAATAGAGCGCCTTGTCTGCAGCATCGAACAGATCACCGAATTCGGTCATCGATTCCTCCACGCATGACGCACCGGCGCTGACGGTCACTTTGATCTGGATCCCTCCCAGCAGGAAAACTGCCTCCTCGATGGCGATCCGTACCCGTTCGGCGGTCGATAGCGCTGCTTCAAGCGAGGCGTGCGGCATGAGAATGGCGATTTCCTCACCGCCGAAGCGGCAGACGGTGTCGTGAACACGCACATGCTTTCCGATGATATCGCTGACTTCGGCCAGCACCTTGTCGCCCGCTGCATGACCCCAGATATCGTTGACCTTCTTGAAGTGGTCGATATCGATCATGACGAGCGCAAGTTGCTTGCCTTCGCTTCTGGCAACGTGGAAGGCGCGCGTGGAGAGATCGTCGAAGCCACGGCGGTTTTGCAGTCCGGTCAGTGCATCGGTGCGCAGATCCCGACGCGCTCGCACCGTGGCCTCATGACGCTGCAGCTCGCCGGCAAGAAGGTGACCAAAAGCCAACACGCCGCCAAAAGTCGCCGCTGCGAGCGGCAGACCCGCATTCAGAAAAACGGTGAGCGCGAGATTCGAGGGCATCAGCAGAATGGCTATCGGCATCAGTGATGCCACAAAGGCAATTTCCGTCAAGCGCCGCATGCTAGGCACGGTTGTCGTCAGACCGCGCCATTCAGCGACCGCGATCGTCGAGACCACGACCCAAACAATTCCGCAGAGCCCCGCGGTAGCTCCAATGCCACCCGTCTCGAACCGATGAAAGGCGGCGATCGATGCTGTAATCACGGCCCCTGGCCAACCCGCAAACACAGCAGAAAGGGCAACAAAGACTGCTCGACCGTCGATGACGACGCCTTCCGTCAGCATGATGGGGCTCGACATCGCCAGATGGACGCCTGCCCCAAACAGAAGCCCGAGAACGAGTTTCCGGGCCATCCCGGCGCGTGTGCGTCTCAGCACCGAGCCGTATGCCAGCACCACCAGGGCGACCAATCCGGCATTGTGGAAAAACGCGAGCGCAATGATGCCGAAATCGACTTGAAGCAAAGAAGAACCCCTTAATAATTAGGGGGTTATCGCTTGAAAAACCTTAAATTTGGTCTAATCAGCTTCGATTTCGTTGACCCAGTCCGGCACGCTGTCCAGGCCAAGAAGATCATCGAAGCTTGGGCGCGGGCGCACGACATGGAACCGGTCGCCCTTGACGAGCACCTCCGGCACGAGCAGGCGGGAATTGTAGGTGCCCGATTGCACCGCGCCATAGGCGCCTGCAGAGCCAATGGCGATGAGGTCGCCGGCTCGAAGAACCGGAATGGTCCGGTCGCGGGCCATGAAGTCGCCGCTCTCGCACACAGGCCCCACGATATCCGCCTTGATGCGCGGCGCGCCGGCAGGCGTTTCCTTCACCGTCCGGATTTCGTGCCATGCTTCATAGAGCGTCGGACGGATCAGGTCGTTCATGGCGACGTCGGCGATCACGAAGATCTTGCTGCCGGTTTCCTTCACGTAGAGCACTTCGGAAACGAGAATGCCGGCATTGCCGGCGATCATGCGGCCGGGCTCGAAGATCACCTGGCAACCGAGATCGCGCACATGCGCCTTGACCGTTTCGGCATAGTCGCGCGGCTCCGGCGGCGGCTGGTTGTCGTCGCGGTAGGGAATGCCGAGGCCACCGCCGAGATCGACATGGTGGATGGTATGCCCGTCGGCGCGCAGTGTTTCGACCAGTTCGCGCAGCAGCCGGAAGGCGTCGTCATAGGGCTGCAGATCGGTGATCTGGCTGCCGATATGCATGTCGATGCCGGTCACGCGGATGCCGGGCAGCGTGGCGGCATGGGCATAGACCCGGCGCGCATCCTGCCAGGAGATGCCGAACTTGTCGTCCTTCTTGCCAGTCGAGATCTTGGCATGGGTGCGTGCATCGACATCCGGGTTGATGCGGAAGGAGACCGGTGCAGTCGTTCCGGCAGCGAGCGCCCGGCTGTTCACGACCTCCAGTTCGGGCTCGGATTCGATGTTGAAGCAGTGGATGCCGGACGCGAGCGCAAAGTCGATCTCGCGCTTGGTCTTGCCGACGCCCGAAAACATGATCTTGGAAGGCGGGATGCCGGCTGCAAGCGCGCGCCGCAACTCGCCCTCAGAGACCACGTCGACGCCGGAACCGAGCTTGGCGAGCGTCGCCAGAACCGCCTGGTTCGAATTGGCCTTCATCGCATAGCAGACGAGCGCGTCGATGTCTGAAAAGGCGTCTGCGAAGACCTGATAGTGGCGCGTCAGCGTTGCTGTGGAATAACAATAAAAAGGCGTGCCGACGGTCTTGGCGATCTCCGCCACGTCGACGTCTTCGGCGTGGAGCGCGCCGTTCAGGTAACGGAAATGGTTCAAGAGGCTTGGCCTTAATCGAGCAGCGGATCGAGGAAGAAGCGGCGGTTGGGTTCGGCGGGTGGAACGTCAGCCGAGCTGTTGCGCGAGCCGCCGATCACGCCCGACAGGCGATTGGCATCCGTATCGGGCTGCTGAACCTCTGCCTGCGCCTGCGGCGCGCCGGAAAGCGCCGGCCGGTCAAGCGGCGCCTTGCGACCGCAGGCTGTCAGCGCAAGGCCTGCCGCCACCGTGATGATGAGAAGGCGCGCTGTCGCGTTGGCGGTCGTTTTCTGGCCGGTCATCGTCTCTTGTCTCCGGATGATGCCGCGTCTTTTAGCCGATGGCGTGCGTCATGTGCAATGCGAGCAGAACGCACGCCTTTGTGTGTTGGGATGTCGCGTTCCCGAACGATGAACCGGCATCCACTTCAGCTGGCAACGTGCTAGAGCCGTTCCCGCCACCAGGCGATCTGGCTGCGCACCTGATCGGGCGCCGTTCCGCCAAACGATTTGCGGCTGGCGACCGAGGCTTCGACCGAGAGCACATTGAAGACATCGTCGGTGATAGACGCATGAATCGCCTGCAGCGCGTCGAGAGGCAGATCCGAAAGCGTGCAGCCCTTCTCGTCCGCAAGCGCGACTGCGCGTCCCGTGACATGGTGTGCTTCGCGGAAGGGCAGGCCGGCTTCGCGCACCAGCCAGTCGGCAAGATCAGTGGCGGTGGAATGGCCCGAGCCGGCAGCCGCCCGCATCGATTGCGCGTTGACCTTGAGGTCGCGGATCATGCCCGTCATGGCGGCGATGCTGAGCTCCAGGCTTTCGGCGGCGTCGAACACCTGCTCCTTGTCTTCCTGCATGTCCTTGGAATAGGCGAGCGGGAGACCCTTCATCACCGTCAGCAGCGCGATCAGCGAGCCATTGATACGGCCGGTCTTTGCCCGCACCAGTTCGGCCGCATCCGGGTTCTTCTTCTGCGGCATGATCGACGAGCCGGTGGAAAAGGCATCCGACAGCGTCACGAAATGGAACTGCGGCGTCGACCAGATGACGATCTCCTCGGCAAGCCGCGACAGATGCGTGGCCGCGATCGAAGCCGTCGCCAGGAACTCCAGCGCGAAGTCACGATCCGACACCGTGTCGATGGAATTGCGGGTCGGCTCGCGGAAATTCAGCGCAGCGGCGGTCTGATGGCGATCGATCGGATAGCCCGTGCCGGCAAGTGCCGCGGCACCGAGCGGCGATTCGTCGAGCCGTTCGATCGCATCGCGGACCCTTGAACGGTCGCGGCCGAACATTTCCACATAGGCCATGAGATGGTGACCGAATGTCACGGGCTGGGCCGATTGGAGATGCGTGAAGCCCGGCATCACGGTTTCGGCGTGCTCACCGGCGCGCTCGAGAAATGCCTCGATCAGGCCGGTCAATGCCGTGTCCGTGCGCTGCAGTTCTTCCTTCACCCACAGCCGGAAATCCAGCGCCACCTGGTCGTTGCGCGACCGGGCTGTGTGCAGGCGGCCCGCTGCAGGACCGATGAGATCGGCGAGCCGCGCCTCGATGTTCATGTGAATATCTTCCAGCCGGCGGGAGAACTGGAACTGCCCCTGCTCGATCTCGCCGAGGATCGTTTTCAGGCCCTGCGCGATCTTGTCGCGATCCTCAGACGAAATAATGCCCTTATCTGAGAGCATCGCCGCATGGGCGAGGGAGCCGGCGATATCCTGACGGTACAGCTTGCGGTCGAAGTCGATGGAAGCATTGATTTCTTCCATGATCGCAGCAGGACCGGACGCGAAACGCCCACCCCACATCTGGTTCGACGATTTGCCTTCGGCAGTGTTGTCCGACATGTTGAGCCCAACGGTCTGATTGAGAGGGATCGCGAGAATGCAGAGCCTGTCCACCGCGAAACTGGCAATCGCCGCCGTCGTTCTTGGTGTCCTGGCTGGTGCCGGGGCGGTATACGTGAAGGGCAGTCCTTCTGGCAATGACCGCACGCCGCCGATGAACGAAGTGGCGGCCGTTTCGCTTCAAGGCACCACCGAGGCGGCAAGCTGCGCGGCAACCGACGACCGGGTTGCGGCGCTGACCCCTGTCGCCACCGGAGCGGTTGCCGCGATGGCTCCGACAGAGACGCCCGTCTCGCTTGCCTCGCTCGGCTTCAACGGCCCCGACGGCGCGCCGATGACGCTCGGCGATTTCGGCGGCAAGACGCTGCTCGTCAATCTCTGGGCCACTTGGTGCGCCCCCTGCCGGGAAGAGATGCCGGATCTCGCCGAGCTGCAGGAGACGATGGGCGACGACACGTTCGAGGTCGTGACGGTCAACATCGACTTGGGCGACGAAGAGAAGCCGCGTGCTTTCCTGCAAGAAATCGGCGTCGACAACCTCGCGCTCTACCGCGATGCGTCCATGGGCATCTTCAACGACCTCAAGGCCCAAGGCCTCGCCTTCGGCCTTCCCGTGACGCTCCTCATCGACGAAAACTCCTGCCTCCTCGCCGCCATGAACGGCCCCGCCGCCTGGGCCAGCGAAGACGCCATCAAGCTGGTGGAGACGGCGAAGGCGATCTAGGCGGGCATTGGGGCCGGCGTCCTACCGCGTCGGAACGGGCACTTCGCCGCGATAATCATAGAATCCGCGGCCGGATTTGCGGCCGAGCCAGCCGGCTTCGACGTATTTTACGAGGAGCGGGCAGGGGCGGTATTTGCTGTCGGCGAGGCCGTCATAGAGGACCTGCATGATCGACAGGCAGGTGTCGAGGCCGATGAAGTCGGCGAGTTGGAGCGGGCCCATCGGGTGGTTGGCGCCCAGTTTCATCGCGGTGTCGATTGCTTCCACGGTGCCGACGCCCTCATAGAGCGTGTAGATCGCCTCGTTGATCATCGGCAGTAGGATGCGGTTGACGATGAAGGCCGGAAAGTCCTCCGCAACCGTGATCGTCTTGTCGAGCGAGGCGACGAATTTGTTGGCGGACTGGAACGTCTCGTCTTCCGTCGCGATGCCGCGCACCAGCTCCACCAGCTTCATCACCGGGACCGGGTTCATGAAGTGAATGCCGATGAAGCGTTCGGGTCTGTCGGTGGCCGAGGCGAGCCGTGTGATGGAGAGTGACGAGGTGTTGGTGGCGAGGATCGCCTCGGGATTGAGAGCAGGGCAGAGCTGCTGGTAGATCTTGCGCTTGACGGTTTCGTCTTCCGTCGCGGCCTCGATGACGAGATCCATCGAGGCCAGATCGTCCATGGTCGGAGCGGCCTTGATTAGCGACAGCGCCTTGCTGCGCTCTTCTTCCGGCAACTTTGCCGAAGAGACCTGGCGCGCGAGGTTGCCGTTGATCGTCGCAAGTCCCGCTTCGATGCGCTCGGTCGTCACATCGTGAAGACGGACGTCATACCCGGCAAGAGCACAGACCTGGGCGATGCCGCAGCCCATCTGTCCCGCGCCCACCACGCCCACGCTACGAATTGTGCTGGTCATTGACCCTCTGTTTCCGCCATGTCCTGAAAGAGTGAGGGAAACTAGCGTGGCCGGGTGGCATGCGTCCACCCCGGCCAGCGCTCTAATGTGCAAATCGGCGTGCGATCAAAGCGCTTTTTCGAGTTCCGGAAGCGCGGTGAAGAGATCCGCAACCAGGCCGTAATCGGCGACCTGGAAGATCGGTGCTTCCTCGTCCTTGTTAATCGCGACGATCACCTTGGAATCCTTCATGCCGGCAAGGTGCTGGATCGCGCCGGAGATGCCGCAGGCGATGTAGAGATCGGGGGCGACGACCTTGCCGGTCTGGCCGACCTGCCAGTCGTTCGGCGCATAGCCGGCGTCGACGGCAGCGCGCGAAGCGCCGACGGCTGCACCGAGCTTGTCGGCAAGCGGCAGCACCACTTCCTCGAACTTTTCCTTGGAGCCGAGCGCACGGCCGCCGGACACGATGATCCGCGCGGAGGTGAGTTCGGGACGATCGGTTTCGGCAATCGCCTCACCGACGAAGGACGACACACCCGGATTTTCACCGGCGTCGATGGTCTCGACGCTCGCCGAACCACCCTCGCCAGCCACCTGGAAGGAGGCCGTGCGCACGGTGATCACCTTCTTGGCGTCGCTGGTCTGCACGGTCTGCAGCGCGTTGCCGGCATAGATCGGGCGTTTGAAGGTCGTCGCGTCGATGACTTCGATGATGTCGGACAGCTGCATGACGTCGAGCAGCGCGGCGACGCGCGGCAGCACGTTCTTGCCCATGGTGGTCGCGGGCGCGATCACCGTGTCGTAGTCGGCTGCAAGCTTCGCGATCAGCGCAGCGGTCGGCTCGGCAAGGCGGTGTTCCAGGCTGTCGGCATCGGCCAGCAGAACCTTGGTGACGCCCTCAAGTTTGGCAGCTGCGTCGGCGGCGGCCTGCGCGCCCTTGCCGGCGACGAGGACGTGGACCTCTCCACCGATCTTGGAGGCAGCCGAAAGCGCCTTCGCCGTCTGGTCGGAAAGCGTTGCATTGTCGTGTTCAGCGACGAGAAGAATGGTCATCTGTCGTTTCTCCCTTGAGCGCGTTGGCGGGCTCAAGGCGTTGCGGTCTCTCGACCGAGCCTCGGGCCAACGCTGAAAATCACATCAAAGCACGCTGGCTTCGTTCTTGAGCTTCTGCACCAGTTCCTCAACGGAGCCGACCTTGACCCCTGCCGAACGGCCAGCGGGTTCCTCGGTCTTCAGGACCTTGAGACGCGGCGCGGTATCGACGCCGAAATCGGCCGGCGTCTTCTTGTCGAGCGGCTTCTTCTTGGCCTTCATTATGTTCGGAAGCGATGCATAGCGCGGTTCGTTGAGGCGCAGATCCGTCGTTACGACGGCTGGCAGCTTCAGCTCGATCGTCTGCAGGCCGCCATCGACTTCGCGGGTCACATTGACCTTGCCATCGCCGAGTTCGACCTTGGAGGCAAAGGTGCCCTGGCCCCAGCCGAGCAGAGCCGAAAGCATCTGGCCGGTCTGGTTCGAGTCGTCATCGATCGCCTGCTTGCCGAGAATGACCAGATCGGGATTTTCTTCCGCCACGACGGCCTTGAGCAGCTTGGCAACGGCCAGCGGCTCGACCACGTCGTCGGTCTGGATCAGGAGCGCACGGTCGGCACCCATTGCAAGCCCGGTGCGCAGCGTTTCCTCGGCCTTTGCCGGCCCGACGGAAACGACGACCACTTCCTCGGCCTTGCCAGCTTCCTTGAGTCGCAGCGCCTCTTCGACGGCGATCTCATCGAACGGGTTCATCGACATCTTCACGTTGTTCAGTTCGACGCCCGAACCGTCCGCCTTGACGCGGATTTTCACGTTGTAGTCGACCACCCTTTTTACCGGCACGAGGATCTTCATTCTCTTCCCTTTCTAGAACGCGGACTTGGACGCGGACGGGGTTGGTTTGCCTCACCGGGAAGCCGGCAAGGCGGCCAATTCGCGACATGCATACGCCATTCCCCGCGGAATTCAATCGCGTCCAGGACCGCTCGACATCGGTCGAGAGGTAACTTACGCTTACGTAAAAGTCAAATATCGCGACGGATGGCGGGCACGACCGTCACGGCCCGCGGGCGCACGATCCGGCGGTCGAAAAGCGGCACGTCGCGGCGCTTCATCAAGGGCAGCAGCACCAGCCCAGCAACGATGCCGCCCGCATGCGCCGCCCAGGACACTTCGCCGCCGAGATCGATGACGAGCATGCCGAACTGGTAGGCGATCCAGGCGATCAACGCGAGATAGGCGGGCACGGGAACGGGAATGCGGCCGAAGACGAGCACCCACAGGCGAACGCGCGGATGAAGCAGGAGATAGGCCGCAACCACGCCCGAGGCCGCGCCTGAGGCCCCGATCAACGGCACTTCGGAAAACGGATAGAGAAGTCCGTGAGCCATCGCGGCGGCCGCGGCGCAGAGCAGGTAGAAGAGGAGGAAGCGCACATGCCCCATCGCATCCTCGACATTGTCGCCGAATACCCAGAGAAAGGCCATGTTGCCTGCAAGGTGCAGGAGGCCGCCATGTAGAAAGGCGTAGGTGATGTAGGTTGCCGCGTCGGGCACGATCGTCAGCGCCGGCGCGAGATCGAGGTGGCCGTTGGCGACCGCTGGAATGTAGCCGAGACCGTAGACCGTCGCGAGCACCGCCTCGCTGTCGAGGCCGTCCAGCGCCGTCGTGAAATAGATGAGGACGTTGGCGGCGATCAGCCCGAGCGTGACCACCTGAAGTCGGATGTGACGAAGATCGTTGGCGTCGTGGATCGGAACGAACATCGCCACCCCCGATGGCCGGTTGATGGCGTCAGCGGTTCTTGCCCGGAACCCACAGGACGTCACCTTCGCCCTTGGCGTTGGCGTGGCGGGCTGCGACGAACAGGAAGTCCGAGACGCGGTTGATGTAACGCAGCGCGTCGGGATTGATCGTCTCGTTGGCCGCAAGCGTCACCATCGCACGTTCTGCCCGTCGTGCAATCGTCCGCGCGAGGTGGAGGTGGGTGGCCAGTGCCGTGCCGGCCGGCAGCACGAAGGATCTCAACGGTTCGAGATCGGCATTGAGCCGGTCGATCTGTGTCTCCAGCCAATCGACCTGGGCGGCGACGATGCGCAGCGGCTCGTATTCCAGCTTCTCGTCCGTATGCGGCGTGGCGAGATCGGCGCCGAGATCGAAGAAATCGTTCTGGATGCGCGAGAGCACCGCATCGAGTTCGCTGCCTGATGTGTAGAGCCGTGCCATGCCGATGGTACAATTGGCCTCGTCGACGGTGCCGAACGCCTCGATGCGGGCGTCGTCCTTTGCGCGGCGATCACCACTGACGAGGCCAGTGGTGCCATCGTCTCCGGTACGCGTGTAGATCTTGTTCAGTCGAACCATCATTCGTCCCCCCGCATTCAGGTCGCGCGATCAGCGCCCGCCATTCGTCAGCAACAGCGTCACCACGATGAGAACGATCGCGATGAACTGCAGGAGAATGCGCATCTGCATCAGCTTGTTCGACGTGACGCCGTCGCCGCCCCGCATCATATGAAACAAGCCGCGCACGAGCACGACCGCGACGGCGGCCATGACGATGATGGCGAGGGCGTAAGTGATGTTTTCCATATCAGGTCACTTCTTGCGCTGTGGCGTATGAGAACACCACACATAGGACGTTGCGCCTGCTTTGCCACATTCCATCCGCTCACGGAAAGTGTGTCGCAATGACGCCGTGTCAGGGCTCCTGCCGGGCGAGCATGTCGTAGAAGAAGCCTGCCGGCAAAAGGCGCTTCATCGCGATGCCGAGCTTGGCCGGACGCGTCACCGGATAATGCGGCCGTGGTTTCGGCGAGTTCAGCGCGTGGGTCAGAACCGCATGCACGGCGTCCGGCCCGAGCTTGTTCTTGGACTTGACCCCGCCCTGGCGCAGCCGTGCGAGCTGTTTTTCATAAGCTGCGCGATGAACCGAGTTCTCGATGTCGATGTATTTTTCCACATAGCGAAGTGCGTTGATCGCGATCTTCGATTCAATCGGGCCCGGCTCGATCAGGCTGACATGGATGCCGGAGCCCTTCAACTCCATGCGCATGGTGAGGCTGAGCGCCTCGATCGCATGTTTCGAGGCATTGTACGCGCCGCGATAGGGCATCGGAACGAGGCCGAGGATGGACGAGCACTGTACGATGCGGCCATGTCCTTGTGCGCGCATGACCGGCACGATGCGCCGCGTGAGATCGTGCCAGCCGAAGACATTCGCCTCGAACTGCTCGCGCAGCGCTTCGACCGGCAAGTCTTCCACCGCGCCGGGCTGGCTGTAGGCGCCATTGTTGAAGACCGCGTCGAGCGTGCCACCTGTCGCAGCCATCACGGTCTCGAAAAGCGTCGCGATCGAGGTCGCGTCGCGGTAGTCGAGTTGAAAGGCCTCGATCCCGTCGGCTGCAAGTGCGGCAAGGTCGGCGTTGGTGCGCGCAGTGGCCAGCACGCGCCAGCCCTCGGCCTTCAAGGCCCGTGCGCAATAGGCGCCGATACCGGATGAGCATCCGGTTAAGAGAATGGAACGTATTTGTGTCATGCTTGATGCACCGCTTGATGAGATGGGCGCGGAACGGTGCGCATCGCCGAACCGCCTGGGCTGAAGTGCGACTTTACGAGAATGGGCGTCTACAAGAAGACCTACCGGATAGCGCTCGACGCCTTCAACCACTTCAACGACGAAGATGGCTGGGCGATGGCGAGCCATGTCGCGCTTTCGACGATCATGGCGATCTTCCCCTTCATGATCTTCGGAACGGCGCTGGCCAGTTATCTCGGCGCCGATGCGTTCTCCGAGACGGCCGTGCATCTCATCTTCGACACCTGGCCGCAGACCGTCGCCGAGCCGATCGCGCGAGAAGTCGAGAATGTGCTGACGCAGGATCGTTTCGACCTTCTGACAATCGGTGTTCTCGCGGCGGCGTTCTTCGCGTCGAACGGCGTTGAAGCGCTGCGCATCTCGCTGAACCGTGCCTATCGCGTCGCCGATCGGCGACCCTGGTATCTGACGCGCGCGCAAAGCCTCGGCTTCGTCTTCATCGCATCCTTCGTTTTCATGGCGATCAGCTTCCTGCTCGTCCTTGCCCCGCTCGCCGTCCGGCTGGCGCGGGACTGGCTGCCCTGGATGGATGCGACGACGTCGATGATCGACAATTGGCGCATCGTGGTGGCCGTATCCGTCCTCATCATCGGCCTTGCGATCTCGCATCTCTGGCTGCCCGCCGGCCGGCGCAAGCTGACCGAGGTCCTGCCGGGTGTCGGACTCACCATCTTCTGCTGGCTGGTCGCCGCAAGCCTTTTTGCGTCCTATCTGCAGCGTTTCGCGACTTACGTATCGACCTATGCAGGCCTCGCCTCGATCGTGATCGCGCTGTTCTTCCTGTACATCGTGGCGGCGATCTTCATTCTCGGAGCCGAAGTGAATGCCGCGATCCTGCGCTACCGGTCGATCCACAAGGACGACGCCTAATTGTCGGTGTGCCGCTAGGACGCCGTTTACCCAATCTCCACAATCCCATCGCAGCCGACAGCGGCCAATGGTATTTTAGCAATGGGTGAAGCGTTGGAGGTGCGAGCATGATGCTCGGGGATCTTTCAGTCGAATGGTCCACCATTTTTGCGATCCTTGCGCTGATGGGTGGATTTCTGGTCGGGCAGGCGATGGATGCCGTCATGGGCAGGCAGGGCTTTGGTGCCCTCGGCAACATGATCGTGCTCGCTGCCGGCTTCTATCTCGGTCTGATGGCCTATGAAGCGATGCGCATGCCGATGGATGCGACGGAGATCCGGTTTGCTGCCGGCATCGCAGGAGGCTTCGGATCGCTGTTCTTCCTGGCTGTGGTGAAGCGCATTCTCATGCGCATGGATTTCTAGCGAAATCCGAGCTCATTGCGGATCGTGACGGGATCGATGCCTGCATTGCGCAGGGCGGCAATGCCTTCGTCACCCTTGCTCTTCGAAAGCTTCGTTCCGTCGTCACCGAGGATCAACCGGTGATGGTGGTAGCGCGGCGCCGGCAGTGAGAGTAGGTGCTGCAACAGCCGGTGGATCGCCGTAGCAAAAAAGAGATCCCGGCCGCGCACCACGTCGCTCACGCCCTGCAGCGCATCGTCGACCACTACGGAGAGATGATAGCTCGTCGGCGTGTCCCGGCGCGCCAGCATCACATCGCCCCAGGCACCCGGATCGGCGACGATGATCCCGTGCTCGCCCGAGGGGCCTTGGCCGCTTTCCACCCAGCTGAGGTCCGGACCCACCATGGCGAGCGCAGCCGCCATATCGAGCCGCCACGCGAAAGGCACACCTGCGGCGATCCGGGCTTCGCGTTCGGAGGCGGAGAGGTGACGATCCAGGGCAGGATAGATCGGTGCACCGTCCGGATCGCGCGGCCATGGCTTGCCGGTCGCACGCTCCTGGTCGCTGATCCACGCCCGGATATCGCCACGGCTCATGAAGGCGGGATAGGCGAGGCCTCGACCGATCAGTCGATCGAGCGCCTGCTGGTAGTCGTCGAAGTGATCCGACTGGCGGCGATGCGGAGGTGTGAAGTCCAGGCCGAGCCAGGCGAGATCGGCGATCATCTGCGCTTCGAGCGCCGGCGTGCAGCGTGTCTGGTCAATATCCTCGATGCGCAGCAGCAACCGGCCATCGGTTTCCCGCGCCAGCTTCTCGTTCAGCAGCGCCGAATAGGCATGGCCGAGATGCAGCGCACCGTTGGGGCTCGGCGCGAAGCGGAAGACGGGACTGGACGGCACAGCGCTCATGATTGGTTCCGCGGCGGATGATCTGCTAGAGCGTTCCCGGGTGAAGTGGATACCGGTTCACGGTCGGGAACGCGATAAGTCGGAGCCATGTGCCGTGCCATCTGTCCCGGACCGAGGTCAACGTCCATGCAGCCCATCGCGACACAGGAGCAGATCGAGGCGGGCTTGGCGGAACTCGCCCGTGCCGACCCGCGCCTGCGCCCGGTGATCGAGAAGGCGGGCCCCGTGCCGCTGCGCCTTCAGCCTTCAGGCTATGCGGGGCTTGCCGGTATCGTCGTGTCGCAAATGGTGTCGCGGGCGAGTGCCGACGCCATCCATGCGCGGCTCCTGTCCAGGCTGGGTGAGATTACCCCGGCCGGCGTCCTTTCACTGGAGGAAGCCGATTTCCGTCAGATTGGCCTCTCGCGCGCCAAGCAGGCGGCATTGCTGGGTGTGGCCCGGGCCGTGTCCGAGGAAGCGATCGATCTGGACGCGGTGCGCCATCTGCCTGCCGAACAGGCGATCGCCGACCTGACGGCACTTCCGGGGATCGGCCCGTGGACCGCAGAAGTCTATCTGCTCTTTTGCGGTGGTCATCCAGACATCTTTCCGGCCGGCGACGTGGCGCTGCAAGCGGCTGCCGCCCATGCCTTTTCCCTCGCCACGCGTCCAACCGCACGGGACCTGCGTATAATCGCAGAGGAATGGTCGCCTTTCAGGGGGATCGCCGCCAGACTTTTGTGGGCCTATTATGGAACGGTGATCCGCCGTACGGTGGCTCCGGTGGGAAGCTGAGGATAAGGCTTGGCAACAAAGGTGCCCGGACTTCGCCATAGCTTCACATTCCTGCAACATGGTGCCTAATATATGTGACGCAGCGTACGAATCGGTCAGGAGCAGCTACTTG
This sequence comes from Georhizobium profundi, assembly GCF_003952725.1. Lineage (NCBI taxonomy): Bacteria > Pseudomonadati > Pseudomonadota > Alphaproteobacteria > Hyphomicrobiales > Rhizobiaceae > Georhizobium > Georhizobium profundi. The sequence goes on along the minus strand of NZ_CP032509.1, from coordinate 4,291,445 downwards.
ACGATTGCAGTTTCACCGGAGTCCTTGCCGGCGCTTGTATTGAACGCCGACTTCCGGCCCTTGAGTTATTATCCGCTCTCCTTGTGGTCCTGGCAGGACGCGATCAAGGCGGTGTTTCTCGACCGCGTGAACATCGTGGCCGAATACGAGCACGCGGTGTCCTCACCGAGTTTCTCGATGAAGATCCCGAGTGTCGTCTGCCTGAAAAGCTACATCAAGCCGTCCCGACACCCGGCCTTCACACGCTTCAACGTCTTCCTGCGCGATCGCTTCGAATGTCAGTATTGCGGCTCGCCCGATGATCTGACCTTCGATCACGTCATCCCGCGCCGCTGCGGTGGTCAGACGACATGGGAAAACGTCGTTGCAGCCTGTTCGCCCTGCAATCTCAAGAAGGGCGGGCAAATGCCGCGCGAAGCGCAGATGTTCCCGCGCCAGACGCCGTTCCAGCCATCCGTGCACGATCTTCACAACAATGGCCGGCTTTTCCCGCCGAACCATTTGCATGAAAGCTGGATGGATTATCTCTACTGGGATGTCGAACTGCAGCCCTGAGCAGGCTGCGTCGCCACGATGTCAGCGGGGCTGGGCAGTGACCAGCCCGCGGAAGAGATTGGGCACGCTCTCCACCAGCTTGAGCGCTGCCTTCAGCCGCGCGGTTTGAGACGGCGTGAGGCGGTCGACCGCAACCTTGTTCGAAACGGGTATACCTTCCGCAAGATCCCGCGATTGCTGGGCAAGCATCAGCCCGAGAATGAACCGGTGCGCATCGAGCAGCGCCGTCAGCTGTTCCTCCGAGCCGATACCGCGGGCGATCAAACCCTCCAGACGCAATTCGGTGCGGCGGTGGCGGATGTCGTGGCGGATGGCCAGCGCCCGCGCGAGCGTCACGATCGGGAAAAGCCCGTGCTTCTTGAGATCGAGCCGGCCATCGATCGTCTTCAGCCGGCCGAACATCCCGAAAACGGGCGTGAATTCGCCGAGCCGGTCGCCGAGCAGTTTGGCGAAGGGCCGGTGGTCATGGGCGGAGGTCAGCGCATCGTCCAGAAGCCGCGCGGCAAGCGGCTGGCTTCCGTGAACCGCCCGCATGTCGAAGAAGATATCGACATTGAGCAGATCTTCCGGCTCGGAGCGTGCGATCCAATGCGCGATCCGTCGGTGCCAGGTGGCGAGCGATCCGCGCCATGGCGGGTTCTTGGCCATGACGCCGCCCTTGCAATAGACGATGCCGGCCGTGTCGAGCGTCTTGGCGACTCGCTCGCCCAGTTCGGCGAACCACTCGTCTTCCGGTTCACCCGGTTCGCCCTGCTGATAGACGATGGCGTTGTCCTGGTCGGCCGCAAGCAGGCTTTCACCCCGGCCGCCCGATCCAAGCACCAGAAAAGCATAGGATGTGGGAGGAGCGCCGCGCCCCTCCGCCAGCATCTCCGCTTCGGCCATGACGGCCGCGCGCCGCGTGACGATGCGAAGCTCCTCCGAAACGATGCCGGCGAGGATGCGCGGGTCGATGTCTTCGGCAAGCAGGCGGTTGGTGACGCCGGGCAGCATCGCCCAGGCCTTGGCGATATCGGCGGCGTTCTTCGCCGCCTCGATCGCATCGTCGAGCCGGATGGCCGCACTGCCGCGCAACTTCAGAAGATCGCGCGCCGAGATGATGCCCGTCAGCCGGTCTTCCTGATTGCGCACGGCCAGATGCCGGATCTGCTGCCGCTCCATGCGGCCGATGGCGCGGTAGACGAAGGATTCCTCGGCGACTGAAATCAGCGGCCGCGTGGCGATGGTATCGATGGGCATCTCGAGCGCCGCCGCGCCATGGGTGACGACGAGGCGGAGCATGTCGCGCTCGGTGACGATGCCGTATTCCTGCACGGTACCGCCGGGCTTTCCTTCCGGAGAAACGAGGACGGAGCTGATCTTGCGCTCTGCCATCAGCTTCATGGCACGATCCACCCGCTGATCGCCGGCAATGATAACAAGCTCGGCGGACGCAATCTGGCCGACCCGGTGCCGATAGGCGTAGGGGTCCACTGCCGCGAGTGAGGGGTGGTCTCCCGGTTCCAGCACCGGCCGCGTCCAGCCTGCGCGATCATGCGACGTCATCTGCTCGTTGAGCCCGAGACTTGCCCGTTCCGCCTCGGCAAGCGTGCGGACGCCGAGATCAGCAAGCCTGGGCAAAAGAGCGATAAAGATGGCCGCTGCCGCCCGCGCATCACCCATCGCGCTGTGGCGTCCGACGATCTCGACGCCAAGCCAGGTGGCGATCGTCTCCAGGGCATGGTCCGGCAGATTGGGATTGGCAAAAGCCGCCAGCGTTCGCACGCAGAGCGAACGGGGCCGGCGCCAGGTCAGGCCGGTGCGGCTCGCCTCCTTGGCCATGATGGCGAGATCGAACCCGATCGAATAGCCGATGATCGGCCGCTCGCTGCGGTAGGATTCCAGATGGCCGAGCGCGACGGCGAACACCGGCGCATCCTTGACCATGCTGTCGCTGATGCCGTGGATCGCGGTTGAGCCTGACGGGATCGCCATGCGCGGATCCACCAGGCTGTCATAGCGATCGTCTTCCACGATCGCACCGCCCGATACGCCGATGGCTGCCATCTGCACGATACGCGCGACCTTGGTATCGAGGCCGGTGGTCTCGCTGTCGAATACGATGGCATCGAGCGCCTTGAGCGGCGTTGCACCGGTTGCTGCCTTCATCGGTCTTGCCTTCAACCCCTCACCGGTAGAGCCCTATGTCTTTGCACTCGGCTGTCACTGCGCCGGCGCGAATGCTCCTTTGAGAGCAATGGCAAGAAGGCCGACGCTGGCGATGACGTTCCAGCCCGCAAAGGAGAGGCCGAGAACCCGCAAGGCCGCATCGGCGCAGGACGGTGGGCGCAGCGCGTTGAGATCATTGAGCAGGCTGCCCGCATCGGTGCTGACCGCGCCGCCGCCGCACGCCGCCGGGCCTTCCCACCAACCCCATTCGACGCCGGAATGGTAGGCGCCGAGCCCGGCGCCATAGGCCATCAGCGCGGCAGCGATCAGGAACAGGGCCCGGGTCACCATTGCCGGCCAGCGCATCGCCGCCGACAAGAGAGCAAGCAACGCGACGGGAATGCCCACATAGTAAGGCGTGCGCTGCTGCAGGCAGAGCGCGCAAGGAATGTAGCCGCCGATATGCTCGAAGGCGAGGGCGCCGCCGACGACCAGCGCCATGCCGATCGCGAGCGCTGCCGCCAATGCGGGGCGCCGATTCCGCGTTATGGGCCTGTCGAGTGAGAGTCTGTCTGCCATGTCATGCCGATCCGCATCGTTGATTGCAGCCTTCTACCATGTCGTCTGCGGGAAAACGAAGCGCCATCGACGCCGCAGGCCGGCCTGCCGAACGGATCGAGCTCACCTTTCAAGGCGTCGAATTAAGGCTGGACTGACTGCGTCGCTCGTGGCAGATATCGCCTCGTCACGCGCTGCGGGTGTGGTGGAATTGGTAGACGCGCCGGACTCAAAATCCGGTTCCGAAAGGAGTGTCGGTTCGACCCCGACCACCCGCACCATCGATCGATCCAGGCTTTGGACGACCCGACAGTGGCTAGTTATCCCAGCTTCGACGTTTCAAAGTGTTAAGCTCTCGCCTCTAGTGTCGACCCATCGGGGGACATCCCACGCGGGGTGTCCGGGCATTCGCGGGACAGCATCATGGGGGCTTGGAGAGCGGTCGGCTACCGTTTCAAATCCAGTCAGTTCGCCGCAATCGTTGCGCTTGCGGTGCTGATTGCGGCCGGCGTCTATGCCGAACACCAGAACAACGTCGTCTTCATGCAGAAGCAGCGTGCCGAGGTCGCTGAGCGGCTTTCTGTGGTTCGCGCGAAGCTCGAAGGTGGCATCAATGCCAATACCCAGCTGGTACGCGGCCTCGTCGCGGTCATCACCAGCGAACCCAACATGGACCAGGCCCGCTTCGAGCAACTGGCCGGTGAACTGATCGACGACAATTCACAGGTGCGCAACATCGCTGCCGCGCCCGACCTCGTCATTACGCTGATGCATCCCGTGCAAGGCAATGAGAGAGCCATCGGCCTCGATTACCGCACCCTACCTGCCCAGCGCGATGCCGCGCTGCGCGCCCGCGACACCGGCGGCCTCGTTCTCGCCGGCCCGGTCGATCTCGTTCAGGGCGGACAGGGTCTCATCGGCCGCTACCCGGTATTCGTCCAGGACGACAACGGACGTCGGCGCTTCTGGGGGATCGTTGCTGCGGTTCTGGACCTTCAGGCGCTCTACGCGGCCAGCGGCCTGACGGCAGAGCTTCCGATCGACATCGCCATTCGCGGCAAGGACGGGCTCGGCGATCGGGGCGAACTTTTCTACGGAGATGCCGAGATCCTGGCGCAGCAGCCCGAAACGATGTCGGTTGTACTGCCGACCGGGCAATGGGTGCTGTCCGCCGTGCCGAACGATGGCTGGGCGACCATGCCGCCGAACACATGGCTCATCCGCGCGATCTTTGCGACAGCCTCGATCCTCATCGTGGTGCCGATCGTGATGTCGGGCCGCCTCGTCGACGAGCGCCAGCGTCACATCCAGGAGATGCGGCGCCGTGAGGAGGAGATGGAGCGCCTGTCCCACCGGCTCGAACTTGCACTCGACGCCTCCAAGATCGGCATTTGGGAAATCGACGCGAAGACGGGCGAGCTCTACTGGGACGACCGGATGAAGGAGCTCTATGGCATCCGGCCGGAAGACGACATCAATGATTTCGAGCGTTGGCTCGACTGCATCCATCCAGACGATCTGGAGCAGGCGACGGCAGCGTTCCGGCGTGTGCTCGATGGCGGCGAGCGCTACGAGTCCGAGTTCCGCTCGGGACAATCCGTCAGCTATTGCCGCCACATCCGGGCGATCGGCTCGGCCTATATCCACTCCAATGGCGGCCGGCGCATCGTCGGCGTCAACTGGGACGTTTCGGCCGATCTGGAGTTGAATGCTCGCCTGAAGCTTGCCCGTGATCTCGCCGAAGCGCGCACCGCAGCGCTCGAAGAGGCCAAGGCGCAGATGGAGCACAACGCCAACCATGATCCGCTGACGGGACTGCCGAACCGACGCTATCTCGACCGCATCCTGAGCGAGGGCGGCGATGGTGGGCGCCTGCCGTCGGCCCTGATCCATCTGGACCTCGATCGCTTCAAGCAGATCAACGACACGCTCGGGCATGCGGCAGGCGACGAGACGCTGCGCCACGCGGCCGGCATCCTCAGGGCGAATGTTCGTGAACAGGATTTCGTTGCCCGCATCGGCGGCGATGAATTCGTGATCGTGACCATGGGTCCGACGAGCGCTGCCTGTCTTGCAGCCCTGGCGATGTCGATCATCGAGGCGATGCGGCAGCCATTTCTATACCAGTCGCAGGACTGCCGCGCCGGAGTGAGCGCCGGCATCGCGCTGGCGGCACCCGGCGATCGGAACGGGCGTCAGTTGCTCGTCAATGCCGATATCGCGCTTTATGAAGCCAAGAGCCGCGGCCGCAACCGCTATGAATTCTTCACCGAAGCGCTGCAGACGGCCGTCATCGCCGGCAAGAAGACGGCCGACGAGATCTTGCGCGGCTTAGAGCGCGACGAGTTCGTGGCCTGGTATCAGCCCCAGTTCGACGCGACGTCGCTCGCCGTGGTCGGTGCAGAGGTTCTCGTGCGCTGGCAGCATCCGGAGCGCGGCATTCTTCCGCCGGCCGCTTTCCTCGATACCGCCGAAGACATCAACGTCATGGCCGCCATTGACCAGCGGGTGCTCGATCAGGCGATGTTCCAGTTGGTGCGCTGGCGCGCGCAGGACATCGCGGTGCCACGCATCTCGGTGAATGTCTCATCGGCCCGCCTGCATGACGAGAGCCTGATCGACGGGCTGAAGCAACTGAGCTTCAAGCCCGGCGATCTTTCCTTCGAGTTGCTGGAATCGACGTTCCTGGACGACGGCAAGGACATCGTCGCGAAAAACATCGCTGGCTTGAAGGACCTCGGCATCGATATCGAGATCGACGACTTCGGCACGGGCTACGCCTCGATCGTCAGCCTCGTCAATCTCCAGCCGAAACGCTTCAAGATCGACCGCCAGCTGATCATGCCGATCACGAAGTCCGAGACCGCCCGCAATCTCGTTTCGTCGATGATCGATATCGGTCGCTCGCTGCAGATCGAGGTCGTGGCCGAGGGCGTGGAGACCATGGAGCACGTGTCGATCTTGCGCAGGCTCGGCTGCAGTTCGTTGCAGGGCTATGTGTTCGCGCGCCCCATGTCCGGGGATGATCTGTCCGCTTACCTCGCGGCCTATCAGCGAGAGGGCAATGCGGAAGCGATGGGCGCAGCGTAAATCACGCCCTTGCCATCCGCCGCCGTTGAGCGTTTAAGCTGCTGCCCAAAATTAAGGCGGACAACTGAAATGCTCGACGAGAGCCAAACCTACGAAGAGGCCGTGTCCGGCTTCGAATGGCATGTGCCGGATGATTTCAACATTGCCGAATATGTCTCCGCACGGTGGGCGCGCAGCGAGCCGGAGCGGGTCTGCCTCCAGCATTTCGATGTCGGCGGCAACCACGCCTCGCTAACCTATGCAGAACTTGATGCTCGCGCATCGGCGCTGGTGCGGGCATTGAAGGCCGAGGGCGTCTCTCGCGGCGACCGCGTCGCAATTCTTCTCCCGCAGAGCTTCGAGACCGCGATCGCCCATGTCGCGATCTACAAGATGGCGGCCATCGCCGTGCCGCTTGCGCTGTTGTTCGGGCAAGATGCGCTCAGCTATCGGCTGGCCGCCTGCGGTGCGCGCGCGATCGTGACGAACGCGATGGGGGTCGACAAACTCCAGCCACTGCGCGACGCCTTGCCCGACCTCAAGACCGTGATCGTTACCGGCGATGCGGTGGAAAGCCCGGCGCTCCGCTTCGACGCACTCGTGCAGGCACACCGCGATGGACCCCCTATCGACGAGCCGACGACCGGCGACACGCCGGCGCTGATGGTGTTTACCTCCGGCACGACCGGGCCGCCCAAGGGGGCGCTGCACGGCCACCGCGTCTTGATCGGGCATCTGCCCGGCGTACAGATGCACCATGAGTTCCTGCCTCAGCCCGGCGACAAGCTTTGGACCCCGGCCGATTGGGCCTGGGCGGGCGGACTGCTCAACGTGCTTCTGCCGGGGCTTTATTTCGGCGTCCCGGTGGTGTCGACACCGGCGCAGAAATTCGATCCCGATCTCGCTTTCCGCATCATGGCGGAGCTTGACGTGCGCAACGCCTTCATTCCGCCGACAGCGCTCAGAATGCTCCGGAGCGTCGTGCGTCCGGCCGAAAAGTACAGCCTGAACCTCAGGACCACCGGATCGGGTGGTGAATCGCTTGGCCGCGAAACCTTCGAATGGGGGCGGCGCGAACTCGGTGTGACGATCAACGAATTCTACGGCCAGACCGAGTGCAATCTCGTGCTCGCATCCTGCGCCAGGATTGGCGTTTCGCGCTCCGGCGCGATAGGGAAGACCGTGCCGGGGCACAACGTGGCCGTCATCGACGCGGATGGCGCTCCCTGTCCGCCTGGCGCGCCCGGTCAGATCGCGATCAAGCGGCCGGACCCGGTCATGTTCCTCGGCTACTGGAACGACGAGGCGGCGACGGAACGCAAATTCATCGGCGACTGGATGACGACCGGCGACCAGGGCGTGATGAGCGAGGATGGCTATGTCGAGTTCTTCGGCCGCGAAGACGATGTCATCACGTCCGCCGGCTATCGCATCGGCCCCGGCGAGGTCGAGGATTGCCTCCATGCCCACGAGGCGATCGCGCTTGCCGCGGCCGTCGGTAAGCCCGATCCGATCCGGACGGAAGCGGTGAAGGCCTATGTCGTCCTGAAACCGGGCTTCGAAGCGTCGGAGACGCTTGCGAGCGAGATCACCGCATGGGTGAAGACGAGGCTGTCGGCCCATGAATACCCGCGCGAGGTCGCATTCGTCGACAGCCTGCCGCTGACGACGACAGGCAAGGTCATCCGACGCGAATTGCGCCAAAGAGCAATCGAGGAAGCGGCAGCCGGCGTCTAACCGGCAGGCTCAGTTCTTCGCCGCGGACTTCCGGCGGGCGAGCGCGCGCACGCGCTCCCGCAGGATGCGTGCGACGTTGCGGGTGTTTCGATAGAGGTGGAGCTGACGGGCGACCTGGCGGACCTGGCGGTCCGCCTTTCCGTCGAGCCCAATGATCATCGTGGCCATGCGCTCGCGCTCTTCCCAGAGTCTGCTGGCAATCGGATGATCCGGCACCGCGCAGGAATCCGTCATCTGAATGTTCGGGTCGTCGAGGTGCTGTTCGGTCAACTTCCAGAACAGAAGCTTGCCCGGCGAGGATGCGGCGAACCGCTCGTCATAGGCAGTCTTCCAGGTGAAGGCCTGGCCGGCGATCACGAATACGACCATCACGGCAATGGCCCGGCCATCGAATTCGAGCACGTGGATGCGTGCATTGTCGTTTTCGGCCTGGTTGGTCACGGCCTCCCGCGCGAAAGCCGCCCGGTAGCGATCCGACACCATCGCGCTCCGCCGCTGGCCTTTCCAGCCGCTTGCTTCGAGTGCGAGAAACTGTTCGAGCCCGATGCGCACATCGAGCGGCTGGCGTGCGACCTTGTGGACGAGCGTGCCCTGGGCTGCGAGATGGCGCCACTGCCGACGCATGTCCTTCAAGTGCCGGCCGCTGATCGCGCCGCGCAGATAGCGCTCCGGCTCTTCGCTCGAACGCAGCACCGGGCGGTCGACCGCTTCGGTCGTTTCCACCGTCAATCCGCGCGCCAAAGCGACGGCACGCAGCAGTTCTGCCGCCGGCCCATCGATGCGCATGTCCGGCAGAACCAGCACATTCGGCATCTGCGTATCATCGCCAGCCAGCGCTTCCAGAAAATTATCGAGCGTTTCGGCTGCACCTTCGGCATCGACCAGCGGCGTACCGAGGGGACCGAATGGATGCGACCAGGCGCGAATGATCGAGGGACCGACCGAAAAGCCGGGACGCTCGATCGAAAACGGCATGACCATGCGCAGCCGGCTGCGCCCCGGGGCCTCATCCCGAATGAGCAGCAGACGGACCTGGCGATCGTCGAGGCGAGGCATCGCGGGCGCAAGGAACCGACCGGTGAAGAACACGTTCGGCTCGATCATCCGATTGGCGAGAAAATCGAGCTCGGTCTGCAGATCGTAGCCGGCGCGCGCGGGATAGACGCACATCTGACGGCCGGGACGTCCGATATCGATCGCAAGCTCCGGCGGTGGGCGCGTGATCGGTGTTTCTGCCAGGGCGTCGATCAGCGTTGCGGCTTGCCCGCCGATGTCGCCTTCGAAAAACGGGTTGGATGCCATCAGCCGGGATCCTCTTCATGCGTGTACCGGCGAGGGGCGAAGACGAACATCGCGATGCCGATCCGGTGGCGGACGACAAGGAACAACAGGATGGCCTCAACCGTCATCGCGGTCGCCGTGGCCGCAGCAGCACCCTGCAGCCCGTAATGCGGAATGAGCGACACGGAAAGGCAGAGATGGGTGATCAAGACCAGGAGATAGATGAAGGCGCAGATCATCTGGTGCCCGGCCATTGTCAGAAGCACTTCGCCTGGGCCGATCATGGCTTTGGCAAGGATGCCGGCGAACAGGATCGCCATCAGAAGCTCGCCATCGGCAAAGCCCGGTCCGAACAGCGACAGCAGAAACGGTCCGGCAAGCAGGATCATGGCGCCGAGCACGAGCGAGGGCCAGAATGTCCAGGCAGCCGTGCGTGCTGCGAAATTCGCGATGCCCGCGGCATCATCGGCGCTGACCAGCTGGGAAAAGCGCGGCGAAGCGCCGGCCTTGACCGCGTAATAGACGAAGTGAACGAGTGCCATGGTCTTGGCTGCCGCGAAATACACCGCGACCTGATCCGGGGGGACGAAGAAGCCGACGATGATGACATCGGAATTCGTCAGCAGGAAGTAAAAGCCCTCGATGAAGAAGATCGGCAGGGCGACGACGAACCAGCGGCGGAACGTGATGCTCTTGGTGGGCGAGGCGAAGCTGCTGCGCACCCGAATGGTTACGGCCAGATACTGGCCGATCGTCGTCAGATAGGTGGCAAGCAGCGCGGCGCTCAAGGCGGTGATCGTCGTGGCCTCATAGCCGAGCGAGATCGCCGCTACCATCAGGATGATGATGAGCGTGGGGCGCAAGAGGAACGTCGCGCCATGGCCGAAGAAGGGCCAATTGTTGGCGCGCGCCGTCCCGTCGAGCACGTCGCCAAGCGCGATCATCGGCAGCGTGAAGGCTGCCAGATAGAACGGCACGAGATAATAGGCATCGACGCTCTTACCGAAAACGGCAAGGCCGGTGAGCCCGAGTGCCGCGATCAGCGTGGCCGACCCGACGGCGAAACGGCGGGCGGTCTGAGTCAAGCCAAGGATTTCCGCATGCGCCTTCTGATCCCGATAGCCGGGAAGAAAGCGAATGATCGCTGTGTGAAAGCCGAAGCACGACAGATTGCCGAAGATGACGGCAATCGCCCAGACGAACACGAAGATGCCGTACTGGAACTCGCCCATGAAGCGCGCGAGGATGATCTGCGACGAAAACGCGATGGCGGCGCTCAACACTCGGATCGCGAAAGCGACGAGCGCCATGTATTCCGCAGCCGACTGGTCGTCGCGCCGCGATATGATCGCCTCCGCACGATCCAGCGCTGGCGCAAGCCGCGCTGTCACGCGCGGCGGCAGCCATTTCTCGGCACTGGTGATGACGGTCATGTCAATCGCGGATCCGGTGACGTTTCTGGTCAGCCTTTTCCATCGCATGCGACACGTTAAGGATCGGTTTTGCCGACACTATCGGATTGCTTGGATGTGGCCGAAAACGAAACGGCGCATCGGAGGATGCGCCGTTTGAAAAGATCACGATTTTGCGAGGGATCAGGCGACGGTCGCCTGGGCGAACGCACCGTGGCAATGTTTGAATTTTTTGCCGGAACCGCAGGGGCAGGGCTCGTTGCGCGCGACCTTGCCCCAGCTCTGCGGATCTTCGGGATTGCGGTTTTCCGGCGGCACGTAGCCGAGGTCGTCGCCGCCGAATTCATCTTCTCCGGTCGTCGCATCGACGTGGCGGGCACGGCCTTCCGGAACCTGCGGCGTCTCGCGCGGCTCCTCGCGGCGGATTTCCACGCGCATCATCTGCGACGTCACGGCCTGGCGCAGATTGCCGAGCAGTGCCTGGAACAGTTCGAAAGCTTCCTGCTTGTATTCCTGCAACGGATCCCGCTGGGCATAGCCACGGAAACCGATGACCGAGCGCAGATGATCGAGATTGACGAGATGCTCGCGCCAGAGGTGATCGAGCGTCTGCAGCACGATCGATTTCTCGACATAGCGCATGACATCGACACCGAAGCGCTCGGTGCGCTCGGCTGCTGCCTTGTCGGCCGCTTCGATCAGTCGCTCGCGGATGTCGTCTTCCGCGATGCCTTCTTCGGCGGCCCAAGCGTCGACCGGCAGGTCGAGATTGAGGTGCTTGCGCACGTCTTCCTTGAGCGCTGCCGTATCCCACTGTTCCGCATAGGCGTTTTCGGGAATGTACTTGTTGACGAGATCGTCGATCACGTCGTGGCGCATGTCCGTGATCGTCTCTTCGACGTCGGTCGCGTCCATCAGTTCCAGACGCTGCTCGAAGATGACCTTGCGCTGGTCATTCATCACGTCGTCGTATTTCAGCAAGTTCTTGCGGATGTCGAAGTTGCGCGCCTCGACCTTCTTCTGTGCCCGCTCCAGCGCCTTGTTGATCCAGGGATGGACGATCGCCTCGCCCTCCTGCAGGCCGAGCTTGGTCAGCATGCCTTCCATTCGGTCGGAGCCGAAAATGCGCATGAGATCGTCTTGCAGCGACAGGTAGAACTTGGAACGCCCGGGATCGCCCTGGCGTCCGGAACGGCCGCGAAGCTGGTTGTCGATGCGGCGGCTTTCGTGGCGTTCGGTCGCCAGCACGTAGAGGCCGCCGGCTGCAAGGGCTTCTTCCTTGAGCTTCGCGACTTCGGCCTTGATTTCAGCCTCTCGACGGGTGCGCTCCGGCCCTTCCGGCATGTCGGCAAGCTCGTGCTGGATGCGCATGTCGAGATTGCCGCCGAGCTGGATGTCGGTACCGCGACCGGCCATGTTGGTGGCGATCGTGACCGCGCCGGGCTTGCCGGCCTGCGAAACGATATAGGCTTCCTGCTCGTGATAGCGGGCGTTCAGAACCTGGAAGTCCTTCAGCCCTTCCTTCTTCAGGAGTTCGGCGAGCAGTTCCGACTTCTCGATCGACGTCGTGCCGACGAGAACCGGCTGGCCCCGTTCACGTGCCGCCTTGATCTCCGTGACGATCGCCTGGAACTTTTCCTCGAAGGTCCGGTAGACCTCGTCGTCTTCGTCGAGACGTTGAATGGGCAGGTTCGTCGGCACTTCGATGACCGACAGGCCGTAGATGTTGGCGAATTCCTCGGCCTCGGTATTGGCCGTGCCCGTCATGCCGCCGAGCTTGGAATACATGCGGAAGTAGTTCTGGAAGGTGATCGAGGCCAGCGTCTGGTTCTCGGGGTGGATCTTCACCTTTTCCTTGGCTTCCAGCGCCTGGTGCTGGCCTTCCGAATAGCGGCGGCCGGGCATCATGCGGCCGGTGAACTCGTCGATGATGACGACTTCGCCGTTGCGGACGATGTAGTCCTTGTCGCGCTGGAACAGCTTGTGGGCCTTCAACGCATTGTTCAGGTGGTGGACGATCGAGACGTTCTCGATGTCGTAAAGGCCGGCGCCCTTCAGCAGGCCGGCTTCGGCAAGCACCTGTTCCAGCTTTTCGGTGCCGGCTTCGGTGAAGGTGACAGAGCGCTGCTTCTCGTCGAGCTCGAAATCCTCGTCCGTCAGCTGCGGGATGAACGCATCGATCTGTGCGTAGAGGTCGGAGCGGTCGTCGAGCGGACCGGAAATGATGAGAGGCGTGCGGGCCTCGTCGATCAGGATGGAGTCGACTTCGTCGACGATCGCGAAATTATGGCCACGCTGGACCATCTGCTTGCGATCATACTTCATGTTGTCGCGCAGATAGTCGAAGCCGAGCTCGTTGTTGGTCGCGTAGGTGATGTCGCAGGCATAGGCCTCGCGGCGCTGGTCGTCGTTCATGTCATGGACGATGACGCCCACGCTCAAGCCCAGGAAGCGGTAGAACCGGCCCATCCACTCGGAGTCGCGACGCGCCAGGTAGTCGTTGACCGTCACGACATGCACGCCCTTGCCGGACAGCGCATTGAGATAGGTCGGCAAGGTCGCAACCAGCGTCTTGCCTTCACCGGTCTTCATCTCGGCAATGGCGCGCTCGTGAAGAATCATGCCGCCGATCAGCTGCACGTCGAACGGGCGCATGCCAAGCGCGCGGCGGGCGCCTTCGCGGGCGACTGCAAAAGCCGGGACGAGGATGTCGTCGAGCGTCTTGCCGTTGGCGAGTTCCTGCCTGAGGCTATCGGTGCGGCCGCGCAATTCCTCGTCGGACAGAGCCTTGAGCCCATCTTCGAGGGCGTTGATCTGATCGACCCGCCCTTGAAATCCCTTGACCCGACGATCGCTGGAGGAGCCGAAAAGTTTGCGGGCAAGGCCGCCGAAGCTGACCATGAATATGGTCCTTTCCGTTGTGTTCTTAGGCGGCGTCTTAGACGGCCGGCGGGTCCGAAGCAGTGGGGTTCCTGGGCATAGCGACAGGCACGGCTTCTCCCGGCGGGAACTGGACGCGCGGTTTCGTGACAGATAAGAGGGGGGTCAATCGATGTCAACGGCGCCGCAACAGGCGGCCGCGCCTCAAAACGGTGCGTTTTAACGGCCAATGGACGATCAACAGATACCACAGGAAAGAGGCCTGGTTCAATGAAGCGTTATCTCTCACTCGCCCTTCTCGCGGCCCTGAGCGCCGGAACGGCACTGTCGTCGCCTGCCGCTTTTGCGCAGACCGAGGCTCCCGCCGTAGAGGGCGAGGCCGCAACGCCGGCTGCAGACACCGTCATCGCCACGGTGGGTGGTCAGGACATCTACGAATCCGAACTCGAATACGCGATGTCGGACCTCGACCCGCAGTTCGAACAACTGCCGCCCGAGCAGCGCCGCGTTGCAGCGCTCGCCGCGCTGATCGACATCAAGCTGCTTGCGCGCCAGGCGGAAGACGCCGGTCTGGGCGAGGGCGAAGAATTCCAGCGCCGGATCGATTTCCTGCGCGACCGCGCCCTGCACAATGCCTATTTCCAGGAAGAAATCCTGAACGGCATCACCGAAGAGCAGGTTCGCGCCCGCTATGATCAGGAAGTCGCGGCCATGGACCCGGCCGAGGAAGTCAACGCGCGGCACATTCTCGTCGAGAGCGAGGAAGAGGCGGTCGCATTGATCGAGCAGCTGGATGGCGGCGCTGATTTCGCCGAGCTCGCGACTGAGAATTCGACCGACGGCTCGGCTGCCAACGGTGGTGATCTCGGCTATTTCCAGCAGGGCCAGATGGTTCCGCCCTTCGAGGAAGCTGCTTTCGCGCTCGAGCCGGGCGCCTACACCGCCGAGCCAGTGCAGAGCCAGTTCGGCTGGCACGTGATCAAGGTCGAAGACCGTCGTGATGCAGAGCCGCCGGCATTCGAGCAGGTGGCGACCCAGGTCCGTCAGGTCGTGCTGCGCGAGCGTTACCTCGAAGTTCTCGAAGACGCCCGTGGCTCCGGCGATGTCGAGATCGCCGATCCGGCGCTTGCCGAAGCCTATGCCGCCGCCAACGCGCCGGCTGGCGAGCCCGCCGGCGGCGAAGAAGCACCGGCTACCGATGAAGCACCGGCTGCCGAAGAGGCACCGGCCGCTCAGTAAGGTTGGATTGCGAAGGAGCCCGCCGGCGCTGCTGCGCCCGCGGGCTCCTTCGCATGGTCCACGATTGAATTTCAGTATTCCGGACGGTTTCGATGACGACGACGATCTCGCCCCTGGCGCCCAAGGTCTATGCCGATTTGCCTCACATCGCAGGTGTGAGGCTCGCCACCGCTGCGGCCGGCATCAAGTACCGTAACCGCACCGATGTGATGGTCATGGTGTTCGATCGTCCGGCGTCTGTCGCCGGTGTCTTCACGACATCGAAATGCCCCTCCGCGCCGGTCGAATTCTGCCGGCAGAACCTGTCTCACGGGACGGCCCGCATTTTGGTCGTCAATTCCGGCAACGCCAACGCCTTCACCGGCAAGAAGGGCCGCGAAGCGACCCGCCTTACGGCGAGCGCTGCGATCGACGCCGTCGGCTGTGCCGAAACGGATGTCTATCTCGCCTCGACCGGCGTGATCGGCGAGCCGCTCGACGCGACGAAATTCGCCGGCGTGCTCGGGGATATGGCTGAGCGCGCAAACGCAGATGGTTGGCTCGAAGCGGCCAAGGCCATCATGACCACCGACACCTATCCGAAGGTCGCGACCCGGACGGCCGAACTCGGCGGCGTGCTGGTCACGATCAACGGCATGGCAAAGGGCGCAGGCATGATCGCGCCGGACATGGCCACCATGCTTTCCTTTATCGCAACCGACGCGAACATCGCGCCGGCCGCTTTGCAAGCGATCCTCTCCGAGCACGTGGGCACCACCTTCAATGTGGTGACGGTCGATAGCGACACCTCCACATCGGACACGCTGCTTGCTTTCGCAACTGGCGCCTCGGGCGGGACGCGGATCGAGAGTGCGGACGATCCGCGGCTCGTCGACTTCAAGGAGGCGTTCCGCCAGCTCATGGCTGATCTCGCCCTGCAGGTGGTGCGTGATGGCGAAGGCGCGCGCAAGATGGTGGAGATCACCGTCGAAGGCGCCGAAACAGACGCAGCAGCCAAGCGCATTGCATTCTCCATCGCCAACTCGCCGCTGGTGAAAACGGCAATAGCCGGAGAGGATGCCAATTGGGGTCGCATCGTGATGGCTGTCGGCAAGGCCGGAGAACAGGCTGATCGGGACCGACTCGCGATCTGGTTCGGCGAGGTCCGTGTCGCCGTCGATGGCGAACGCGATCCTGCCTATTCGGAAGCCGCAGCTACGGCCGTCATGCGCCAGGAAGATATCGCCATCCGAGTCGAACTCGGTATCGGTGAAGGGCGCGCAACCGTCTGGACCTGCGACCTCACCAAGGAGTATGTCGCGATCAATGGCGACTATCGCAGTTGAACCCGATCTGGCGACGGTGCGCAGGCTGGAGGCTGTCAGCTTCCGGGCCTGGCCTGCTGCGTCGGTGCGTTTCGACGGAGCTTGGCAGATCCGGCTGACCGCCGGACATCCGTCCAGGCGGCTGAACTCGGTCAATCCGCTTGACCCGTCCGATTACCGGAACATCGAGGCCCGCGTCTCGAATGCCGTCCGCCTCTTCGATGCTTATGGCCGTCCCGCGGTCTTTCGCCTGTCGCCACTTTCTCCCGCGGTCCTGGATGATTATCTGGCAGCCCAGGGCTGGGAAGAGGCCGGAGAAACGTTGGTCATGGCCGCGTCGATGGAGAGTGTCGATCTTTCCGATGCGCTGGATCAGTTGCCGCTTCACGATGTCGGCCGATATGTGGATGCCTCTCTGGCGCTTCAGGATGCAGATCCCGGCCGCAAGGCAGGTTTGAGCGAAGTTTTGAACGCCATCCGACCTTCCAAGGGCATGTTCGTCGCCGAAGACACCGCCGGATCGCCGCTTTCCGCTTTGCTCTGCGTCCACGACAACGACCTTACGGGATTGTTCGATGTCGCGACGCGGCCCGACGATCGCCGTCGCGGCCATGCCCGAAGCCTGATCAAAAGCGCTTTGCGCTGGGCGCGTCTGCGCGGCGCCCGAAGGGCGTTTTTGCAGGTCGAGGCCATCAATGATCCTGCTGTCTCACTCTATCGCTCGCTCGGCTTTCAGGAGGTCTACCGCTATGTCTACCGACAGCGCAGCCATAGGTGAGAAGGCTCTCGAAAGCTCTGACCGATCCGGGCGGCGCATGTTGCTCGTTTCCGCCTGCGCGCTCGTCGATGCGGATGGCCGCATCCTCATCGCGCAGCGGCCGGAAGGCAAAGCGCTCGCGGGCCTCTGGGAATTTCCCGGCGGCAAGGTCGAGCCTGGCGAGACGCCGGAGGAAACGCTGATCCGCGAACTCGCGGAGGAGTTGGGCATCGTCACCCAGATTGCCTGCCTCGCACCCTTGACCTTCGCCAGCCACAGCTACGACGACTTTCACCTGCTGATGCCGCTCTACATTTGCCGACGCTACGAAGGCATTGCCCGCGGTCTGGAGGGGCAGGCGGTCAAATGGGTTCGTGCCAAGGCGCTGCGCGATTATCCGATGCCGCCCGCCGATGCGCCGCTGATCCCCACTCTGGTCGATCTGCTCTGTTGAAGCCTCTGAATTGCGACAGCAATTAAGACAACGTGATCAATGTTGCCGCAATTGATGATCTCCGCCCTGTATCATTAATCAATCCTTTAGCCGCTTTCGCGAATATGCGCCTAAGCCGAGATGCCACATATGTGGTCAAACCTTGGTCGTCCGGCTGGATTGAGATAGACCTCGTCGTCGCAGAGTCGTCGAAGACAGGCAGAAAAGAGCAGATCGATGAGCAACAGCGAGTTTTGGCTTTCAGTCTCCACCGACGCTGACCGCAAGCACAAGCGCGCGGGTGTCGGCCCGGTCCGCGTCGCGCTTTTGTTCGGCACGGTCGCAGTCGCGATGGCGCTCCTGTTGCCGCCTGTCTTGGACGGTGGGGAACGGATGACGGCCTATAATCCGGGGATCGACACGATGGCGACGGGTTCCATCCCGAATGGCGATCGCGGCGTCAGGCAATACACGCTTCGGCGCAGCATTGCCCAGGAGCCCGGCTCGGTTTGTATTCTGCATTTCGGTGATACCGGCAGCCGTTGTTGAACAAATACACGCACGCAATTTAGCTGTTGCGTAAGAATTGCCCCTTATTCTCGTGTCGCATGATCTGGGCCCGTCCACCGACCGGCCAAGCCAAGAGGCCGAGCTGACATGACGATCCTCAAGCGTTTCTGGAGCGAGCGAAGTGGCGCGACGGCTATCGAGTATGGTCTGATCGCGGGACTACTTTCCATCGCCGTCATCGGTGGCGTTTCCGGAACCGGCTTCAGCGTTCAGAACCTCTATGGCAATGTTGCCAACGAAGTCGTCGACGCCATGAGCGGCGAATAGCACGCGCTCAATATTCGCCGGACGTGGATTTCAAGATATCTGCAAGGCTGACCGTCGCTGAACCCCGGCGCGCTGGCTTTTGCTGGCTCTCATGCGGACGCCAGCCGGACATGTGAATGATGCGAAACGTTGCGCGGATGCGCCCGTCCGGATCTGAAAACCGCTCCGCATAAAGTTCGGCAGCACGCAGGAAAAGCGCCCGCGAAGCGGGGCGGCGGCTTCTTCCTGAAAGCGGGTTCGCCATGCCCATCGCCCTTAAATCCCGCATCAGCCCGAACATGTCGGAATAGCGCACGGTCAGCGTGTCCACATCCGTCACCGGCAGCGCAAAACCTGCCCGCTGCATCAGCGCACCGGCGTCGCGGATGTCCGGAAACGGGATCACGCGCGGCGCGGCGCCGCCCGAAAGCTCGCTTTCAGCCGCGATCAGCGCCTCACGCAGCTCGCCAAGCGTGCCGGCGCCGGGCATGGCGCCGAGAAAGAGGCCGTCGGGCTTCAGGGCACGGTTGATCTGAATGAGGACGCCCGGTGTATCCTGCGTGAGGTGCAGCGACAGCGGCGATACGATCAGGTCGGCCGTCTCGGGTTCCAGCGGCACGGTTTCCAGCGAGGCGACCTTGCCGTCCGATTGCCCGATCAAAAGCGGATCCGTTTCGATGCGGATAAGCCGGTCTATGCTGCCGCTCGAAAGAAGTCGCTCACCCACGATCCCCGTGTGCCCATGCAGTTCAACGGCGACGGAAAACCGGCGGCTCACGGCTGCCAGCCGTTCAGCCAGATCCTCGGCGACGTGCCGCAGCAGGAAGTCGGCACCCTCGGTCGCTCTGGCGCGCGCCCGGCGGCGTTGCAGCGCCAGAAATGCCTGATCGAATAGGGATTGGTCGGTCATCCGTCGCCTGTCTCAGGTTGCACGTGCTTAAGGCAACCCCCGTATACCGCGTGTCGCCGTTTCGCTATCCTGGAAAGATGGTGACGATCGATCCTCCGGGCCAGGTTTCAGCGGTGCGCAAACAGGTTGGCGCGCTCTGGTCGCGTCTGCTGTCGCTCGTCTATCCGCCCGTCTGCCTCGGCTGCTCGGTCATCATGGCCCGCCATGGCGGGCTGTGCCCCACATGCTGGTCGGGGGCCGAGTTCATCGAACGTCCCTACTGTGAGGTCCTGGGCGTGCCTTTTGCGCACGATCAAGGCGAGGGCGCGATCTCGCCTGCGGCATTGGCCGAGCCTCCGGATTACCACCGGGCGCGTGCCGTGATGCTCTATGGGGATATTGCCGCAAGCCTCGTGCACCGCCTGAAATACAATGATCGTCTCGATCTCGCCTCCATCATGGCCGCGTGGATGGTGCGTGCCGGGGATGGACTGGTCGAAAAGGCGGACGTCATCGTGCCGATCCCACTGCATCGCCTTCGGCTCCTGTCACGACGCTACAACCAGTCGGCGGAACTCTCGCGGGCTTTGGCGAGGCTCACGGGAAAGCCGCACGGGATCGGCTTGCTCGTGCGCCGCCGCCAGACGAGGCAGCAGGTCGGCCTCGGCGAGAAAGCCCGCCAGCGCAACGTGCGGGGTGCGTTCGTCGTGCCGGACGCAGTCAAGGCCGACGTCACCGGGAAACGGGTTCTGCTGGTCGACGACGTCTATACGACCGGTGCGACGGTCAACGCCGCCGCACGCGCCTTGAAGCGTGCCGGCGTGGCCGATGTGACGGTTTTGACCTTCGCGCGGGTTCCAGATCCATGATGCCTGGCGCCGATCCCTTGCAGTGCAGGGCGGCTGCCCCCTATATCCAAGCTGACACGCAAGCAAAGCCGGAGTGCATCATGCCGCCAGTCGTCATCTATACCCGCCAGTTCTGTGGCTTCTGCAGTGCCGCCAAGCGGCTGCTGGAGAGCAAGGGCGTGGCGTTTGAAGAACGAGATGCGACTTTTTCGAAGGAGCTTCGGGCGGAAATGATTCAGAAGGCCAACGGCCTCGCCACCTTCCCGCAGATATTCATCGGCGACGTTCATGTCGGCGGCAGCGACGATCTTCATGCGCTGGAGCACGATGGCAAGCTCGATCCGATGTTGAAGGCAGGCTGATCCATGGCAAGTTTCAAGGCCGCCGCCGTCCAGATGCGCTCCGGCACGGAGCCTGGCGCCAACATCGAGACGCTGCGGCGTCTGGTGGGGGAGGCGGCTGCAGCCGGCGCGTCCTACGTGCAGACCCCCGAGATGACCGGCATGATCCAGAAGGATCGCGCGCGTCTTTTCGAGCAGCTGAAGCCTGAGGCGGAAGATGGTGTGGTCGCCGCAGCCGCCGAGCTTGCCAAGCGCCACGCGGTGCATCTGCACATCGGTTCGACGGCCATCGCGCTCGGTGACGGCAAGGTCGCCAACCGCGCGTTCGTCCTCGCCCCGGATGGCGCGATCGCCGCACGCTACGACAAGATCCACATGTTCGACGTCGATCTCGACAATGGCGAGAGCTGGCGGGAAAGCGCGGTCTATCGACCCGGCGAGGCAAGCTGTCTGGTCGATCTGCCCTTTGCGCGCATCGGGCTCGCAGTTTGCTACGATATCCGCTTTCCGCATCTGTTCCGGGATCTGGCGTTGGCAGGGGCTGAAGTGCTCACGGCGCCCGCTGCCTTCACGCGCCAGACGGGCGAGGCGCATTGGCATGTGCTGCAGCGCGCCCGCGCTATCGAGAACGGTGCCTATGTAATTTCGGCGGCGCAGGGCGGTCTCCACGAAGATGGTCGCGAGACCTATGGCCACTCGGTGATCATCGACCCGTGGGGCCGCGTGATCGCGGAGGCCGATCACGACGAGCCGGCTGTCATCGTCGCCGAGATCGACCCTGCGACTGTTGCGGCGGCCCGGGCCAAAATCCCCAATCTAAAGAACGCGCGCGGCTATCAGAATGCAGCCGCAGTCCATTCGGCCGAGCAGCGACAAACCGCATGATCAAATTTGCCTTGAGTTGCGACCGGGGCCACGCATTCGAGGCGTGGTTCGCCAAGAGTGCGGATTATGACGATCAGTCAGCACGCAATCTCGTCTCATGCCCGCAATGCGGCTCCACCAATGTCACGAAAGCCTTGATGGCCCCGGCGGTAACCGGCACACGCAAGGCGGACGGCGCGATGCAGCCGCTGGCGATGAGCGCCGAACAGGCCGAGAAGCTGAAGAAAATCCGCGAGATGGTGAGTGCGATCCGGTCGTCGTCGGAAGATGTCGGCGATCGCTTCCCGGAAGAAGCCCGCAAGATCCACTACGGCGAAACGGAAGAGCGCGGCATCATCGGACGGGCCGCGCCCGACGAGGCGCGAGCACTTCTGGAGGAGGGCATCGCCGTTGCACCCCTTCCCCATTTTCCAGATGACGCGAACTGAAGCGTATCCGGGTGAACTGGTCGCCGGTTCCGAACGCGTGAGCTCGATTTAGACCGCTGAAGCCGCTGCCACCTTTGGTCGCTCGGCCAGCACCATGTAATTGACGTCCATGTCGCGCGACAGGTTCCAGCTGTCGCTGAGCGGGCTGTAGAAGACGCCGGTCCGATCGATGAGGTTCATTCCCGAAGCTTCGATCGGACGCTGCAGCTCTTCGGGTCGCACGAGCTTCTCATACTGGTGCGTGCCCTTCGGCAGCCAGCGCAGCACGTACTCGGCGCCGACGATCGCGAGTGCACCGGCCTTCAGCGTGCGGTTGATGGTGGCGACGAACATCAGGCCACCCGGGCGCACCATCGAGGCGCAGGTCGTCATGAAGAAATTCACATCCGAGACGTGCTCGACGACTTCCATGTTGAGGATGATGTCGAAGGTCTCGCCTTCGGCGGCAAGCTGCTCGGCCGTCACCGCGCGATAGTCGACCGAAACGCCGCTTTGGGCCGCGTGGATCTTGGCAACTTCGATGTTCGTTGCCGAAGCATCGGCGCCGACGACCTCCGCGCCCATGCGCGCCATCGGTTCCGACAGAAGTCCGCCGCCGCAGCCGATGTCCAGCACGCGCAGGCCCTGAAGCGGCTTCGACGAGCGCGCATCACGCCCGAAATGCAGGCTCGCCTGGTCGCGAATGTAGGTGAGGCGCACCGGGTTGAACTTGTGCAGCGGCTTGAACTTGCCGGTCGGGTTCCACCATTCACGCGCAAGCGCCGAGAAGCGGTCGACCTCGGCCTGGTCGATGCTGGATTGACGGCTGTCACCGTTCTTGTCCTCGGCTGCGATCGTCATGGCGCGTTCTCCTTGTTCTTGAGTGCCAAGTCGGGCGCGCATGGGAAGATGTCAAGCACCGCCAGCTTCGAATGCCTGGGTTAAGCCGCCCATCTGCGCCGCTCGCCCGTTGCGGCTCGCCTGCACTTGCGTTATGAGAGCCGCGTTTTCAGGCGGCCTTGGCGGGAGAGGCCGCTCTCGAACGACCCTTCCCCTGATCCTCAATCGGAGCTCGGATACCGCCGATGGCACGTATCGTCATGAAGTTCGGCGGAACATCCGTTGCCGATCTCGACCGCATCCGCAATGTCGCGCGCCACGTGAAGCGCGAAGTCGACGCCGGCCACGATGTGGCCGTGGTCGTCTCTGCCATGGCCGGCAAGACTAACGAGCTCGTTGCCTGGACGCGCGGCGCATCACCAATGCACGACGCGCGCGAGTATGATGCGGTCGTTGCGTCCGGCGAACAGGTTACCGCTGGACTGCTGGCGATCACGCTGCAGTCGATGGACATCAATGCGCGCTCCTGGATGGGCTGGCAGATCCCGATCCGCACCGATAACGCCCATGGCGCCGCGCGGATCATGGAGATCGACGGCACGGAGCTCATCCGCCGCTTCAGCGAGGGCCAAGTTGCCGTCATCGCTGGTTTCCAGGGCATCGGGCCGGACAATCGCATCGCCACGCTCGGGCGCGGCGGTTCCGATACGAGCGCCGTCGCCATTGCTGCGGCCATCAAGGCCGACCGCTGCGACATCTATACCGACGTGGACGGCGTCTACACCACCGATCCGCGCGTCGAGCCCAAGGCCCGTCGCATGAAGAAGATCGCGTTTGAGGAGATGCTGGAAATGGCATCCCTCGGCGCCAAGGTTCTGCAGGTCCGCTCCGTCGAGCTGGCCATGGTCCACAAGGTGCGCACTTTCGTGCGCTCCAGTTTCGATGACCCCGATGCACCGGGCATGGGCGATTTCGACAATCCACCCGGTACGCTGATTTGCGACGAGGAAGAAATCGTGGAACAGGAAGTCGTCACCGGTATCGCTTATGCCAAGGATGAAGCGCAGATCTCGCTGAGACGGCTTGCCGACCGTCCTGGCGTCTCGGCCGCCATTTTCGGGCCGCTTGCCGAGAGCCACATCAATGTGGACATGATCGTGCAGAACATCTCCGAGGATGGTTCGCGCACCGACATGACCTTTACGGTGCCGACCGGCGATATCGAGAAGGCGCTCGCCGTGCTCGATCGCGAGCGGTCGAAGATCGGTTACGACGCGATCCAGAGCGAAGCGGGCCTGGTCAAGGTGTCGGTCATCGGCATCGGCATGCGCAGCCATGCCGGCGTGGCGGCAACCGCGTTCCGAGCGCTGGCTGAAAAGGGCATCAACATCAAGGCGATCACCACGTCAGAGATCAAGATCTCCATCCTCATCGACAGCCCCTATGCCGAGTTGGCCGTGCGGACTTTGCATTCGGTCTACGGTCTCGATAAAGGTTAAAGACAGCATATGGGGATTCGTGCTGGAGGTGAGGCCGCGGCCACGCGGTATCGATAAGGCGCGCCGGGGTGGCACGCCGTAGGCGGCGCCATGGAGAGTGGGAGCCAACACGCAATGAGAGACCTGTCTGCGGGTCCGCGCGTTCTGTTGCGGCGGCTGCGCGAACTGATGGCGGAGCCGCTCGGCCCGCAGGAACGCCTGAACCAGATCGTGCGCCAGATCGCGCAGAACATGGTCGCCGAGGTGTGCTC
Source organism: Georhizobium profundi (assembly GCF_003952725.1). Classification (NCBI taxonomy): domain Bacteria; kingdom Pseudomonadati; phylum Pseudomonadota; class Alphaproteobacteria; order Hyphomicrobiales; family Rhizobiaceae; genus Georhizobium; species Georhizobium profundi. The sequence goes on along the minus strand of NZ_CP032509.1, from coordinate 4,267,296 downwards.
GTTCTACGTGCTGCGTGCCGACGGCGTGCTGGAGCTCTACGCCACCGAAGGTCTTAATCCCGACGCCGTCCACCTTGCCCAGCTGAAGATGGGGCAGGGTCTCGTCGGCACCATCGCGGCCAGTGCGCGGCCGCTCAACCTCTCCGACGCCCAATCCCACCCGGCCTTCGCCTATCTGCCGGAGACGGGCGAAGAGGTCTATCATTCCTTCATGGGCGTGCCGATCCTGAGGGCCGGACGCTCGCTCGGTGTTCTCGTCGTGCAGAACAAGGCCCGGCGCAACTATCGCGACGACGAGGTCGAGGCGCTCGAGACGACGGCGATGGTCCTCGCCGAGATGGTCGCCACGGGCGAGCTGAAGAAGATCACCCGTCCGGGCATGGAACTGGACCTCTCCAGGCCCATCTCAATCGATGGCGATGCCTATGGCGACGGGATCGGCCTTGGCTATGTCGTGCTGCACGAGCCGCGCGTGGTCGTCACGAACCTGCTCAATGACGACATGGATCTGGAGCTGAAGCGCCTCGACGAGGCGCTGGGCTCGCTCAGGATCTCCATCGACGACATGCTGTCTCGCCGCGACGTGTCCATGGAAGGCGAGCACCGCGAAGTGCTGGAAGCCTATCGCATGTTCGCCCATGACCGGGGCTGGGTGCGGAAGATGGAAGAGGCGATCCGCAACGGCCTGACGGCGGAAGCGGCGGTGGAAAAGGTGCAGAGCGACACGCGCGCGCGCATGATGCACCTGTCGGACCCCTATCTGCGCGAGCGCCTGCATGATTTCGACGATCTTGCCAACCGTCTCCTGCGCCAGCTGATCGGTCGCTCCGGCCCGTCTACGGCAGAGGGGTTTCCGGATGCCGCGATCATCGTGGCGCGCGGCATGGGTGCGGCGGAACTGCTCGATTACACCCGCTCCAAGATCCGCGGCCTGGTGTTGGAAGACGGTGCGATCACGAGCCATGTGGTGATCGTTGCGCGTGCCATGGGCATTCCGGTCGTCGGCCAGGCAACCGGCGTCGTTTCGCTTGCCGAAAACGGCGATGCCATCATCGTCGACGGCGAAGACGGCAAGGTGCATCTGCGCCCGATGCCGGACCTTGAGAAGGCCTACGCCGAAAAGGTCCGCTTCCGGGCAAAAAGGCAGGAACGCTTCCGCGAACTCCGGGCTGTCGAGCCGGTCACGAAGGACGGCACCCGTGTCGACCTGATGATGAATGCCGGCCTGCTCGTCGACCTGCCGCAGATCGAGGATTCCGGCGCCGGCGGCATCGGCCTCTTCCGGACCGAGCTGCAGTTCATGATCTCGTCCACCATGCCGAAGGCGGACGATCAGGAGCGCTTCTACACCAACGTCCTCCGGCAATCGGGCGACAAGCCGGTCACCTTCCGCACGCTCGATATCGGCGGCGACAAGGTCGTGCCTTATTTCCGCGGAGCGGAGGAGGAGAACCCTGCTCTTGGCTGGCGGGCCATCCGCCTGTCGCTCGATCGTCCCGGTCTCTTGCGCACCCAATTCCGCGCCCTTCTGCGCGCTGCTGCCGGTCGCGAATTGCGGCTGATGATCCCGATGGTCACCGAAGTCCGCGAGATCCGCGAGGCGCGTGAGCTTTTGAACCGCGAAGTGCGCCATCTCTCCCGCTTCGGCCATGACCTGCCACGCAAGCTGCGCTTCGGTGCCATGCTGGAAGTGCCGAGCCTGCTCTGGCAACTGGATGAACTGATGGCGACGGTCGATTTCGTATCGGTCGGCTCCAACGACCTGTTCCAGTTCACCTTTGCGGTGGATCGCGGCAATGCGCGCGTTGCCGATCGCTTCGACAATCTCGGCCGCCCGTTCCTGCGTGTGTTGCGCCAGATCGTGGAAGCGAGCAACCGTCACGACACGCCGGTCACCCTCTGTGGTGAAATGGCGGCGAAGCCTCTTGGCGCGATGGCATTGATCGGGCTCGGTTTCCGCTCCATATCCATGTCACCGGCCGGTATCGGTCCGGTGAAGTCGATGCTGCTGGCGCTCGACGCCGGCCAGCTGCGGACGGAAATGGCAAAGGCGCTTGAGGAGAGCGGGCCCGACACGCGCCCAATGCGCGAGCTCCTCACCGAGTTTGCCGAAAATAACGCGATTCCGCTTTGACCGAATTAGGGTGACTGATGGCAGTTTTGCCGATCGAGAAGATGCGCGAGCTCGAGCGCCGTTACAGCGAGATCGAGGCGCGCATGGCGGCGGGGCCGGACTCCGACGTTTACGTCAAGCTCGCGTCCGAATATGCCGAGCTTGGTCCGGTGGTCGCCAAGATCCGCGAATACGAGAAGGCGACGGCCGAGCTCGAGGATCTCGACACCCTGCTTGCCGACAAGGCCACCGATCGCGAAATGCGGGAAATGGCCGAGCTGGATTACCCCGACGTGCGCGATCGTATCGAGGCGCTCGCCGCCGATATGCAGATCATGCTGCTGCCGAAAGATGCGGCGGACGAAAAGAGCGCGATCCTCGAAATCCGCGCCGGCACCGGCGGCTCCGAGGCCGCGCTTTTCGCGGGCGATCTCTTCCGGATGTATGAGCGCTATGCCGCCGACCACAACTGGAAGGTCGAAGTGCTGTCGGCAAGCGAAGGCGAAGCCGGCGGGTTTAAAGAAATCATCGCCACGATCTCCGGCCGAGGCGTGTTCTCGCGTCTCAAGTTCGAATCCGGCGTGCACCGTGTGCAGCGTGTTCCTGAAACGGAATCCGGTGGGCGCATCCACACCTCCGCGGCGACTGTCGCCGTGCTGCCGGAAGCCGAGGACATCGACATCGAGGTCCGCAACGAAGACATCCGCATCGATACGATGCGCTCGTCGGGTGCTGGCGGCCAGCACGTCAACACGACGGACTCCGCTGTGCGCATCACGCATTTGCCGACCGGCATCGTCGTCACGTCGTCGGAGAAATCGCAGCACCAGAACCGTGCCAAGGCCATGCAGGTGCTGAAAGCGCGCCTTTACGACATGGAGCGCCAGCGCGCCGACCAGGAACGCTCGGCTTCGCGCAAAAGCCAGGTCGGCTCGGGCGACCGATCCGAGCGCATCCGCACCTACAATTTCCCGCAGGGGCGGGTGACGGATCACCGCATCAACCTGACGCTCTACAAGCTCGATCGCATGATGATCGGCGAGATCGACGAAGTCGTTGATGCGCTCATTGCGGACTATCAGGCCGGTCAGCTCGCATCGCTGAGCGAGGCCAACTGATCGATGGCCGAGGCCGCCGCCATGACGCTTTCCGCCCTGCAGAAGCAGATGCGCAAAAGGTTCGAGGCGGCGGGGCTGCCAACGCCGCGTGACGATGCGCGACTGCTTCTCCTCGAGACTTTGGGCATCAGCCTGACGGATCTGGTGACCCGTCCCGACGAGCCGGTCGATCCTGCACGGCTCGATGTCGTCAATGCGCGCATGGAACGCCGGCTGCACGGCGAGCCCGTACACCGCATTCTCGGGCATCGTGAGTTCTATGGTCTGCAGCTTGGCCTTTCGGCAGAGACGCTGGAACCCCGACCGGATACCGAAGTGCTCGTGGAGGCCCTTGTGCCGTATCTGCGCCGGATCATCGACGAGAAGGGCGCGTGCCGCATCCTCGATCTTGGAACAGGAGCCGGCGCGCTGGCGCTTGCGCTGCTCTCCCTAGATCCACGCGCCACTGCCGTCGCAACGGACGTCTCGGCGAATGCGCTCGAAACGGCGAGCGCCAATGCCGCGGCACTGGGGCTGGGCGATCGGTTCGCGGTGCTCGAAGGCAGCTGGTTCGCGCCGGTCGAAGGGCTGTTCGACATCATTGTGTCAAATCCGCCCTATATCAGGACGTCCGTGATCGGCGAACTCGCGGTCGAAGTGCGCGAGCATGATCCGCTTCTGGCCCTGGATGGCGGTCTGGATGGGCTCGACGCCTACCGTGCCATTGCCGCAAGCGCGAACGATCATCTCGCGCCGGGCGGGATGGTCGGTCTCGAAATCGGGTTCGACCAGCGCGAAGACGTCACGGCGCTTTTCGAGGAGGCGGGGCTGGCGAGGCTCAGTGCGCTCAAGGATCTCGGCGGTAACGACCGCGCTCTGATCTTCGCCCGGGACGCTGCATGAACAACCGTGGAATGTTGCTGCGCTGAGAAAGGGCTTGGAATCGCATACAAAGCACTATAGGTTCCAACGAGCATTAGGCAGCAGGTCTCGGTCAAGGGCCAGCCCGTAATGGGCGCGTTCCCGGTATCGCAGGTGCGATCGTCGCAGGACCTCTGGTGCTTGAATCTGTTTAACCCCAATCGTCGACAAGTTCGCGGATGTGACGCGTCTTGATCGCGGCGCTCAGTGCATCGGCGCGCCCAGTGCCGAACATGCACGATGGCGGAAAGACCAGCCAACCAAGGGAAATCGGAATCCACTCATGAGGTCAGGACAGCAGAAGCAGCGCGGACGCGGCCGCAACAACGGTGGCGGCGGCGGTGGCGGCAATAATGGCGGCAACAACAACCGCAAAGGCGGCAATCCGCTCTCGCGCTCCTATGACAGCACTGGCCCCGATGTGAAGATTCGCGGTACAGCGCAGCACATCGCCGAGAAGTATGCGACGCTTGCCCGTGACGCGCAGAGCGTTGGCGACAACGTGATGGCTGAAAACTATTTCCAGCATGCAGAGCATTACAACCGCATCATCGCGGCGGCCCAGGCCCAGATGCAGGAACGCTTCCAGCGCAATGAGCGCGACTTCGGCGGCGACGGCAACAATGACCGTGACGACGATGATGATCAGCCGCAGATGGGCGGCTATCGCGAGAACGACCAGGATGATCGTCAGCCCCAGGCTCAGCCGCAGCAAAATCGCGATAATCGCGAAGGCCGCGAGCAGCGCGACAACCGGGAAGGCCGTGACAACCGCGAAGGTCGTGACAATCGAGAGGGCCGCGAAGCGCGTGAAGGTCAGGATGGCCGCGAAGGTCGTCAGCCGAACGCGCAGCGCCCAGAACGCCAAGAGCGCCAGGATCGGGCAGAACGCGGGCCGCGTCGCGAGCGTGGCGAAGGCCAGCAGGATGGCGAGGGACGTCGCGAACGTCGCGAGACTGCGGTAGCCCAGCCGGAAGAGGCGACCGGCCAGCCGACGGACGAGACGCCGAAGGCTCCGGTGGAAGCCGTTGCCGCAGGCACCGGTCCTCAGCCGGAGATCGAGGCAGCGCCAGCCGAAGCATCAACCGACGACGAGAACGCGGATGGTGCGGCTCCGAAGCGCGCCCCACGCCGTCGCGTCGCCGCAGCACGCCCGAAGCGGGTACGCGCCAAGGCTGACGAAAGCGGTGATGCGCCGGAAGCAGGCGCCGCCGAAGCGGTGGCAGTGCCCGGCGAATAATCGCCGCCAGAAACGACGCTAATCATGAGCCGCCGGACCTCGTCCGGCGGCTTTTTTCATGCGCGTTTGATCGATGTCATTTTGCGGAGCCGCGTCCTCTTTCAGCGTGGTCACCGGCTTCCCATATGCATCGGGAAACGGCTTGCCGAACTGGGAGCCGATCGCAAACCGTGTCCTCGTGCTTCGAGAAGGCGAGGTCGACAATGGAGATGCGCACATGAACGTCGAAAAATACACCGAGCGGGTCCGCGGATTTCTGCAGTCCGCCCAAACCTACGCCCTGGCCGAAGGTCACCAGCAATTCACGCCCGAACATGTCCTCAAGGTGCTTCTGGACGACAGCGAAGGCATGGCATCGGCTCTGATCGAGCGCGCCGGCGGCCGTCCGAAAGACGCGCGCTTGGCCGTCGAGGCCGCGCTCGCCAAACTGCCGAAAGTCACCGGCGGCAACGGCCAGGTCTATCTCGCGCAGCCGCTCGCGAAGATCTTCCAGACAGCCGAAGATGCCGCCAAGAAGGCCGGCGACAGCTTCGTCACCGTCGAGCGGCTTCTGCTCGCAATGGCAATCGAGACCAGTGCCAAGACCGCGGACATTCTGAAGCAGGCAGGCGTTACCGCCAAGGCGCTGAACGATGTCATCAACGACGCGCGCAAGGGCCGCAAGGCAGACAGCGCATCGGCCGAAGACAGCTTCGAGGCGCTGAAGAAATACACGCTCGACCTGACGGCCAATGCCCGCGAGGGAAAGCTCGACCCGGTGATCGGCCGCGACGATGAAATCCGCCGCACCATCCAGGTCCTGTCGCGCCGCACCAAGAACAACCCGGTTTTGATCGGTGAACCCGGCGTCGGCAAGACCGCGATCGCCGAAGGTCTGGCGCTGCGCATCGTTAATGGCGACGTGCCGGAATCGCTGAAGGACAAGCAGTTGCTGGCGCTCGACATGGGCGCACTCATTGCCGGCGCGAAATATCGCGGCGAGTTCGAGGAGCGCCTCAAGGCCATCCTGACCGAGGTGCAGTCAGCCAATGGCAACATCATCCTCTTCATCGACGAGATGCACACGCTGGTGGGCGCCGGTAAGACAGAAGGTGCGATGGATGCGTCGAACCTGCTGAAGCCTGCTCTCGCGCGCGGCGAACTGCATTGCGTTGGCGCGACCACGCTCGATGAATATCGCAAGCACGTGGAAAAGGATGCGGCGCTCGCCCGTCGTTTCCAGCCGGTTTTCGTCAGCGAACCGACGGTGGAAGACACGATCTCCATCCTGCGCGGCCTGAAGGAAAAGTACGAGCAGCACCACAAGGTGCGCATTTCCGACAGTGCACTCGTTTCGGCCGCAACATTGTCGAACCGATACATCACCGACCGCTTCCTGCCGGACAAGGCGATCGATCTGGTCGATGAATCGGCGGCCCGGCTGCGCATGCAGGTGGATTCCAAGCCAGAAGAACTCGACGAACTCGATCGCCGGATCATCCAGCTCAAGATCGAGCGTGAAGCCCTGCGCAAGGAAACCGACCAGGCCTCGCGCGACCGGCTCGAGCGCCTGGAGCAGGATCTCGGTGAACTGGAAGAAAAGTCCGACACGCTGACGGCGCGCTGGCAGGCTGAAAAGCAGAAGCTTGGTCTGGCCGCCGACCTCAAGCGCGAACTGGACGAAGCACGCAACGAGTTGGCGATCGCGCAGCGCAACGGTGAATTCCAGCGCGCCGGCGAGCTTGCCTATGGGCGCATTCCGGAACTCGAAAAGCGGCTCGTCGAAGCGGAAGAAAAAGGTGACACCGTTGCCGCCGGCATGATGGAAGAGACGGTTACGCCTGATCACATCGCCCATATCGTGTCGCGCTGGACGGGCGTTCCCGTCGACAAGATGCTGGAAGGCGAACGCGACAAGCTGATGCGCATGGAAGACGAACTCGCCAAGCGCGTCGTCGGCCAAGGCGAAGCCGTGCAGGCGGTTTCGAAAGCCGTTCGCCGTGCCCGCGCGGGGCTGCAGGACCCGAACCGGCCGCTCGGCTCCTTCATCTTCCTCGGCCCTACCGGCGTCGGCAAGACGGAGCTGACCAAGGCACTTGCCGATTTCCTGTTCGACGACGACCAGGCGATGGTGCGCATCGACATGTCGGAGTTCATGGAGAAGCACTCGGTTGCAAGGCTGATCGGAGCACCTCCCGGGTACGTTGGTTACGAGGAAGGCGGCGCGCTGACGGAAGCCGTACGCCGGCGTCCCTATCAGGTCGTGCTATTCGACGAGATCGAGAAAGCGCATCCCGATGTGTTCAACGTGCTTTTGCAGGTGCTGGACGACGGCCGCCTGACCGATGGCCAGGGTCGAACCGTCGACTTCCGCAACACGATGATCATCATGACGTCGAACCTCGGTTCCGAATATCTCGTCAATCTTGGCGACGATGAGGATGTCGATCAGGTACGCGACAGCGTCATGAACGTCGTTCGGGCGTCGTTCCGACCGGAGTTTCTCAATCGCGTCGACGAGATCATCCTGTTCCACCGCCTGCATCGCCAGGAGATGGGCAAGATCGTGGAAATCCAGTTGCAGCGCCTGATGCGCCTCTTGGCCGACCGCAAGATCACCATCGAACTTGACGAGGAGGCTCGGACGTTCCTGGCCAACAAGGGCTACGATCCAGCCTATGGGGCCCGCCCGTTGAAGCGGGTGATCCAGAAGGAAGTGCAGGATCCGCTCGCCGAGAAGATCCTGATGGGTGAGATTGCCGATGGCAGCCGCATCAAGGTCACCGCTGGCTCTGATCGGCTCCAGTTCCGGGCATCCGGCACGACACAGGGTGCAAACATCGCAGCCTGATATCGCTTGAACGACAGAAAAAGGCGCTCCGTCGGGCGCCTTTTTTTGCGTGTGGCCGCTCGCGCTTCAGCAACCGTTCATCTTCAAACCGCCATCTTCGCGCAAACTATTAACGCTAGGGATCATAGACATTCGCGTGGGCGCGAACCGATTCGTTGCCTGCTGCGTTGATATGGAGATCGCCGTTCAACAACGGCTGAATGGTCGAATGGCCATCGCAAGAAAAGAGGGAACCGGAGTGTCGAAGCTCGTCTCTTCCTGTGTCGCAACGGCGCTGATGCTGTCAGCTGCCCCGGCCATCGCGCAGTACTACGATCCTTATGGCCGCCCGCCGCTGCCGGAGCTTCGCGAATACATCGACAATGCCGGCAACCGGGTGTTCCTCAACCAGTATGGCGAAGTCGTCTCGATCGTGCCTCCCGTGGATCAAGCGCCCGTGACCGGCAGCATTCCCCAAGATTATAATGGCGGCGGCTATTATAATGGCGGCCAGCCTGTGCTTGAAGGTCGGGTTGATCCCTACCGCGACCCGTACGGCTATGACGATCGGGCGTATCAGCCCTTTCCGCAGCAGGATCCGGGCCAGTATTACCCGCCGCAGCCGAATTATGGATCGGTCGATCGCCAGCCGATCCAGCCGTCCAATCCCGGCTATGACAATTCCGGACCCCAGCCCTATACGCCGCCGGCTGGCACCAGCGGCCCCGCGACAGCCACGCCCGCACCCTCGCGTGCCGGCTCGCCCGAAGTTGCCGCTCTTCAGGTCTATCTCGATCGCCGTGGTTTTTCTCCCGGCGTGATCGACGGCCAGATCGGTTCGAATGTGCGCAAGGCACTGGCCGCCTACGAACAGGCAACCGGAGAGCGGATCGATCCGAACGACGTCGACGGCATCATGAACCGTCTGGTGGACACCGGCGGCCTGCCGATCAAACAATACACGATCACCAACGAAGACGTTGCTGGCCCATTCATCGCCTCGGTGCCAACCGACTATTCGGAAAAGGCGCTTCTGGAAAACATGTCGTTCACCTCGCCGGCTGAAATGCTGGCCGAGCGGTTCCACATGGACGAGGGCTATTTGCGCGCGATCAACCCGAACGCAGACTTCTCACGCCCCGGCACCGTCATCAAGGTCATGGACACGGGCAGCAACGTGAAGGCGAAGGTCACGCGCATCGTCGCCGACAAGAGCCTGAAGCAGGTTTTCGCCTACGATGAGAGCGACACTCTTGTGGCAGCATATCCTGCCACGATCGGATCCCAGGGCACGCCGTCACCATCGGGCACCCACACGGTGGAACGCATCGCGCTCGATCCGAACTACACCTACAATCCGCGCATCAACTTCAAGCAGGGCAACAATGATCGCGTCCTGACCATCCCGCCCGGCCCGAACGGCCCCGTCGGCACGGTCTGGATCGCGCTGTCAAAGCCGACCTATGGAATTCACGGGACGCCCGAGCCGTCCGCGATCGGCAAGACGGAAAGCAATGGCTGCATCCGCCTGACCAACTGGGACGCGCGTGAACTCGCCGGCATGGTGGAGCGCGGTGTCGTGGTCGAGTTCGTCGACGATCAGCCCATGCTTCTGTCGGAAACGGAAACTGAAACCCAGCCGATCGCGGGACAGGCACCTGCCGCGGCCGCGCAGCCCTCGATCACTGCGCCGCAGCCACTGCAGCCATCGATCCAGCAGGGCGCGTTGCCGTCGATCCAGTAAGACGCGGCGATTTCCAGAGCTAAAGCTGCCGGCGGTCCCATGGGCCGCCGGTTTTGCGTTTGAAAAGCAAATCGCTTTAAATCAGCGGCTGGCCAGTTCCGATTCCGACCCGTCCGCTTCCATCAGCTGATCGATACGCTCGCGTTCCTGGTTGAACGCGGCAAGCGCCTCGCCTTCCAGCGACTTCGCATCGGGAAGGCGCACGCGCATCGGGTCGACCTTGGAGCCGTTGACGCTCAGCTCGTAATGGAGGTGAGGGCCGGTCGAGAGGCCGGTCGAGCCGACATAGCCGATGACCTGCCCCTGGGTCACCCGCGCGCCGGGCTCTACTCCCTTGGCGATCGCGCTCTGGTGAGAATAGGTGCTGACATAACCATTGGCATGGCGGATTTCCGTATGGCGGCCAAAGCCGCCGGAATGCCAGCCCGCACTTTCGACCACGCCGTTGCCGGAGGCAAGAATCGGCGTGCCGCTCGGCGCGGCCCAGTCGACGCCGGCATGCATGCGGCTATAGCCGAGGATCGGATGGCGGCGCATGCCGTAGGAAGACGTGAACCGACCGTTCGGGACGGGATTGCGCAACAGGAACTGCCGAACGCTGCGCCCTTCCTCGTCATAATAGTCGATCGTCTGGTCTTCCGGATTGCGGAAACGGTAAAAGCGCGTCGAGCGATCGCCGAACGTCGCGTTGACGAACAGAAGCTCGGAATCATCGCCCGCTTCGCCTCTTTCGTCTTCGACGGAGAAGAAGGCCTCGAGCCGGTCGGTCGGCCGAAGCCGCGCCTGGAAATCGATGTCGCTTGCGAGCAACCGGACGATCTGCGACGTCAGCTCGGCATTCATGCCGTAGGAAAGCGCTGCGCGGTAAAGCCCGTCATAGACACTCGGAAGCTCACGGCCCGACTGGACCGGAACCGCATCCGTATCGAGGGCGGCAGCGACGATCTCGGAATTGGCCGGCTCGACCGCGCGCACGAAATAGCCGCGATCGTTTTCGGCGAGCGTCAACTGATGCTCGGTGCCGTCGTAGATGCTGGCGCGCACGATGCGGGTCTGCTCGCCGCGCTGTTCGATGCCGAGCCGAAGCACATGGCCTTCTCTCAGCCGCGAGGATGCGGCGAGGTTGGCGAAAATGCCGGATACCATGGCGGCTTGGCTGTCGTCATAGCCGGCCGTTGCCATGGCTTCGATGATCTCGCGCTCTTCGCCGACCGTGATGACGTCTTCCAGATATTCGACCGCCGACGCATCGAACGGCGCCTGAACGGAGACGGAAACGTTCTCGGTGATGACGCGGGAATTGAGGCTGGCGCTGAAGTCCAGATCGAGACCGTCGGTGGCGAAGCGGCGCGGATCGACATAATGCAGCGCCGCCACCTGGATCGATCCATCCGTCAGGATCGATCCGTTGCTGCGCACGGTTTCTTCCGCCTCATCAACGGTGATGGCCGCGCCATAGGCAAGTTCGTTATCGCCGAGCGGGAAGTCACGCGTGCGTAGGCTGACTTCCGATTCCACCTGCGCGCCATAGATGACGCTCGTGTCGCCCGCCTCGGGCGCCTCCTCTGCCGTGCCCGTAGAAAAGATCGCAAGTGGATCGAACGGTGGATACTCTTCCTGGGTCTGGTGGTTTGCTGCCAGGGCCACCTGAATGTGAGCGAAGGGCTTGCGCCGGATCACTTCCCGATCGCCGTCGCGGATCATCGTGGAGACTTCCATGATGGAGCGATCTTTGGGGCGAGACGGCACCAGCGACGCAACGATGCGGCCACCTTTCGCCACATCGCGGCGCGCCGTCTCGGCGCCATCGGCGCTGAGCGCCATGGCCTGAGCCGGCAAGGCCAGCTGCTCGCGTCCATTCACGGCTGCGAAAAGCGCAATGCCCATCAGCGCGCAGGAGGTCACGCCTGTTAGAAAGGTGCCGGAAAGCCAGCGCAGCGAGATCTCGCGACGGTCGGGCGCCCGGCGCCCGTCTGCCATTAGCGGCGGCTCGTTGCCGAGCTGGCTCGTCGAATGTCTTCTAGACCTCATCCCCGGATATCGTGCCCGCTCCATGGCCCTCACGACGGGCCACTCCATAAGTCTCTTCTGATATCGAACCTTCTGTGCCTTCTCGAACGCGTGAAGTCAAACCCTTGGGGTCAGCCATGCCGGCTTCCAGACACCGCCGAATCGGGTTGCTTCGTCCGATGAAGACAGAGAGACCCTAATCCACGAAGATTGTGCCAAGGATGCGGCGGCGATCTGCATTCGTCATGACACACACCAGTTCGCGCGCGTATCTATATACGGGGGTCATCGAGATGCCTCTTCCTACAGGGCGGGGGCGTCGCCTGGTAGCGAGTAGGGGGGGGCGTCGCCTGGTAGCGAGT
>NZ_CP032509.1:4130000-4250000 GCF_003952725.1 Georhizobium profundi | reverse complement strand
TATAGGGTCTGACGCCTGCCCGGTGCTGGAAGGTTAAGAGGAGGGGTGCAAGCTCTGAATCGAAGCCCCAGTAAACGGCGGCCGTAACTATAACGGTCCTAAGGTAGCGAAATTCCTTGTCGGGTAAGTTCCGACCTGCACGAATGGCGTAACGACTTCCCCGCTGTCTCCAACGCAGACTCAGTGAAATTGAATTCCCCGTGAAGATGCGGGGTTCCTGCGGTCAGACGGAAAGACCCCGTGCACCTTTACTATAGCTTTACACTGGCATTCGTGTCGGCATGTGTAGGATAGGTGGTAGGCTTTGAAGCGTGGGCGCCAGCTCGCGTGGAGCCATCCTTGAAATACCACCCTTATCGTCATGGATGTCTAACCGCGGCCCGTCATCCGGGTCCGGGACAGTGTATGGTGGGTAGTTTGACTGGGGCGGTCGCCTCCTAAAGAGTAACGGAGGCGCGCGATGGTGGGCTCAGAACGGTCGGAAATCGTTCGTCGAGTGCAATGGCATAAGCCCGCCTGACTGCGAGACTGACAAGTCGAGCAGAGACGAAAGTCGGTCATAGTGATCCGGTGGTCCCGCGTGGAAGGGCCATCGCTCAACGGATAAAAGGTACGCCGGGGATAACAGGCTGATGACCCCCAAGAGTCCATATCGACGGGGTTGTTTGGCACCTCGATGTCGGCTCATCGCATCCTGGGGCTGGAGCAGGTCCCAAGGGTTTGGCTGTTCGCCAATTAAAGCGGTACGTGAGCTGGGTTCAGAACGTCGTGAGACAGTTCGGTCCCTATCTGCCGTGGGTGTAGGAATATTGAGAGGATCTGTCCCTAGTACGAGAGGACCGGGATGGACGTATCTCTGGTGGACCTGTTGTCGCGCCAGCGGCATAGCAGGGTAGCTATATACGGAAGGGATAACCGCTGAAGGCATCTAAGCGGGAAACCCACCTCGAAACGAGTGTTCCCTATCAGAGCCGTGGAAGACGACCACGTTGATAGGAGGCGTGTGGACGCGCAGCAATGCGTGAAGCTTAGCCTTACTAATAGCTCGATTGGCTTGATCGTTCTCATTGATCAATGATCATCATGTGCAGCAACGCTGCACATGAAATTGTCTGTCCTCACGCTGTCGCGTTCTTCGAACGCTACGCTCCGGACAGGGCGCGCCACAAGGCGCGACGGCCGCTTGGCCTTGCGGAAGCTTGACGCTTCCGTCTGGTGCCATACGGTTGCTCAAAGACGTGTTTGAAATTTAAGAAGAGCCTTGGCTCACCAGCTTCTCTGAACAACGCTTTTGCGCTTTGCCGACCTGGTGGTTCTGGCGGGGTGGCTGCACCCGGTCCCATTCCGAACCCGGCCGTGAAACGCCCCAGCGCCGATGGTACTTCGTCTTAAGACGCGGGAGAGTAGGTCGCCGCCAGGTCTGCAAATCGCAAAAGCTGCTTCTCATCACCAATATCGGCAAAAGCCGAGAACAAAGGCCGCAACACGCGGCCTTTTTTGCTTCCTAAACCCGGGAAACACCCCGGTAAACGCAAAAATAACCCGGGGTGGAGCAGCCCCCGCCGACCCGAACAAGGCATCCGCCTTCGAGGTACGGCAAAAAAAAACCGGCCATGACCGGAAAGCTCAAAAATAACGCGGGGTGGAGCAGCCCGGTAGCTCGTCAGGCTCATAACCTGAAGGTCGTAGGTTCAAATCCTACCCCCGCAACCAGCGTTATCGACAAGGCCTCAGTCGCAAGACTGGGGCTTTTTTGCATTCCAGCCTGCCCCAAAGCCAAGATCGCTGCAAGCTCGCCAACGAGCTCGATCTGCAGCCTGCCGTCCTCCGGGATCATCCGGATCGCAGACAGCAGAGAGCGGAGACGCTCCGCCGCTTCGACCTTCAATGCGTCGTCATTCAAGGACGCTCTGAGGTCAGTGACTTTGCGCCGGTAGAGTTCCGCAAGGCCGGGGTGGAGGCGAGGCGGCTCGGGCGCGGTTGGTTGCGTCCGCTTCAGCTGACGTTTGCGTTCTTCGAGTGACCGCAACTCTTCTCCCATCGCTTCCGAATAGAGACCGTTCTTCACGGCCGTGACGATATTAGCGATCTGACGTTCAACCTTTTGAAGCTCGGCATCCTGCCGCTGGCGGGCGGCATTCTCCTCGCCGCGCAACCTGTTCCATTCGCGCTGATACTCGCCGACGAATTCCGCAACGAGATCGGGATGAAGAAGGCTGTCGCGCAGCCCGTCGAGGACCGCCTCTTCGAGGCTGTCGCGGCGCATGGTCAGGCGGTTGTCGCAAGTACCGCGGTTGCGGACATTGGCGCAGCCATACTGGTGCTTGTTGACGAGGATAAAACCGCCACCACAAACCCCACACTCGATGATCCCGGAAAACAGATGGCGCGGGCGCCGTGCACGCTCGGACCTGATCGTGCTGCGATCCACGATAATTTGAGACCGGGCCTCGGTCTGACGGTCCTTGACCTCGTTCCAGAGCTCTTCTTCGATGATGCGCAGCTCCGGCACCTCCTCGACGATCCACTGCTCCGGCGGGTTCGGTCGTGCCTGCCGCCGGCCGGTGTCCGGGTCCTTGACGAAGCGCTGCCGGTTCCAGACGAGTTTGCCGGTGTAGAGCTCGTTATTGAGAAGCCCTGTACCGCGGCGCCAGTTGCCATAGATCGTCGACGCCCCCCAAGCTGTGCCGCGGGGGCCATCAATGCCCTGAAGGTTCAGTGCGGCTGCGATCGCTCGCGGGCTGCGCCCCGAGGCGAACTGGCCGAAGACCTGGCGGATGACGCTCGCTTCCTCGTCGTTGATGACGCGCTCGCCGGTCGTCGGCATGCCGTCGTTGCCGAGTGTGCGTACCACGTCATAGCCATAGGAGACGCCGCCGGCCGAGCGCTTCTGACGCACCCGGCCTTCGAGACCCCGATGGGTCTTCTGGGCGAGATCCTTGAGATAGAGCGCACTCATGGTTCCCTTGAGGCCGATGTGAAGCTCGGAGATCTCGCCTTCGGCGACCGTGACGAGCGGGATCGACCGGTAGGTCAGGAGCTTGTAGAGGGCAGCGATATGTTCCTGGTCGCGCGACAGCCGGTCGATGCTTTCGGCAAGCAGGATGTCGAACGCGCCATTGCGCGCGTCCTCGGTCAGTTTGCGGTAGCCCGGTCGGGACAACGTGGCGCCGCTGATCCCGTGGTCGGCATAGACTTCCGTCAGCTGCCAGCCTTCAAGATCGATGCGCTTCTGGCACAGGCGCACCTGGTCTTCGACCGACGTGCGGCTCTGCATGTCTGACGAGTAGCGGGCGTAGATGGCTGCTCGCATGGGACGCCCCCCATCATCCTTCCTCATGGCCATTATTCCACTTTCCCCCGAAAATGAGAATCGCGTTTTTTGCGGCAGTTGGTGCGGCCCGCGCGGCGGCGCTCGTAAATGAGATCCTGCCAGGCGGCTGACGCCTTTACGCTGCTCGCACGGTTGTAGTGCTTCTGAGCCATCTGCAGGGTGGAATGGCCGAGGACACCTGGCGTGATCGCGACATGGAGCGGGTCCTCCTCAGCGATCGAAGTCGCAGCAATGTCGCGAAATGCGTGCGGACGAAGGGTCTCGCCGAAGGCTCGGGCGGTGATGTTTGCAAGGTTCTCCTGCAAGCCTGCATAGGAGAGCGGGCCGCCCGTGCGGGAGGCCCAGAGAGCCTTGCTCTCGTTGCCGCGCAGAAGCGCCGGGCGGAACTCTGTCAGGTAGCGCTCAAGCGGGTCGAGGAGGTGATCGGGGAACGACCATTCGTGGGGCTTGCGGTCCTTGATGTCGTCGGGCTGGAAGATCAGCCGGGTGCCGTTCTCGTCGGTGACCAGATGGCGACCGATCTCGATGGCAACGAAGGTACGAAGCCGGAGCGGTCTTGCGATCAGGAGACCGACCATCAAGCCGTCCCGGAACCGGATCGGCCGTTCCCAGCCACCAGTGTCGGGCATGGACAGGGCCGCCGTCATCTCGGCATCTGCCCAAGCCGCGATCTCGGCAGCGGTTACACTCCGGCGAGGGTTCAGTTCGTGGGGATGAAGCTGCAGCAACCGGTTCGACGCATTCTTCAGCCACGTCCAGTCACGGTCGGGGTCGAGTGCAGTTGCAATAACATAGAGATCCTTGACGCGATCGGCCGTGCTGCGTCCCGAGATGCGCGCTTCCATCTCTTGCTTAAAGAGCCAAACAGTCTCGATGGAGATGCGGTCGGCAGGCGCACGATCGTCGAGTTGACGATTGCGATCGAGGAACGACAGCCAGTGGCCATAAGCCTGCTCGAACTTCGAACGCGTGCCATCGGCCCAGTCGCAACCGGCGCCGTCCTCATCGAAATGATCCTCCCCCTGCCGAAACAGAGCAGCCCAGGCATCGCGATCGGCTTTCGGCCAGAAGTTCCACTTCATGATCAGAGGCGCGCTCATTTGACTGCCCTCCGTACCTGAAGCACTTCGGTCTCGTAGCGCTCCGTCGCCCGCCAGGTCTCGAAAGGGGCGTAGAACTTGGTCGTCGTGTTGAGGTTCTTGTGTCCAAGGAGGCGTCTGACCGTCTCGTACTCTCCAGGATGCTTGTCGAGAAAGAGCAGCGCTGCGAGATGACGGAAGAGGTGGGCATTCATGACGATGCCCGTCTCGCGCTTGATCGTGCGGGAAATGTCCTGACCGAAACGCGAAGGGGTCCGCGCATTGCCATTGGTCTGCGTAAACAGTGCGTTGCCGGACGAGCCTTCGAGCTTCGGGCGCCAGGAATGGATGTAGCGATCGAGCAGTTTGCTTGTCTCGACCGAGAGGTCGATCGTGATCGGTTGCCGGTTCTTCACCTCCGATCCGGGGATTGCGATCGCAACCCGCTGCTCGCGGCCTTCGCCGCGCCAGGTCAGATGCTGGTCGATGGACAGCGACGACAGATTGCCGATCCGCATGGGGCAGGCAAGCAGGATGTCGATCGCTACGGCATGCATCACCATCAGCGCCTGGTTGCGGCCCGCATCCTTGACCTTGCCGGCCTTGCTGACGAGATGGCGGGGCAGGTCGAGCAAAAGATCGATATTGCGCTCGTCGCGAAACTGACCGAGGCGGTTGCGGTTTTTGTCGGTCATGCCGTCATAGGCGACGGAGACCTTCGCCTGGATCGACTTGAGGACCTTCTCGATGTCGCCAGACACGCGAACATGATAGCGGGCGACCGCGATCAGCTGCGCCATGATGGTGTGATGGGACGGCCGGTTGCCGCCGTCGCGCTCACGCAGATACCGGAGCCCCCGCTTGACGGTCTCAGGGTCGACGAGGTCGGACAACCCCAGCAACTCATCCGGTTTGACACCGCTCTTGACGAGAGCATCGGCGAACTGGCGCAGGCAAGCCCGAACGTTGCGAAGGCTGGTCGGCCGCAGTGCCTTGGCAGGCCCGTCGTCTTCTAGAAAGTCCACGGTCTCGAGGCGTGCGATCCAGGCCTCGATATCCGCCTGGAAGCTCGCCGGATAGGTGGAGAGGTCGCGGGTGAGGACACGCCGGCTCGGCGGCTTCGTCAGCGCAGGCAGTTCAGGGTGAACGCGCTCGGCGAGACCGTTCCAGGTCTGGCGGGTGATCTTCACGATCTTCTCCGGCTTCTTGGTCAGAACCTCCTTCGAAAGATGCTCTTCAAACCGCACCAGCACGTCGTCCGAAACGTCCGTCGGTTCGATCCCCTGGCTCGAGCAGAAATGGCTGAAGCGGCTCAGCGTGTAGGCTTGCCACTTCTGCGGCGTCGACTGGACGAGCGTCGCCCAGGCCGGCGAGCGCGGACGCTGACGCTTGCGGATGCGACAGGTCGTTACGGTCATCTCGATGGCGGCAACGAGACCCGACTTCACGTTGGCGAGGCGCTTGAGCGAGATCGACGCCTGGACAGGATGTATGTCGGCGAGACGGTTGCGCAGATCCTCGACGCTCGCCGGCAGGTCTTCAGGACTGCGATGAAGCAACCGTGCTGCCGTGCGGACGGCACTGACGAGGTCGCGACGCTTGGTCGTGGAGAGGTCCGTCTTCGCTTCGAGACGCGTGACGACGTCACCGAGCGTCATCGGCTTTTTGATGATCGAGTACTGATCAACGTACATGGCAAGAAGCTCCTTGTGCTCCAGAAATCTCTACTGTCGGGAGGCCACGACCGGCCGTCGGGAGACAGCTGCGGACAGGGGCTGACATTCGGGAAAGAAGGGACGTGAATTTAAACCCAAAGTTGGTGGAGGCGCTTTCCCGATACCTCGGGAAAGCGTGACGGGAGCGGCCCTTAGAGGACATTGAGGCCAAGACCGTAGCGGCGGGCCTGAAGGAAGGCTTCCAGGTCGGCACGAGGAATGCGAACCTGGCTGCCGACCTTGAAGGCGGGCAGCATCTTGGCCTTGATCCAGCGGCGCACAGTGCGGTCACTGACCTTCAGCAACTCGGCTGTGTCCTCGATTGTGTAGAAAAGCTGGCGGGGATTGGTAAAACGGTCAGCCATTGTGGCCTCCTTCACAGGGTGTGTTGATCCCCGTTGCAAAGGCGTCGCGCGCAGCCTGGCGCGCCATCAGTCGAACGAGTTCGACCAACGCCGGCGAGGGCTTCGATGAGGAGGACTGGGCGGAAGGGCGGGGAGGCCGCGTCGATGCTGCCTCGGCTACATCTGTAGCGTCAGAAGCATCGGACGGCTTGCAAGCCCTGGATCCTGAAGACGGCGAATTGGCCATCGCTCTCATCCATCGACATCTGGGCGCGAGGCCCGGCAACGAGATGGATCAGGCAGAGGCAGGAAAACGCAGCACATGGGCATGACGCAACCGCCGGATCGCCTGATCCGGTGAGTTGCATTCAAATGCCCTCTGTCGACTGATGTCGGGTGAGTGCTGCTGAACGACTACGGAATTGTTAGCTCCGATGCCATCGTATAGCGTGCAATAATACGCCTTGCAACAGTCTTAAATCTCTTTCCTTATGTAGTTCCAAGTGTTTGACAACGTATAATTGGTGAAGGGCGCCGAGATCTGCCGGCGCCCTTCGTTGAGGCTTAGCGACGATAGGTCGGTCCACAACCTGTCGTATTCGGGACGAGCAAGTTGTACAGGCGCGAAATGACCTGAAACTGCGCCTGTGCCTCGTCGCGTTCCTCACGCGTGACAGTGGGGCGGCTTGGCCAGGGCCGGTCCTCGTTGTCCCTGGCCACCCGCATCAAACTCCGCAGCAATTCCATGTGAAGCTCCTTCTTGATGTTCTTCCTGAAAATTAATCGTCGAGATCAAGCGCACGGCGGCCAGGGCCGATCACGGCGGCGTCCGCACGCTCACGAGCGAGACGCCTTTGCTTTGCTTCCTCAAGGCGCTCTTGATGAAGTCGCTCCGCTTCGTACCGGTCATACTGCTCTTGCATCCGCTGCTGCCGTGCCGCATGTGCTTCAGCTTCGGCTGCTTCCCTGATCACACGCTGACGTCGACGCTCGGCAAGCTCTTCCGCCGCTACACGGGCGCGCTCTGCGTTGAGCGCCTGCACTTCTTCCTGGGTCCAGACGCGGATCCGCGGCATCAGGCGATCTCCCCGCTTGAGGACGCACGAAACCCGGCGATCGCCTGGCAATCAGCATCCCTGAAAAGCTGTATCTTGATGTGCAAAGCGGCCACTCCCCGGGGACAGAAGCCCGCGGTGCGCCCCCGCGAACATGCCCTTGATCCTGGTGATCGGGGAGTTCGAAACCGTGATAGACGGCCCTGCGACCTTTAGTTCGGAGAACCTGGACATACGTCGCAGGCTCCCCGACCATAAGGTCAAGGAGTCCAGTATCATTCCGGAGATACTGATCCGCTATCAGGGGTTTCGAAGCCCCAGCGCATGCGTATGCGCCAGAATCTTGATGCTGGAGGGGGAAGGGGAAGTCAAGGGAGTACTTTTGAGGCAGGCTCGCGGTCAGTCCGGTTGGGGAATGCTCGACGAGCCGCCGTTCAGCAAGCGAAACCTTTAAAGACATCAAAGAAGCATCGGGGGAGTTCTGGGCCTTCGGCGTGATAGCGAGCTACGGGCCACAGGTTGAAGACACATTCGAAAATGTCCGCAGGCTCGGACTTGCCATTGTTTTAGGCGAGATTAGGTCCACGATTCTTTCGGGAAACGGTCGAGATTTGGGTCGGAATGCGCCAAGCCGCAATCGCTAGGCTCCATAAGCGCGTCGCATTACCGGTGCGAACTGAGACACAGTTCCCTATCGAACAGGCAAATCATCCCACGTAACTGCTTGAGCACGATTACGAGCAATGATGTGGCGGCTGACCACAAACAACAACGCACTCGCCACAAAACAGTAGCCGCCCATGACGGCTATCTGGGTCGGGTATGCAACGCCGATGTCGATCAGATAACCGGTCAGTCCGGGTCCTGCTGAAGTCGCGAAGACAAGAATCGCGATCACGACCGAGCGCACCGCTCCGAGGTGTCGGGTGCCGTACATCTCCGGCCAAACTGCGCCCATCAAAGTGCTTGAAAAGCCGTAGGAAACACCAAGCAGCAGCATGAAGATGAGGCCAGACATTTGGGCATCCCACGAAGCAAGGACAAAACAAGA
This sequence comes from Georhizobium profundi, assembly GCF_003952725.1. NCBI lineage: Bacteria > Pseudomonadati > Pseudomonadota > Alphaproteobacteria > Hyphomicrobiales > Rhizobiaceae > Georhizobium > Georhizobium profundi. Next base: position 4,241,422 of record NZ_CP032509.1, on the reverse strand, counting down.
GGCCCCAAGCGGTATCAGAAAGATCGGCAATAGCCGGATGGCGGTGAAACGGTCGATCAACTGTCCACTGATCAGTGAGAACGTCACTGTCATTGCAGACATGGCGACGAAATAGCCTGCAAATACCGTAAGCGACCAGCCGCGCAGTTCCACGAGATAGACCTGGTGAAAGAAGATCGTAGTACCGATGAAACCCGGCGCCAATACGCCCAAGCAGGTCAGCCAGAAAATCGGATCGCGAAGCACTTCTCCCCGCGTCCAGTGACGTTCGGCACCCCGCTTTACCACGCCATCGCTCGATCGCGGCTGACGCTCTATCCGCATCAAGCTGACGATGACTGGGAGACCCACGAGAAGCAGCAAAGCGGCGGCCATTAGCCAAGTCGACCGCCAGCCTACCCAAGCGGTGGCCGCAACGAAAAGTATAGGCAGGACCGCTTCTCCAGCCTGGTGTCCAATAACGGTCAGCGACATCGCCCGACCGCGCTGAGCGGCGTACCAACGCCCGATGGCGGTCAAGGCGTTGTGTGTCATCATACCTTGGCCGAGGAGTCTGAGCGCGTAGATGACAATGATCAGCGCGACGATTGAATTCGAATACGCCATGGCAATCGATGCACATGCCAAAAGTGGAATGTTTACGGAAGCCACGGCGGCGGCTGAATAACGATCTACCGTCTTGCCGATCAACGGCAATGTCAGGGCACTAGCAAACGTCGCAAGCATGTAGATCCCGCCGAACTCACCATGCGAGAGATCATATTCTGAGCGAATGCCGCTCGACGACAGCGAAATGAAGAACGTCTGGCCGAAGCTCGAAAAAAACGTTAGCAGAAATGCGCCACCGAGCCAGCGCATATTCTCGGCAATGAACTGAAGGAAGGGCATGCGTGTCTCGCGCAGTGGGAGAAGCACTCTGCCTAGACCTTATGTGGCATTGGCTGCAAGGCGCAGGATTGAATGATCGGGTGAAGAGCAAAAGCTATCGCGTCAAAGGTGATGAAGGGGCGTCATCGAATATGGGTTTCTGATGCCCACGCGATCTGAAGCCTTGAGAGCTACCGAAACCTGGTGTCTCGAACCGACGGCCTTTGATCCCATTCACTGCATTTTAGGGTTCTCGACTGAAGGATCAATTTCAGTGTGCAGCGGAGCATATCCTCTCGAAGGCGAGACTCTGGGTGAACAACAGGATCCATTATCCTGCTCTTGACGGAATTCGCGCCATTGCGGCTCTGGCAGTGGTGGGATTTCACGCGCGTATGGACGGCGCGCTGGGAGGCTTCATCGGCGTCGACATATTCTTCGTGTTAAGCGGCTATCTTATCACCCACGCACTCCGCTCTGAATTGCAGATTCACGGAATGATCGACCTGAAGTCGTTCTTTGTCCGGCGGATAGCACGGCTTTGGCCCGCTCTGGTTTTTGTCACTTCGGTGGTTGTGCTTCTAGGCGCTGTTTATTGGTCGCATTTAAGACCGGATCAAGAATTTCTCTTGAGCGTTTTCTATCTCAGCAGCTACTCCAAGGCCATTTTCGATGCGCCCGATTTTATGCAGCATACCTGGTCACTTTCCGTGGAGGTATACTTCTATCTCGCATGGCCCATATTGATCATCTACAGTCGAGGACTGAGCGACCGTCATCTACTGATCATTCTGATGGTGATATTTGTTATTGCAACGGGCTGGCGATTTGCATCCATCCATACGGCAGAATGGCAAGCCGTCTATTATCGCGCTGACACGAGGTTGTCTGGGCTTGTTTTGGGCGGCGTATTAGCGACTTTAGGTCCGCAAAAAATGAAACAGTCTTCGTCATGTGGACTGATTGCACTGATAATTTTGATTGCAGCGGCTGCGGCACTGCGCTGGGGCTCTCCAATCAGTTTGTCAGCCGGCGGGTTCATTGCAGAAATTGGCGCGTTCGCGTTGATCCTGGCCGCACTGAATTCTGCCGATAGACTGCAACCGTTTCTCACCTCCTGGCCAATGACGTCGCTCGGCCTCTACTCCTACTCCTTATATCTCTGGCACTATCCAATTATCCGGCTGTTACGGGACTTTGACATGCAGGGCGGGCGGATGATGGTGATAACACTGCTCATTTCGATCCCGATCGCGGCATTGACCTACCACGCGATTGAAAGACCGTTCATTCGGTGGGCGAAAACCAGCAAACGCCGGTTGGCGCACCAGGTCTGACGGCGAATCCTTGCGTAGGTGAGCAGGGTTTTGCGGATGTCATACGATAGATGGAAGGCGCGTTTACCGGCCTAGCGGTCAATGTAAATGCCATCGCCTATCCGAGCGGCCAACCAGGCATCCCGAACATCAGGCACATTTCACGCATTTGAGCGCTGCAGGATCGATTTCCAAGCGTCGCATGCCAATGAATTCGCCACAGTCGACACAGTAGCCATAGTCGGCCTTAGCCATCCGGCGAAGCGCCATTTCGAGCGCAACGAGACGGGCTTTGCGCCGCTGCTCGACCGCAACAGCCATCGCCTGTATCTGCAGTGAATCCATGCGCGACAATCGACCTACAGACTGTTGATCCAGTTCCACGGGCCGCCGGTCGACATCGGTGGCGTCAGAACGCGCCAACAGCTCAGCACGCTCAGCTTCCACCCTTGGCTGAAAGATCGCGATCAGCTCGCCAGGTTCTCGTTCCATGGCTTCACCGGAACAGAACAACGGGGATCTTACAAGATTGCATCATCGCTGCAGTCGTCGAACCAATGATCATCGATCGAATGCGCGAATGGCCGTAGGCACCCATGACAAGCAGATCGATCGAATCTTTCTCAACCACATCGGTGATGACCTTTTCAGGCTGGCCTTGAGCTATTTCCAAGGAAACCTGACGTCCACCCGCCTTCAAGACCGCTTGAGCGCCCTCAAGACCAGAACGAACCTCAGGCGTTTCGCTTCCGACTGTCAAAAGTTTGATCGCAAGCCCGTCAAACAATGGCGCCTGCGCCACATGATTGACTGCCTTCAATGCACTCGCGCCACCGTCATAGGCGATTAAAACGCGTTCAATCGGCCGAAACGCACGCGCAGCCACGAAGACTGGCTTTGTCGCCGCTCGCGCGATCCGCTCCAGATTTGATCCGAGATGAAGTTTGGCAAAATCAGCCGCTTCGCCGCGTTTGCCAATCACTATGCCACGTGAACCAGGCTCTGCCTCGCTCACGGCTTCCAACAGATCACCATGCCGCAATCGAGCTGTGACTTCCTTCACACCCGCGGTTCGAAGAATCGCCTCCGCGTCTTCGAGCAGAGCACGGCCACGCTTCACCGCCAGCTTCGCTCTTTGCTCATCGAGATCTGAAAGCTCTTCCAGAAGTGCCGTACGAGCGCCAAGAGCGATGGAACCAGAAAGGTCTGAACTAGCAACCTCCCGCCGTCCGAGAACGTGCAGCAATTCGACCGGGGCTTCTGTCCGAAGCGAGATCCAGGCGGCGCTTTCACACACGCTTTTCGAGTAAATTGAGCCGTCAATCAGTGCGATCAGCTTATCGGTCATACTGTTCTCCTCGTAGGCATAAAGCGCAGTTCAACACTCAATGGGACATGAGCCTATCAAGGGCTCCCGGTTTGTCGTGGATGGCCAGACGATCGACGAGTGTCTCACTCGCCTCATTCATCCCGATGATCTCGACCTCAGCACCATCCCGGCGAAACTTCAGAACCGCCATGTCGAGGGCTGCGATGCTCGAAATGTCCCAAATGTGGGCACCTGCCACATCGATGGTGACCTTGTCGACCGCCTCTTTGAAGTCGAAGGCGGCCATGAAGTCTTCTGCCGAAGCAAAGAAAAGTTGGCCTTCGATGATGTAACTGCGATGGCGCCCATCGTCACTAAGATGGGATCTCACGCCGAACAACTGCGCGATCTTCCAGGCAAAGAATATTCCAGAAAGCAGAACGCCGACAATGACGCCATAAGCAAGATTGTGGGTTACGACGACAGTCACGACCGTCGCCAGCATCACCATCGATGAAGATCGTGGGTGGTCCCTCAAGTTTTTGATGGACGACCATGAGAAGGTGCCGATCGAGACCATGATCATGATGGCGACGAGTGCGGCCATCGGTATCTGGCTGACGAGATCACCAAGGACGAGCACCATGAAGAGCAGATAGACGCCCGCTGCAAAGCTCGAAAGACGGCCGCGTCCGCCAGATTTTACGTTGATGATCGATTGGCCGATCATAGCGCAGCCCGCCATCCCGCCAATGAAGCCGGTCGCGGTATTCGCAATGCCCTGTCCGATACACTCTTGGTTTCGATTTGAACCGGTATCAGTCAGATCGTCAACGATCTGCGCAGTCATGAGAGACTCAAGAAGCCCAACGACAGCGACTGCCGCCGAATATGGCAGGATGATCATGAGGGTTTCAAAGGTTAGCGGGATATCTGGAATCAGAAATATCGGCAGGGTCGACGGCAGCTGGCCCATGTCGCCGACGGTCCGAACATCGAAGCCGAAGACCATCGTCACCGCTGTCAGAACCACGAGAGCGACCAGCGGAGACGGAACTGCTTTTGTGAGATATGGAAACAGATAGATGATGGCCAGACCCACAGCGACCATCACGTATGTGAGATTCGGCACGCCGACGAGTTCGGGTATCTGTGCCATGAAGATCAGGATCGCGAGCGCGTTCACAAAGCCTGTCATCACAGAACGAGAAACAAACCGCATGACTGCGCCGAGTTTCAAGAAACCTGCCGCGATCTGTAACAATCCGGCCAAAACGGTAGCCGCCAACAGATATTGAAGGCCATGATCTCGCACGAGCGTGATCATCAGCACAGCTGTCGCGGCGGTGGCGGCCGATATCATTCCGGGCCTGCCACCGACAAAAGCGATCAAAACCGCAATCGAAAACGATGCGTAGAGGCCCACTTGCGGATCTACACCCGCGATAATGGAAAAGGCTATGGCTTCGGGGATCAGCGCCAGCGCTACCACAATGCCCGCAAGCAAATCGCCGCGTACATTTCCGAACCATTGCGCGCGATAAGCGGACAAGGAGTTCATTTCAATCCTGGAATTTTCAAAATCATGTGCGGCGGGGAGGACGCCGCATGACAAATCGTCAATCGATTTCGTTGTCCGGCGGGTCGGCGGCCGGAGGAGCCACCCGGGCTTTCACCGGGTCCAAGCGAGTACGCCTCCCTTAACCCTGCCTAAGCGATAGCGCAACATCCCTTGAATGCCGATCGCAGTTCAATGGGTAACGGTGGTTGCAATGCGCGCACCATTGCGTTTATTGATGCTGCGAACGGACCCGTCCAACGGGTGGCTACTCCGAGCGCCTATCCCTCGGCAATCTTTGATCGACCAAGAGGGTGAGATCCGGTGAGCGATTGGCTCCCAATCTCCCCGTACTTCGCCTCTTCCTTCGGCGGCGATCGATCGATGAATACTGCTGGCAGCGAAGACCGGTCCGGCAGTCCTTTAGAAAATCATTGAATGAAAACGATCTCTTCGAGGGCCAATCCTCAGCCGATTCATATGCTATTTTTTGCAATCTTCGCGGTGTTGCTGTGTCTGTTGCTGTTGGCGCTTACAGCCCCAACAGATTTTGTGGAGACGCTGGTACGCGAGGGCGGTTTGGTCGAGACCCTCTCAGCCGCTGGCTATCTCGTCGTAATCGCCTCCCTGGTCCGCGAAACCACTGCGAAATTTTTGCGCCAACACTGGTATTTCCTCATTATCCCGATGGCGATGTGCCTGCGTGAACTCGATTTCCATAATTTGTGGACGACCACGAGTATCACCCGATTGGACTTCTATTTGTCGTCCATTGTGCCCGCTCACGAAAAGCTGGCAGCCATCCTGATGATCGCCATTATTGCCTTCTCGGGCTGCGTAATGTTCGCCAGGCATTGGAAGAGTTTTTGGAATGGATTGGTGATTGGCAATCCGGTCGCGATCGCAATTGGCCTTGCTGGCCTTGCCGTCGTCGCGTCCAAAACGCTGGATGGGCTACCACGAAAACTCGCAGAAATCGGAATCGGATCGAATGTTGATTTCGCGGTCACTGCAAATGCGGTTGAAGAAATTCTAGAGCTGGGAATTCCCCTGTTCTTGATGGCAGCTGTTTTTGCCTACTACCCTACCCCCCGCGTCAGAACGCAGCATCGCGACATAGGGTGAATCAGTGAGGCGTCGTGAGCGAGGCGGGTCAGCAATGGATGCTCTCTTGGTGGCTCCCACAATGAGATCACCGGCTCCACTGACATCCGCCAAGTTGATTTCTAACATGTCAGTGTTTTCACTCACCTAGGAGGCTGATTTGGCTCAGGCTATGCCACAAGGCATCTTTTTAGTAGATGGCGGCCATTACGACAGACTGAAGTCGACATTCGCCACCCCGTTGGATCTAACGCTTCTGAGAAACAAAGTTCTCCCAGATCATCCGTCTGCTCGATCAATTTATTTCCGCGACATCCGAGATGCTAGTGAAGAGGATCGACAGCGGGGCCTATTTGGCTGGCTGAGGCACAATCGGTACGAAATAAAGGGCCGACACTTCAATCAAGACGCCGACATGCCGAGAGAGCGATATGGTACCAACCTCGTGGAATTGGCCGTGGAAGCTCTCTCAATTTCCCAACCCGGGGACACGGTCGCCCTCGTCGCTTCTGACCATAAGCTGGAGCCCTTGCTCCGACGGCTTTTAGCATCGGGGATTGAGTGCATTCTTGTGTCGACCCTCAACGCGCCCAAAACGATCGCTCCATCGTTGAGCCTCGTCGATGCCGCCAGCCGCTTTGTCGACATCGCCGAATTCGAGATGAATATAGCCTATGGCACGTGATGCCGAGATGGCCAAAGCGGTCGCGCCAGCGCGTCGTGGACGCATTGAAGGGAAACCATGAGCAAGTATTTCGAAGAGCTCGATTATTGCCCTACTGCGATCGGCGCATTGAGCCTGCGAAGACGTCTTGAACCTTTGGTCGGTCATGATGTGATCGAACTGAAGCTGGGTGATGAATTTTTAATGTCCAGCCTCTTCACGGCGTCTGAAGTCGCGCTGGCCAACCTTGCGCTCGACGCTCACAAGGGAGATGCGCTTCAGATCGCACTGGGTGGGCTTGGTCTCGGATATACGGCTAAAGCAGCCCTTGATCACAGGAAAACAACGTCGCTAACGGTTATCGAATTTCTCGATCCTATCGTGCGTTGGCATCGAGAAGAGATTTTACCTCTGGGGGCAGAGCTTTTCACCGATCCACGTTGCCAGATCATTGTCGGTGACTTCTTTGCCCTCTCCGACAGCGTAAACGGCTTTGACGCGTCGAATCCCGGACGCCAGTATGATGTGATCCTGATCGATATTGACCATTCTCCCAATCATCATCTCAATCCGGTATCCGCACCGTTTTATAGCCAAGGCGGTCTCGAACGCCTTAGAAACCATCTCAACCCTGGAGGCGTTGTTGGTCTGTGGTCTGATGATCGACCGGACGACGATTTTCTGGCGGTCCTAAGGGCGACATTCAGCGAAGCATGGCCCGAACCCGTGACGTTCGATAATCCATTACTGCGGACACCGTATACTCAGACGGTATATCTCGCGAAAAATCATGAGATCTAAGATTTGATGGCGCGATACCCCTTTATGGAGATTTTGCCGCTTGAGGCATCGACCATGCGCGCAACACCATCGCTGAATGGCGGCAGGACTTCAACACCCAAGGCCACTCCTCTCTCGGCCACCAGAGCTCGGCGGGCTTTCGCCGGAACTTCGCGTCACCCGTGTATTGAGACTGCGAACGGACCTGTAAAGCAGGTGGCTTATCAAGTGCCGACTCCTGGGCCATCTTGAAGCACTTTTCGTTACTTTGGGCACCTATCAACTCAAGCATTTAAGCCCATTTTGACGAGAGATTTATGATTTAAACTGATTTCAAAACGATCGCTATCGTGTATATATCGGATTATTTCCATATAATAGTATTATCTCTATTATCTATCACAAATATAGGCATCAATATAGTGCATTATCTTAAAGAACGTCGCAATAACGGAATGGCCTTCGGGGTCGATCCGACGCGCAGGGAATTCTTTAGTTTGCGTCAGGCGCGCTACGACGCTCTCGCGCACGACATTGCAATAATGGCTCGCACAACAGCCTCGACTGGGCAGAAGTTGGATCTATTGGATGTCGGGCCTTGGGATGGGGTACTGGCGCGACATTTGCAGCCCCACTCTATATCGGATCTGGTGACACACTCGATTGCAGACATTGAATTTCATGAAGGAATCTATGGAATGGAGTCCTACCGCGATCGATATCATGGGGACTTGATGCAAGGTTATCCGGAAATAGCGTCAAATACCTATGACATTGTCGTCTGTGAGCAGGTTTTAGAGCATTTGCCCAATGTCGAGGTGCCGATCCGTACGCTAGCCAGGGTGCTGAAACCGGGTGGAAAGTTGTTTCTTGGAGTGCCTATATTTCCCCATGGGGTTCACTGGGTTCGGCACTACGGCCAGCCTTTTTGGGACAAGGTTTTCCCGCCGAACAAAGTTCGCGGCCATGTTCAATCTTTCTCGAAAAGAAGCATTATTCGTCTCGTCGAACGTTTAACCGATCTGGAACTGAAGTCCGCTCGTGGATTTCGAATTGTGTCAGGTGGAATCCTACGCCCGCTGGAAGAACGTCAATGGTGGTGGAGGCTTAATCGAACCGTGGGAACGATGGTTCCCAGCCTCTGCGTCGAGGTTCAGGTGATCTTCAAGAAGCCGATTTAATTACGACTGGTGGTCAAGCAGTGAATAGCCCGGAGTTTCGTGGACACACTCGGGTTAGATTTCCTGCTGCCGCTCGAATTCCGCGGGTGACAGCATCCCGTTCCTGACGTGCTTGCGCTTCGGGTTGTAGAACATCTCGACGTAGTCGAACACGTGGCGATAAGCGTCGAAGCAACCCTTTCCAAAGCGACAGTTGGGTCAAGACGGCTGCGATTAACTTTTGGTTAGACATAGTCGGATAAACAAAAGATAAATTTATAGACGGAATTTAGTAATGACTAATTTGTACTATTTCTCATCACTTTTACTCAGATGGTCGCTTGTTGGATTTCTTTTTGTTTTTGCAGTCGTGCTTCCGGGACCCACGCTCGCCAATGCGAAATATGCCGGCATTGTCGTTGATGCACGAACCGGAGACGTGCTCTACGCAGATCGCGCTCAAGAACGCCGATATCCTGCCTCTCTCACTAAAATGATGACGTTATATCTAACGTTCGAAGCCCTTGACGCGGGCCAAATTGCGGTCACGGATCAGGTTCCTATATCCAGACATGCAGCGTCGGAACCTCCTTCAAAACTTGGTCTCAGAGTTGGATCGGTCATTACCGTCGGTCAGATTATGCAAGCGCTCGTGACCAAGTCGGCGAACGATGCAGCCACTGCACTTGGCGAGTTTCTGGGCGGTTCAGAAGACGGATTTGCGCGATTGGCCACAGCCAAGGCCAAATCACTGGGAATGTCCTCAACAGTTTTCAAGAATGCCCACGGATTGCCAGACTCGCGACAGGTAACAACCGCACATGACATGGCCCGTCTCGGACTCGCCTTGAAAGAGCACTTCCCGCACCACTACAGCCTCTTTCAAACTCGATCATTTCGGTATGGCGGCCAGGTATTCGGCAGCCACAATCGATTGATCGGGTCAGTGCAAGGCGTCGACGGTATCAAGACCGGGTTTATCAACGCCTCGGGCTTCAATTTGGTCAGCTCAGTGGACCATAATGGGAAACGCATTGTGGCCGTTGTTATGGGTGGGCGCACTGGGGCCAGCCGCGATGCGCATATGCGCAAACTGATTGCTGAGTATCTGCCTCAAGCGTCGAGTTCCGGGTCGGGCCTCCTGATCGCGAGAACCGTCACGGGCGGCGTCGCCAGAGTTGCCACATCACTCCCCATCCAAGGTCCGATCCCATCGTTTAGACAGGCCACGACGACAGCCTCGGCCAACGTTGAAGTCGCTGCGCTCGACACGTCTATGAGTGATGTTGATACGATCACCACTGCCTCAACATCAGGCGATCAGCAACACAGCGACTGGGTCGTGCAGATTGGTGCCACGCCTAGCGAAAGCGGTGCGCTTGATCTTTTGCGGCGGGCCAAAGGAGCAGCCGGCGTTTATCTTGAAGCCAAAACGCATTTTGCAGTTCGCCATGACCAAGATGGGACTTCAGTCTACCGTGCTCGATTGGGTGGCTTTACAGGCAAGACGGATGCTTGGGAGACTTGCGGAAGACTAAAATCACTTGGCTTCGCCTGTTGGGCGACAGAGCAATGAACTTTTGTCTGAAAGGTTGATGAAGTCTCTTTGAGCACAGTTCACGGTCAGAACACTCAACCCCCATCCGCGACGCATGAAATCAATGTTTCGATGGCGGCAGCCACCAGGCTGCCGCTCACCAACATCAGAATTGCGCGAACCCAGGTCATTTCCAGACCGCGCGAAGCATTTGGGATGTGAAGCATGCGGTCGAACCACTTAGGTTTCAGCAAACTTCGCCTCATTCAATCGAGCTACTGCCCTTATGAGGTACTTTGGAAAAACATTCATTCCAGTGGGTTCATGAAATACAAACCGCACGTGGCGAACATGTTTTAGCCTAAGCGAAGCGTCGACCACGGCAACCGACGCAACTTCAGCAGCTGCTTCGAACGGATAACCAAAAGCCCCCGTTGCGATCGCCGGAAACGCCACGGACGCAATGCGGTGTTGATCCGCCAGAGCGAGAGCTTCCTTATAGCAGTTGGCGAGAAGCTCATCAGCTGGTTCGTCACGGCCGAATACCGGCCCCAGACAATGAATAATGTAGTCATTCTCCAGGCGATAACCTTTTGTGATTACCGCCTGCCCCGGATGAATTGGAGCAAGTGCTCGGCACGCCTTGGCTAAACCCGATCCGGCAGCTGCATGGATCGCTCCCGCGACGCCGCCGCCGGGTGCGAGTTGTGCGTTCGCGGCGTTCACAATCGCAGAGATATCGGATTGCCGGGTTATGTCGCCTTGGACACATTGCAGGGTGACGCCTTCTACCAACAGCTTCATATCTGCTTCTCCAATTTGCCTGGCGTCTAGAGACGGAAGATCTTCCGCTTGCTTTCGAACGATGCCAGGCCATCACGGAACTGCGGGCGCAATCTGATGCCGATCAATCGACCGTTGGCATCACTTTCGGCCGACGCCAGTGCCAGGATCGCTTCGTAACGCTGGGAAAATCGCTTGTCGCTCGGCTGAAATTCGAGTTCACGACCAACGCGTCGGCCAAGATCGATGTACTTTTGAACAATATCCTCCTGTCCAACACCAAGCGCGCGGGCCATGTCCGGAAATGTGGTGGTCTCGCCTTCAGATCCTGCGTGAAACCTCAGCGCAGGCTCAACCAGCATCACTTCGCGCATGCCGATGATCGCCAGCGCTTCGAAATACTCTTGAGCCTGAGGCACGCCATCGACCCTGGAAGCACGCATCTCCGCGTCACGCGCCGCCAAATTAGTTTTCAGATCTTCGGTCGCTTCTTGAGCGGTGCATCCTTCGGACGTGGCGACGCGCTCTGATCCGATATAGGCCAAGGCCTTGAAGCTATCGCCGGCGGGTCCGGCGATAATGCGATAACGCATAAAGGTAATGTCGACGCGACGCACTGTCGGTTGGGTTTTCTTGATGGCCGTTGTTGGCATCCGCTGCTCTTTCTCTTCATGAAAATCACTCGCAAATAATCGTCACAATCGAAAATACGTCACTTTTGAATGGTGCTCGGCTTCTTGCAGGACCAGTGTTTCGGTGAGAGACATCAGTCCGGCGATTGAAGAAGCGCTCGAAAGTGCCGCCCTCACGACGTCTGTCGCGTCGAGGACCCCCAATTTGAGCAAGTCGGTGACGATGCCCGAGCTAGCATCGAACCCGCAATTCGTCTGAAAGTCGCCGAGCAGGGCATCAACGGTGGACCGCCCATTTTGACTGGCGTTATCAATCAGTCGCGTTGCCGGCGCGCGCAGCGCTTCCGACACGATCTCACGTCCGAGTTTCTGCTCTGGGGTCGTCTCGCCGAAATCGCGCAAGCCATCGATTGCTTGCAATAGACTGCTGCCGCCCCCGACCAGCACGCCATGTTGGCTAGCCGCGTTCACCGAAGAAACCGCCTCGCTCAAGCGTCGTTTGCGCTCTCTGTCGGGCGTCCCTTCGTCGACCTCTGTTTCCGATGAAACGTCGTGACGAGTGCCTTCTCCTCGCCTGCCTAGAGCGACAAATCGGTGTTGTATGGGACCCGCCGTCAACGCTCCCGACGGTGCTTGAACGATCCGGAGCGTATCTCGGGTCAATACAGCCGTGTGGCATCCTCCCAACGCGTCAATGTCATTGGCGACGACAGCTTCTCGGTCAGCCGGCGTTCCGCCAGTCAATGCAGCTATTTCCCTGAGCCAAACCGATCGCTGCCGTTCGTTTCCTGCTAAACATGCAAAAGCAATTTCTGCGGAAAAAGCCGCTCTGTATCTCTCGACAGAACTGCGCAACGCTGGGTCGATATTGGGTGTAAGCACCAGAAGCGGACGTCTCAGCGACTGTGCATGACGAATGTAAGGGAAGAGAATGCCCTCATGACTGACGGACGAGGACAATAACAATATCAGCGGCTCGCACAGTCGGCAGGGTTCAGTTGGGTCATTCTTGAGAGCGACATGATGAATGTCCATAAGCTCGACCGACAAGGACGCTGAAGCGCCACTGTTCGGAAGCCCTGGCGATAAGCGGGAAGAGCCCGAAGATGTGGCACGCGCGGCCATGAACATCTCCGTGGCGCTGAGCGCCAGAGCTTCGTCTCCATGAACTGCCACATATGCGACGTTGAATAACTCGTCGTCCCTTTCTATGGGACGGCTCATCTCCAGCAGCTTCGTATCGACCACACCGCATGCATCCCGGATCGCACGGCCGAGTGCGACCGGATCGTTGTCCATGGTGTTTCGTTTGACTGTTGCACGCATCAGAGCCTCGGCCAGCAGCACTGCCGTCGATGTGCCGTCGCCAAGGTTTCGTTCCATATGCTCGGCTACTTGAGCCATAAGCGCAGCACCGACATTCTCCGTTGGGTTTGGAAGTTGAAGCGCCTGAGCGATCTCGAAACCAGACTTGGTGGCGAGTGGCCCTGGCTCCTGATCGATCATCATCAACCGGCCTTTAGGTCCAAACGCGACGCCGACTGCATCCGCACATTGCATGGCGCCATCGCGCAGACGTCTGCGCACATCAAACCCCTGATCAATCCTGACCGTCATGACGAAGAGCGCTCGCTTGTTCGCGAGAAGCTGATCATGGGCCATTCAGTCTTTTGACGATCAAGTTCCCACAGATTGCGGACCAGGAGGACAGGCGCATCATTCCGATCTTCGGCGAAAGCACTTCGGTTTCGCGACAGGAAGTCCTGTAAGGCGTTTTCGCTTTCAGACGTCACCCAGCGGACAGTGTTGAACGGTGCCAACTCAAACTCAACATTGATGCCGTATTCAACCGCAATGCGAGATGTCAGCACGTCAAGTTGAAGCTGACCGACGACGCCGACGATCCATTGCCCGCCGATGACGGGCCGGAAGAGCTGTGCGACCCCTTCATCCGATAGATCTTCAAGCGCCTTGCGCATCTGCTTGGCCTTCATCGGATCCTTCAGCCGCACCCGACAAAGTATCTCCGGGGCGAAGTTGGGAATGCCGGTGAATCGGACTTCTCGACCCGACGTAAAAGCATCGCCAACCTGAATGGTCCCGTGATTGGGAATGCCGATGATGTCGCCTGGCGCGGCGTGATCGGCCAGTTCACGGTCCTGCGCAAAGAAAAAGATTGGGTTGTGAACCGACAGGGATTTTCCTGTTCGTGAATGGCGAAGCTTCATGCCCCGCAGGAAGGAGCCCGAGCAGATTCTGAGAAATGCGATCCGGTCGCGGTGCTTGGGATCCATATTCGCCTGCACCTTGAAGACGAAACCTGTCACATCGTCATCTTCCGGGCTGACGGGTGCAGGCTCGGCGGGCTGTATGCGCGGCGATGGAGCAATTTCTCCCAAAAGATCGAGAAGATCACGAATACCGTAGTCTTTCAGTCCGCTTCCGAAAATGACCGGCGTTTGATACCCTTCAAGATAGGCATCGAGCTGTAGTTCAGCGTATTCGCTGGACGCCAATGTGGCCTCTTCAACAAACTCATCGTAGACCGACGGCATCACGCAATCTTTGAAGCGTCGGTCTCTGATATCGTCGCAGAGAACCTCTGCATCATGAGGAGCGCCGCGGCCGATGCTGGAGTTGGAAAAGACATTCGTTCTGAAATTATAACACCCGTGGAAAAAACTACCCGTACCAACAGGCCAGTTGATCGGCGCGACTTCCAGCGCCAAGGTGCTCTCGATTTCGTCTAACAGACCGAAGAGGTCGCGGCTGTCCCGGTCGCATTTGTTGATGAAGGTGATGATCGGGATGTCGCGCAGACGACAGACTTCGAAAAGCTTCAATGTCTGAGCTTCGATACCCTTCGCGGCGTCGATTACCATGATGACGGAATCCACGGCAGTGAGCGTCCGATAGGTATCCTCTGAGAAGTCTTGGTGCCCTGGTGTATCCAGAAGGTTGTAGGTCAGGTTTCGGCAGTCAAATGTCATCACCGAACTCGAAATGGAAATCCCCCGCGCTTGCTCGATTTCCATCCAATCAGATTGCGTACGCCGACGCTCTCCACGCGCCTTCACCTGGCCAGCCAGGCGAATCGCGCCACTCGCATGCAACAGCTTCTCCGTAATCGTGGTCTTGCCCGCGTCGGGGTGGGAGATGATGGCGAACGTGCGCCTGCTTTCCGCGCTCACCTCTACTGAGGTGTCGGAATAATATTCAGTACGTAAAGTCTTCATCGTCCAAGCTCCTTTAAAAATAAGGTGTGATGCTTGGAACTCTCACGGTCGCCTGGACTGGCCTTTGATCGATGCCAGCTTGGCTTTGAGCGCCTCATCGTCCTCCAAACGGAGTTGAGGAACTAAGCGCCGAACATCACTCAAAGTGAGATCCGGCTTTCCAACGACCATTCGGCTGAGTAGCCGGTTAACGTCCTTCTTCGTATCCATTTCTGCACGCCTAATATGGTTATCGCTCAAATACCGAGATATCTTCCTCGAATAATTCTGAAAATTGCTGCCCTATCAGATGTCGATCGCGTTCATTGGCGACCTTCATCCCAAGCCGAGTTCCGCACGGGAGGATCTTGGCGGTGCCTGAGCCGAATAAGTCCGCGTAACCGCAGACGCTCTCCGCAGTCCTGCGTGAGATTTCAGCCTTCAGCAAAAGCTTCCTGGATGTATTCAATGGCCCTTTTGAAGCTGCATCAATCGAAGGCATGGCCTCCGGAACTGGCCCAGACCCGTACGGGTTGAACACGTCCGAGCGATTGATGGCGTGAAGTGGGTTTTGAAAATGCCTCTTCAAATTTTGCTCCGTCCGTTAAATCAAGGACAGCCTTCGGCGTTACCCCGTGTAAATCACGGCGGCGGCAACTTCGGTGGATACATCCTGGCGCAATTGCCAGGTAATGAAACCAACCGAAGTTCCGCAAAGCGGGACAGCCGATGCTGTCGGTTTCAAATATCCACCCAATTTTATGGGATGGGGGAGGCTTAGCACATCTGGCATTCCGTGTGTAGGCCGAAGTAGTTTTTTTCCGCTGATGGGGTGGATTGCCTCGCAATCGGATAAATGTGGGTCTCGCTCACCAGTTGGCGCAGCCTCGTTGAATTTGTGAATCAAGGTCGTAAACTGGATGAAGGAGATTGCCTCGTCAGCAGAATTGACTGGCCAAAAACTGGGAGACGTTCTGCAATATATGCTGGTAGAGGGCGCGCGGCCGCCACCAAGGCGTCCGCGGCGGCATTGGCGAAATGCCGGCCGCATCCCCACCATTAAGCGAACGAGAACTGGCGTGTTGAAGGTCTCGGAGCTAGTCGCGGAAAGCCCGCCTGATGGCTTGATCTTGACGAACTGATCTTCAATTTATCCGCTGTAAAGGATCATCGCCGCAAAAGCGGGGACTAGCAGCCGGTAATGACGAGTTGGTTCTAGACAACGAGACTGACTGCTCCTAGCCAAGAACGGCGGTAGTACTGTGGGTCCGGCGCTCAATGCAATGCCAGCTCAAGCTCATCGACAACGCTGGTATCCAGCCCCCGCAACCAATTCCAACATAAAACACTCACAATTCAAATCTGATCACACCAAAAAGCCGCCTCCGGGCGGCTTTTTGCGTTCAGGACTTTGGTCTTATGTCAGACAGACCAGGCCGAACGCGCGGCCTTAACCGTGCCAAGCACCTCGAACAGCCGCTGCGGGCCGCCCCCGGAAACGTCCAGACTGTCGGCTGTCTCTTCAGCCCAGGTCAGCCAATCCGCAACGCTTTTGTCGGCGATCGTTGCATTGGCGTCATGGGGCACAGCCTTTACAGCTTCGATGAAGGCTCGCATCGTCTGAGCGGTTTGCCAATTACCGGCAAGCTCGGCGAGCTTGGCCTGACGCTTCTCGTTCTCTTCAGCGACTCGTTGCAGTTCGGCGCGACGTTTGCGCTCCGCCTCATAGCGTTGATGCTCGCGCGCGCGCTCTTCCTCCCAGTCCTTCAGGATAACAGCGCCTTCGAAAAGCCGGTCGATGATTGCTGGCAGTTGGGTCTCCAGCGGCTTCTTGTCGGTCTCCAGGCGCTCTTCATTGTGACGGCCGCGCAGATAGGTCTTGATCGCGAATGTCAGCTTGCCGGTCCCGACGAGCTTTGTGCGGGTGTAGGCGGATCGGCCTTCGCCCTCCACCACCTTCACCTGCCTGGCCTTCTCCCGCACCTGAAACTCGATCGTTTGACCGTCGATGGTGACGGACAACTGTCCCTGGGCGGACTCCGACACTTTTGCGCCGCGGGCCTCAAGCGCGCGGAATAGGGCATCGAGAATCCTGAACCTCCGGCGATCGAGATCTGTGTGAGGTTCCGGAGCGGTTCGGTAGCTCCAGGGGTCGCGATTGGTCTTTGCCTCGCGGCGCCTGCGTTCATGGTCCGCGATCCAGCCGGCGATCAGCGGATGCGGTTTGACGAGCCTGTCCTTGACCATCGAAGCGGGTGAGGGCGTCTTGCTCTGGGCTTCCTGTGGCGCAACGGGTGAGGCGCTTTCATCGCCGGTTGCCTCATTCACTTGGGCAAGAGGGCTGATGGCTTCAGGTGCGCGCGGACGCTTTGGGGGCTTTGGCGCTATGGTGATCAGCGGGTCTTCCCCGTCGATCTCCGGCAGCGGTGGAAGCTCTGCATCCCGTCCCATGGAAATCCGGGACCAGTAGCCAGATCCCGGATACGGGATTCGATGCTCTCTGCAGATGGCGGCGAGTTTGACGCCATCGATGCCGAGTTCGGGTGCAAGTCTGCTCAAAGGTGTCTTGCAGACGAGGGTATAGAGTTCGCTGCGCTTGACCTGCTTTATTCTGCGATCGTCCCGTGTCTCTCTGTGTGGTGAGGCACGCTCTATCGCAGAATGGCGCCGGGAGGCCAGAAGGCCAACAAGGAGACCAGCCAGGGGGCCGGCCCGCGGGGTCCAATGGTGTTCGAGAAAAGGGTGTGTGCACGACGCGGCAGCTCGCCTGCTATGGGGAGCTGCTCACTGCCGCTTGGCACAAGCTCAGCGACAAGAGTGGCGGAGGGGTGCCATGGGTTGGGTCTGGGCCGGCGCCCGGCGCGGTCAGCCGTGAACGCCAGGGAAGATGGCGCCCGGCTGCAGTCTTTGTCCGATGGCTACCAGATCGGCATGGGCGGAGCGGATGTGTGGCCAGGGGAACTCTCTCGGACGCTCGTTCCAAGCCTCACCCCAGCGAGCGACGGCATCGAGTTTGGCGACCACACCGGCGAGTGAAGTAGCCTGAGTGCTCGCCATTTGATCGAGGCTCGCCTTCGCCTCCGTGAAAGCTGCCTGTTCAGCGGCCATGGTCGAGGAATAACCGAGATCTTCCAAGACGCCGTTTGAGTTCACAGGCTTTGCGGCGAGCTCACGCTCGGCCGTCGACAGGGCCCCCGCCATGTCTCCCCGGTCGCCAAACAGCCAGTGCAGGTCTTGGAGTGAATAGACGCACGCCAGGGCGCTTCCGGGGACGGGAACGATCGTACCGAAACTGTCGAAGCGTTCTGCCAGTTCGACTTCCAGGTCTTGAAGCCGCTCGCTCAGTTGCTGGATGCGCAGGTGGGTTGTTTGCCATTGGCGCCAGAGGGAGATCACGGGGTCGGAATGGGCAGTGAGCGCATCGGAATGGAAAAGGGCAACAGCAGGAGATACTGGGAGAAGCTGCGAAGCAGATTGCCAACCGCTGCCGATGGCAGCAACGCCGCCAAGAAGTGTCGCGCGGCGGGTGACGCAGGCACAGTTCATGCTATGGTCGGAATCAGCCATGATCCGAGCTCCCTAAAGCTTGGGCGCGGTTAGGTCGGGCACGGTGCTGGAACACCTTGCCTGACCGTTCATACTAGGCGCAGGATAAACGACATGCCTCATTTGCGCAATACAAATCGCCATAATATGGTGATTGTGTGAGCCCGGCGCAATGTCGTATGGCACGGGCAGCCCTTGAATGGGGTGTTCTAGATCTCGCCAGGGAGGCGTCTGTCTCAACGCAAACTGTCGTGCGGTTTGAAAAGGGTGAGCGGCTTCGCACCTCTACAATTACCGCTCTACGCGCCGCTTTCGAGGCTGCGGGTATCGAATTCATTCCGGAGAACGGTGGCGGCGTGGGCGTGCGACTACAGCGAGCAACGAAATGAGCATCGGCAACTTTGCGCCCCGTTTCAAGACATTCGGGCCGTCCCAGCGATTTCCTGAAAGCTGACCTTCAACTTTATGCATTCCGGCGTCGGGCCGTGCTGAGCTAGGGGATCGACAGGGCGGCAATCGGCAGTTGGACATAGGCCAGAATTCCGGACAATCCGAGCGCCGCTGTGGGGCGCACGAAAGCAATCCCCAGTAACCTTGCTAGTGAATGCAACCAATCCACACCGTCCCAAGTCGCCTTTCAGCTGCGGTCTTTAGGGCCTCGGAGCAGCGATCAGATACGACTAGTCCGAACGGGTTCATCAAGGGTTCCGGAAACCCGTAAGCATCAACTTCCCCTACAGGCGTTCTGCCTGAGAGCGCGTAACGAATGCTGGCCCAAAGGGTCCATGCCAGTTCAATCTCTCCGTCCTGCCCGTCGTAAACAGTGCTCGCGGGCACGGTCTTTGAGACGATACCCAGCTCTTCAAGAAGCATCGTAGCAGCCAAGTGCGCAGCACAGTCTGCCAGTTGGATTCCCGCGACCAATCTTGAATCGCAGCCGTAGGTGACAACTGCACCAGAAGGCATTTCAGTATTTGTTCGCTTCATCCCTTCGTCGAGGTATATTGCCGAGATGGGAGTATCCGGTGGAAGGTCGACGCTGGATAAGAGCGTGGCAAGATGCGTCGCGAGTATCGCTCGCTCCGCGATAGGGCAAACGGCCAATGCGATTTTGCAGTGACGCAGGATGAGTTGCAGGCGTTGTCGTAATTCTCGCGCGGCCGGGTTGTCACGCATTGTCATGCTGCTTTTGAACTCGTCCCGAGAAGGATCGAAGCCGCAGGCCAACAGGCCCTGAACGACCTGTTTTTGAACATCGGCTTTGGAACACACCGCAGCGACGACGATGAAGGATCCACGATCATGGATGCTTTCATCCACGAAGACCTGCAAGCCGGCAGGGAATTTTTGTGCCGGCCTCAAAATACGCGGTATCCCATGCGACCGCCGCATCGATAGCCGTCCGGGGACTTGTGTTCCTTCAGAGTGAGAGACTGGGTCTTTCGAGTGAATATTTTCTGGCAGTATGGGCATTGGACTTTGTAGGTCTGCTCAAAACTGCTCCAGCCTCGAAACGCCTTCACTCTCGGAGTTGACGTCCGAGTCGATCTTGTCGCGCGGCGAGCGCCTTCGCTGAAGGGCTTGCCAAAATGGGCTTTGCGCGCCTCCTCGCCGGCCTTTGACAGTTCAATTTCAAATTGGGGCTCGAAGGTCTCGTCGAGAACGGACAGCGCTTCAACATCAGTGTTCAAAAAAGTCTTGATGCTGGGTCCGCGCGTCCTGTCCCAGGCATAGAAGTATTCCCGCGCCGGCTTTCCTTGCGCCTTCTTGTAGGAAAGGGAATACGGCTCGATTACCCGCTCAATCCCATGGTAGCGAATCTTCATAAGTTTCCTCCCCGCGC
Source organism: Georhizobium profundi (assembly GCF_003952725.1). NCBI lineage: Bacteria > Pseudomonadati > Pseudomonadota > Alphaproteobacteria > Hyphomicrobiales > Rhizobiaceae > Georhizobium > Georhizobium profundi. The sequence goes on along the minus strand of NZ_CP032509.1, from coordinate 4,221,108 downwards.
CGGCATCCATAATAAGGTTGCGGTGTTCCGGGCCGTAGTAAAGCTGCTCCTCCCGCCCGCCGGTGCCAATATCACTAAACAGCTGCTCGATGGCATCCTTAAACCCTTCGGTCGCGCGGTTGAAATCGAAGCGCGTCGCTTTTGGACACTTGATGTACTTGTCCCAAACGCCGCCGAAAAACGTCATGGGAATGCCCAGCAATATGCTTTTTGCTGCGGCCGGGCTGGCACTGAAAATGGTCTTGTTCAGGAACGTGCGCAGCACCAGTCCGCGGTCTAGGTCGATCGAACGGTCGATGAACGTCGAATAGACCAGATCAAAGAGGTCATGGGAGTGACGGCGTTGGATGAGGCACTTCAGTTTGCTGGCAATTACCTCCTCTAGCGCCATACAGGTGATCTCGGCCGAACAAGCTTCTGCGTCCGAGTACGGATGGATAAGTTTGCGGCTGGTAGGAGGCAGATGAAGGCGATCGAAATCGGTCACATCGACTTTGACACTGATAGTTAGGTCGTCTTGCGCGCCGAAGAAGTCGGTAAAGTAGACCCGTCCTTTGTAAGAATGGCGCGTACTGTCCACCATCGGACCGGGCTCAAAGGTGTTTCGGTCAATCAGAAACTCCACGCCGCATGCCGCCTGCGCACTGAGACAAGCGTTGTTGATTTCAATTGCCGTCAGCTCGGCATCGACTGCATCACCAACGGAGAAGTCCAGGTCGGTCGAGAACCGTGTGTCGGGATAGTACGCTTTGCGCAGGCAGTTGCCGCCCTTGAACACTAGGCGGGTACGTAGGTACTCATTTTCGTAGATTGATTTTAGCAGCCACCCGAAGACGTAATCGCGTTCGACATTTGGATGATGAATGTCAAACTCAACTGCCTTGGCCTTTATCTCACTCGTGCTGATCATTCGACGAACATACTTATTCTTAGGCACCCCCGTCGAGGTATGAGGGCGCGACCTCCACCAAATAGTACGGAGCGACTTCACGCTGCTTTTAATCAGCGCTTGGCCTATCGGTCCACTTCGCGCCCCCTTTTTCGCCCCATGCGGGAGCTATCCTACCAAGCTGCAGCGGGATTAGCAGCGTCCGGCATCAGTCCAGACTTGCGAACGAGTCGCCAAACGGTACTGGTATGGGGATCTCACCTGGAGCTAACGCGCAGTGGCAAAGACTGGCTCACCACCCGAGCGGATATACAAGTACCGCGGCTTCAGCCATCGCGTTCTCGATATGCTGGTAATGGACGACCTCTATTTTGCCGACCCGTCAAGCTTTAACGATCCGCTGGACACGACACCAAACCTTGAAGCGGATCTGCCGGTCGAGGACCTGGAGCGCGTGCTGACGCGTCTGGTCGTCGAGCGGACCAGAGCCGAGATGACCAAAGCTGCGAAGTCGATCCGGTATACCGGTCCGCGTACAATCGAGCATATCGATCGCCATAGCCAGGCCAGAGCTGACCGGCTCCTCGATGAAGTCCGCTATCGATCCTGCGACCCATACTATCAAGACGTGCCAGATGCACTTCAGTTTCTGCTCGGAAGCGAGATCGAGACAGAGGTGCTAAAACGCTACGACCGTGGCATCGTCTCGTTCGCGACCCGAGCCACATGCCCGTTGATGTGGAGCCATTATGGTGACCAGCATCGTGGCATTTGTGCAGGATACTCGGTGCCCGAAGGCACGGCGGCCGACCTTTTCCCAGTTGCCTATGGCGGCCGCCGAAACGTCAAGGCGAGCGACGTGGACGCAATGGAGACCGACGTGCTCGCGCGTCGTCGGGTGGATGAGGCCGCGTTGTTCAGGAAAGCGCCAAGCTGGCGCTACGAGAAGGAGTGGCGGCTCGTGGGAAATCGTGGATCTCAGGATTCGCCGCTGGAGCTTGAGGAAGTGATTTTCGGCATGCGGTGCCCTGGCACTGTGAAGTATACGATCGTGAAGGCCCTTCATAACCGCCGCCGTCAGGTACAATTCTACGAAGTCCCTCGGCCTTTCGGTACATTCCGGCTTACCAAACGGCGGCTCGACACTGACGAGTTGTTGACGCAACTGCCGCGACGTCACCTGGATGCTCAGGAAATGTTCGAGGATCTCGACCTCGCTGCGCTTGAGTCAAGGACACCGCCGGCAACTTAGAATGCAGCAACGCCGGACACGTCCCACCACGTAACTGAGAGGCATCATGGACGAAGAAGCCCGAGAGCGGTTGAGGCTCGGCCTCGAAAACCTGATGGACGACCGTGATTACCTGTATCGGCTGATCTCGAATATCGACTGGGACGCACAATTAGATGCCGTCCGGTCGGTGTTGCGGCAGCATCGACAGGCGGCTGACAGGGTCAGTGCCAACATCAAAGACTTGGAGGAGGCGGCCCAAACGTATGACGGCCCATACCACTATCACGTTGTGGACGAGCATGTTGATGCCATGTGGCAGTCGTCATACAGCGACGCTGCGATCAGCCTGTCCGCGATCGGAATGGTAGTGCCAATGATCGAGACTATCTTTGCGCAGGCTTTCCAGGCGCTGGGCGAGAAGTACGTGGCCAAGGGCATGTCGCCCCCGCAACACAAGCGATGGACCCGTGCCGAACAACACCCCGAACGCTGGAATGTTCAAAGGTATTTCGCCACGGCCGGGGTCAAGACCGACATCATTTCAGGGCTAAGACAGCTTTGCGAAGCGTCGGGCGTTTCTCCATTCCTCGGGCCAGACTACATGGACTGGATGGCCGCTCTCTTCCATTATCGCAATCAGATGTTCCACGGCGGCTTCGAGTGGTCGATCGCCCAGCGCCAATCCTTCGTCAAGTTGATCGCGGAGCGCGGCTGGGAGCGGTACTTCTTTTGGTCAACGACCAATGGTGACCCTTGGATATGCTACCTGCGCGACGACATCATCGACGCCCTGCCGGAAAGGGTCTTTGCGGTCCTCGGCAGCCTAGGCCGCTTCACCAAGGCTTTGCCCTACGAGCTGATGACAGACTCAGGCGATGAGGGGCCTACCACCTCGGAGGTCTGAGTGCACCATCGTTGGGCGCAAGTAGGGAGGCCCATTCTCCAATTCAGAGCGCCCCAAACGGAGATCGCACACCGCGCGTCCGAGGATTTCGACTATGCAGTTTATAAAGAACGGCCCGGATGTTCCTGAAAAGCTCTTGCAGGCGCATGAGGACGGCAAGGTCGTATTCTTCTGCGGCGCCGGGATCTCGTATCCAGCTGGCCTCCCCGGATTCCGAGGATTGGTGGATCGCATCTACGGCAACGTGGGCGAGAGCCGCACGGCAATTGAGAACGCCGCCTTCGATCGTGGGGAATACGACACTACGATATCACTTCTCGAAAACAGGGTTATGGGCGGACGAACTGCAGTTCGCAGTGCTCTCCATGCAGCACTGGTCCCGGACCTGACGCTGCCGGGTGCTACGCAGACGCACGAAGCTCTGCTCACGCTCGGGCGCAATCGCCTCGGAATCCTGAGGCTAATAACCACCAACTTCGACAACCTGTTCGATGTTGCCGGCAAAATCGTCGGTCGCCCTCCGGAGAGCTTTCTTGCCCCGCTTCTGCCCGTCCCCAAGAATCGGTGGGACGGGCTGGTCTACCTGCATGGCAAGCTCCCTGTGTCTCCCGTTCATCCCGAGTTGGAGAGACTGGTGATCTCGAGCGGGGACTTTGGCCTGGCTTACCTGACCGAACGGTGGGCCGCGCGCTTCGTCAGCGAACTCTTCAGAAATCACACCGTCTGCTTCGTCGGCTACAGCCTCAACGACCCCGTGATGCGCTACATGATGGATGCGCTCGCTGCCGACCAGCAGTTGGGGGAGGCGCCGACCGAAGTCTATGCATTCGGAGGGACCACCAAACGCGATCACGATCGTACGGCTGACGAATGGAAGGCCAAAAACGTCATCCCAATCCTGTACCGAACTCCCGGGAAAAACGATCACACGGCGCTGCATCGCACATTGCAGGCCTGGGCGGAGACCTACAGGGATGGCGTGCGGGGCAAAGAGGCGATCGTGGCCCGGTACGCCGGTTTGGCACCAACCGGCAGCACCAAGCAGGATGACTTCGTAGGTCGGATGCTTTGGGCGCTGTGCGATCCGAGCGGGCTTCCGGCGAAAACCTTCTCCGATGCGAAGCCGACGCCTTCCCTGGCGTGGCTCGAGGCGTTCGACGAGAACCGCTTCCGGCATCGCGACCTCGTGCGCTTTGGCGTGACACCCAGTTCGGTCGAGGACAAGGTGCTTGCTTTCAGCCTCGTTGCGCGACCCGCTCCTTATCTGCTCGCTCCATGGATGCGCCTCTTCCGGCGCTTCGGTGACAGTTCGCCGCGTTGGGACAACGTCATGCCCCACATCGCGCGTTGGCTTCTGAACCATCTGGACGACCCCGTGCTTCTGCTCAAGGCGGTGTCGGACGGCGGCAAACTCCAAGACAACTTCAGGTATTTCCTCCAAGCAGAACTGAACGCTCGTCCACCTCGTCCCGGCATGAAGATTCTTTGGCAGCTGCTCCTGGCAGGACTGGTCTCTGGGACTTCCATCTGGTTCGATCCCTACGACTGGCTCAAACGTCTGGATGCCGCTGGACTGACGCCGCTTCTGCGGCTCGAACTGCGCGACATGCTTGCTCCCCGCCTTCGCATTCGACAGGCATATCGCTACGAGGGCGACGACCCGAAGCCAGAGAACCCCGATTCGAGGCCCGGTGATTTGGTCGACATCGAACTGGCACTTGCAATCGAGCATGCTCATTCCGCGCTCGATGCCTTCAAAGGAAGCAGTGCCTGGCACGCAGCCCTGCCGCACCTTCTCGACACTGCAACCGCCCTCCTGATCGATGCATTTGACCTGCTCGCACAGACCCGCCAAGCGGATTCCCGATACGACCATTCATATTGGCAGCAGGCGGCCATCGCCGAGCACGAGCAAAACCAGAAGTATCGCGACTGGACCGTGCTAATCGAACTGCTGCGGGACAGTTGGGTGGCCACGACCGAGTCAACTCCGGAAAGAGCGATCCTCGAGGTGAGGCGTTGGGCGGGAATCCGCTATCCGATATTCCGACGGTTCGTCTTCTTCGCCCTTGCCGAGCGCCGGAACCTCTTCGAGATGAGCGAGACCATCGAGTACTTGATGGCCGAGGAGGGATGGTGGCTGTGGTCGATCGAGACTCAACGCGAGGCCATGGTGTTGTTGCGCTCGATAGCTCCCGAACTCGACGCGGCTGCGTCACGCCGGCTGCAGCAGGCCATCATGTCTGGACCACCAAGGGAAATGTATCGCGATGATACCGATCCCGTCGACGTGAAGCGGATGATGGATCGCGAGATCGGATTGCGGCTCAGCGCCTTGCTCGATTTCGGAGCCAAGCCGACGACCAGCGCCCGCCGTCGAATGGCAGAGCTGTCGGCACGGTACCCAGATAGAAGGTCGGCCAGCGAGCGCGACGATTTTCCGGTCTGGTCGGGTGACGCAGGGGAATGGCGCCAGATCTCGATGACTCCCGCGACGACAGCGGAGTTGATCGACTGGCTGCGCGCCCATCCTAATGCCGACGACATTCGCCTCCAGGACGACTGGCGCGACCGGTGCCGCAGCGATTTCGAAAGCACGAGCGAGGCCCTTCGCCGTCTTGCTGAGGAGGATCGATGGCCCGTGGATCGCTGGTCGCAGGCACTGCAGGCCTGGTCCGAACCGAAACTGGCCGATCGATCCTGGGACTCTATGGCGCAATTGCTGATTGGTGCGCCCGAGGACTTCCTGGAGGGCATCCGCCGCACGCTGGCGTGGTGGGTGAAAGCGGTCGGTAAAACCGCGGATGGAGATCGGCCGTCATTATTTTTCCTGGTGAGGAAGATACTCGCCTTGTCGAAGAAGGATCCGGCGCAGCGCGACGACGAACCGTTGTTCAGCGCGATCAATCACCCTGTCGGGCTGGTGACTGAAGCCGTGATCAGCGCGTGGTTCAGAAGCGGGCTGGAGGACAATCAGGGTTTGGGGGAGGGCGATTTCTCGGCGATCTTCGGCCTGCTGTGCGACACGACGGTACCGGCGTACCGACATGGCCGATTGCTTCTGGCTCAACATGTCATTTCGCTGTTCCGGGTCGACCGGGCGTGGACGGAGGAGCATGTCCTGCCGCTGTTCGATTGGGAGGTCGCTCCGGACGAGGCTCGCCTCGCATGGACCGGATATCTCTGGTCGCCACGCTTCTATCCTTCGCTTCTGGCCGCCATCCGGCGGCAATTCCTGGAAACGTCGAAGCACTATAGTGAATTGGACAAGTTGGCTGACAACCACGCTGGGCTGCTGACGTTCGCAGCGATAGAAGGCGAACCCTTCAGCGTCGCCGAGTTTCGAACAGCGACTGCAGCGTTGCCCGAGAGCGGGCTCGTGCGCGCGCTGACGGTACTCACCGACGGACTGCGCGCTGCCGGTGATAAACGTCAGGAGTATTGGCGCAACCGGGTCAAGCCGTACTGGACACGCATCTGGCCGAAGTCCCGTGCCATTGGCACCCCGGCCATCGCCGGCGCCGCGGCAACCATGGCGATCGCCGCCGGTGAGGAATTCCAGGAAGCCTTTTCAATTGTTGGTGTCTGGCTGGAAGCGCAGCCGTTCCCAGGCCATCTGCTGCGTCAACTGCACGAAGCGGGGCACTGCATAAAGTACCCCAATGAGGCTCTTGCAATGATCGATGTCATAGTGGGACCGGACATCTCCTGGGTCGGCGAGGAATTCACGAACTGCCTGCGCGAAATCGGGGCCGCCGCTCCCGAGTTGACCGGAGATTCGCGCTATTTAAGGCTGGAGACCATGGCGCGCCGACACGGATCGAAGATTGGCTAAACCAGGTCCAGTAGCACCAGCAGCTTCGCCTTTACCGGGCGGTCCCCTAACAGCAGGATGAGGATCGCAAACCTGCTGGGGCGCCAGAATGGCTGAGGCACAGAAATCGGAAGACATCGGCATGAAGCGAGGCCGCGTCCTCGCACAACTTACGCCTGCGCGGCAACTCGACATCATCGCTAAAGGGCTGCCGATCCTGCTCAAGAGTGCTGACGAACTTATGACGGCTGCTGAGGCACTCGATGATCATCCTAGGGCAGCAGCAATCCTCATAGGGCAGGCGACAGAGGAGTTGTCCAAGATACTGATCCTAATGGACATCGTGCGTTGCCCTCCGAAGGCCCGAAGTGGGCTGGTCGGCCAGATGTTCAAGTGGTTCTACGACCATCTGCCGCGCCTGCTCTATGCCGAGGCCCAAAGCTGGAAGCCCATGACGGTGGACCAGCTCCAGGAATACCTCGACAACAGCCGACGCTCCCACGACATCGAGGGCTTTGCCGGCGAATTCATTATGCCGAACTCGACGCTGTTCGCTCGTGAAAACCGGCTCTACGCCGACATCGTCACGCATGAAGATGGTGAGCCAATCTGGAGCGAACCTTCGGACTGGATGCAAGCGACCTTCGGGGGCAAGCGTACCTCAATCTGGTATGTGGCGAAGGCCCTGAGCGACATGGGGGCCTTCAGCCGGGCAGGGTTGGATATCGTGTCTCAGGTCTGGAGCAGCGTCGATTTCATCGGTGATGTGGAGTGCTATGCTCTTCCTCGCAGCCTCACGCAGCAGATGCTGGAACGACTGCACGCGGCAGGCTTGATTTCGCAAAACGCCGAACAAGACCAGCTGCGCTACCTGTACAACCAATGGCAGGTGCCCATGTATCGCCTCGATTTCAAGCCGATCCAGGTTCCTCTTGAGGATCTTCGAGCAGCGCAGGAGGCAGCATTGCGGAGCGAGATTGGAGATTATTGGGATTACTAGCGGACAGACGTCCGGTCGGCGCGGAACAGCTTACCCGGAGCAGCAGTGAATGGCGAAAGCGCTCTCGAAGGCTCGATCGTCGGTCTCTGGCTTGCAGTAGCAAAGTCCTGCGGCTCTTGGCTGGGCGCACAACCCGATGAGCTTGTCGATCTCGATCTCAGGGCGGTCAACAGCATGGAGGCTGTGCCCATGCGCGTGACTTCTCAACACCGAATCCGGCTTCACCATCCACGGCTACTGAGGCGGTCGTTATAACCTGGGATGTCCGCCTTCATTGTTTGAGCTTCCGAAAGCGGACAGGCAGCTTCCGGCCCCGCTTCGGCTGTCCAGCGTCTGACCAAATGCCCGCTTTCCGTAAGCGGGCAACCGGCACGATCGTCGCCTTGTGGGTTTAGGGGCATCAACGGCATTGCGGATGGAAAGGTCGCGTTTTAGGAGGACTTCTTCGTCTAAGCGGCCGCGGTGACGGTTGCTGCGAAGACGTGTAATGGCGGTCAGAGGCATGTTCGTCATGGCATCGTGCGATGAGCTTCCACCCTTCCGATAAGAAGGGGCGAATGAGGCGTGCCTTTCGCCGCCGCGAATGCCGAAGCCGCTGTGGCGATCGAAGATGGTGCTGCTCTGTCGCGCCCTTTCCCCGTTGCAGCCCCCAGCCTGTGGCGCTCCTCATCTGCATTGAGCCTTTCGGTGCCATTCAAACGTACCGGCGTTTGATCCCTCGCAGATCGTTTGGCCGCTGCACCACCACCAAGGACGGAACCTCCGTGCTCCCCCTGGACCCCTATGGCTCATCGAGAGCATGGAGATGTCGCCTCTCCCTGCACCCATAGAGCAAAGAGCGTTCCTGCCCTTGCGCAAACCTGACAACCGTCCGCCGATTGGATGCCGCCAGCTTGTCGAAGCTGGACCACGATCAAGGGGCTTTCGCGCCGCCCTGAACCCACGAGCAGGATCTGGAGATATGCCTCTCCACCTGCACCGGACCGGACGAAAAATCAGTCGCCATCAACAGCGATCGCTTCCGTCTGTTCGTTTACTAGATCGCGAAACTGATCAAAGGTCACGTAGCACCGATCGCGCTCTTGCTTGAGCAGTTTTACGACTACGGCCAGATCCAGCGGTGGCAGTCCCCCGATTCTGTAGGACGGCGGACTTCCATCGTCAGGAACGTGGCGTTTCACGATGCCTGTAATCCCGATGATCATGCGCGGCGGGAACCTGTGATTGTAGGCATTCCGGAAATCGCCTGTCGCCTCCTGAAACTGCCGCTTGTTGATGTCCTCTGCTGCCCGCTTGAACCGTTTGTAGCTGCGCCAGCCTCCGGCATGTGCATCGGCCATCCCGAAATGAATTTCATGATCCACTTTCAGATCGTCCAGCCAGTCATCGCTCCGAAGCCGATTAGCCTGATGGGATAGATGAGCTACGGCAAAGGCAAAACGTGCTTTGATTGCGTACGGGAAAATCATCGCGCTTATGCTCAGAGGATCGATGAACTCGCGGAGCACTTCCAGCTTCTCGGGGTTTGACAGCGTCTGCACGATCTCTGACCATGCCCGGAGACGCCTGACGTCACCGGTGAACCCGTTGATACTGTTTGCCAGCTCGCGGGCGAATTCATTCAGCATCTGCGAATATGGCAGCCAACGACCCGGCATAGTGGATGGCAGATTGATCCAGTCGTACGGCATAAGTCGACCATCTGCTGGAAGTTTATCGTATGCCTTCCGATAATCGGCATATAAACCTGTCAATTTCTCTGAAACCACGCGATCATGCCTCCGGAAACAGTCCAGGCATCCAGCGTTCGGCGAATTTGGCCGGGAATGCCAGAAATAGCGGCGCGCGCGAGCTTTCTGAAGTCAGCGCGCCGATGTCCAAGAGGGCCGAGGTAATTCGTCGCGCTGCTCTGTCGCTTAGTCCAAGGAGCGAGGCGACTTCACCGCGGTGCAGTTCGCCTTGATAAAGCACCGCTTTGAGCACCACGTCTGACTTCGCTGGCAGAATATCTGCTCGAATCTGCTCTTCCGCCCATATCATAATGCGATCCCGAAGGCGGTCAGGTTTCATCAGGTTTTCCATGAAGGAAACTTGATCGAGGCAGCTTCCCAAGAAGAATTCTGTGAAACCTGCGAGAGCTTCTTCGCTAAGGGTGCCGCGGCCGTCCAGATCGTTCCGTCTTGGCATATCGCAAGCGGCTAGATGCTGTTTGTATTTCGCCTCCTGGCGCGCCAGTCCTCGTGCGACAGACCACAGTCCCCGGGTATCAAGCGAATTTCGAAGGATCGCATAGGACACCAGCCGAGCAACTCTTCCGTTGCCATCAAGGAAGGGGTGAACCCACAGGAGACGGTGATGTGCAGAAGCTGCAGATAGAATCGAGTCAATCCGTCCGAGCTTTCTATATGCCGCGTGCATGCGTTCCAGAAAGCGTGGAACAGCACCCGGACTGACCGCAACATGCTTTCCAACTTGAACGTCCCGTTCACGTAAAACGCCCGGTACAACGTCGATTTCTTCGCCGGTCGTTGGATCGGTGACTAAAAGCAGTTCGGCTGGGAGCTTCTCGCAGAACCGTCTATGGATTTCGCAAATGGCTACGGGATCAGTAGGCGCAATCTGCATCTCACCGTCATCAATCCATTTCTGGACCGTGATATGTGCCTTGGCCTCAAGCTGGAGATTCCGTTTCACCAGGTCGGTGCTGTAGTCATCTCGCAGTGCCCGCTCGATATCGATTGGGTGTGTGTTGTGCCCCTCGATGAGGTTGCTGTAGTAGCAATTCATCGAGCGCACTAGATCGGCGAGTGCCGCAGCGATAGAGGCGGGCAGGCTCCGCCGAAAGCCCTCGCAACGGGTGGCAAGTTCAAGGGCCATGTCGTTGAGTGCGGCACGGCTTTTCGAACTATCTGAGATTATCAGAGGTTCAAACAGACCGATCGATTCTTTGTCATCTCTAATGATCATGTCACCTTGCTTGGCCGGTTTAAAGGCCGGATTGTTGAATTAAATTAGATAATGATATCATATATGTGCACCTTAATGTAGGGAAATTTGTACTCGAATATGGCCGGTTCCGTGGCCGGTTCCGTGGCCGGTTCCGTGGCCGGTTCCGCAACTGCTCCGTAGCCGGTCCGCACATGATCCGTAGCTGCAACTGTAGCGCGCCCGGTGCAGGATGATTTAACCGACGATCGTCCGTGTGTCAGATGGGCGAGATTGTCTCTTCCGCCATACTGCAACCGCGTAATGTCGCCGACATCAGATCTGCCATCGATCAATTCATTCTGGCTAATGTTGAAATAGTTGCTTAGAATCAACCTAGAATAGCAATTGTTGTGACAGCGACGAGGCGTGGGCGCACAGGCAGTATTGGGGGATTTGCGTTGTTTCGACGGATCGGTAGCATTAGGAGTTTTGGTGTTTTCAATAACTTCACGGGCGGCACCCTTCCAGAATTCGCGCCGTTCAATCTGATCTATGGTTGGAATTACTCCGGCAAAACCACACTGTCGCGGCTGTTCCGCTGTCTTGAAGCCGGTGCGCTCCACCCCGACTATCCGAATGCCCGGTTCGATATTCAGCACACCGATGGCACTCAGCATGATCATGGCTTCGCCACGCCCTGCAATGTCCGCGTCTTTAACGAGGATTTCCGCAAAGCGCATCTTCGCTGGGATGATGCTGATGGCTTCAATCCGATCCTGCTTCTTGGCGCTGAAAACATCGCTAAACGCGATGAGCTGAAGGAAAAGGAAGCGAAGCGCACACAGCTTGACGATCAGCGCAGGGCAGCCGCCACTGAAGCTAAGCGTCTCGATGGCATCATCAGCAAAACCGAAACTGAATGCGCCACCCAGATCGTCAGGGAGCTTCCCAATGTCGGGCGGTTCAACAAGACCAATCTCCGCCCCATCATCGCCGCTTGGAACGGCACATTGCCAGATGCCCTGTCTGCAGAAGAGGTTCAGGCGGCTCGCGCAAAGGTCAGCGCCGAGCAGAAGGATATCTTGCCCGACCTCGCCGTAAGTGCCGATCCCATTTATCCCCTTTGGAGCGAAAGCCTTGCTCTTTTGAATGAGCAAATCGACTCATCGACTACGATCGCAAGGCTTCTTGAAAACCCGGACGTCGCATCCTGGGTTGAAGAAGGCCGTCATCTTCACGAAGGAAAATCCCATTGCGAATTCTGCGAGGGGGAGTTGAGAGCCGATCGCAAAGAGGCACTCAACGCTCACTTTTCCGATGCATTTGATAATCTGAAAGGCCGCATCGCAAAGGCAATAATCGCACTGAATGCCCGCAAAATGGAATTCTCCGGAGCAGCCTATCCTCGATCCGGCTTCTACACCGATCTGCACGATGAACATGCTCAGACCGGTCGTTCGCTTGCACAGGCGAGAGACGATCTCAATGCAGCGATCCAGTCCCTCGTCGATGCTTTGGAACTTAAGCGAGGCAATCCTTTCGACGTCGTGCGCGCGCAAGGTGCTGAGCCGCAGCTTGACCGTCTGGTCGAAGCTGCGCAGCAGTTTCAGTCATTAATCGAGACCAGCAACGAGAGAACCCGTCGCTTTGCGTCATCGCGCAACGAAGCGGTCGCGGTACTGAAAAATCATTACACTGCCGAAGCTATGCGCCGGATTGACCGCTTCAGCCTGGAAGAGGAGATAGCATCTCAGGAAAAGATTGAAGCGGATGCCCAGTCAGCCCTTGCCACTCTTGATGGGCAGATCACCGACATTCAAGTTGAATTGTCGAATGCAACTAAGGGTGCAGAGGCGATTAACGACACATTGCACCGCTTTTTCGGGAAAGCCGATATTCAGGTCAAAGTCAGAGACAATGATCGTTTCATGTTGATGCGGGGCGAAGAGCCAGCCCGCAATCTCAGCGAAGGTGAACGAACGGCGATTTCATTCTGCTACTTCATCACGAAGCTGCTCGAAAACGGGAACGATTTATCGCAAACCATTGTCTATATCGATGACCCGATATCGAGCTTGGATGCGCATCACTTGCTTCATGTATGCGCTTTCATAAAGAACACCTTCTATCGCCTTAATCCGGGAGCGCCAAAACCGACTAGACATGAGTGTCTGGCCAAGCAGCTCTTTATCTCGACGCATAGCCACGAATTTTTCCATCTAATGCTCGACTGGATGCGAAAGATGACTGATCCCATGTATCGGGTCTATCTGGTCGAGCGTACGGACGCGAACGGGCTTACTGCGTCGCGGCTGATCGAATGCCCTGAAAGCATCCAGAGATACCGATCTGAATACCTCTTCCTGTTTCATCAGATGGCCAGCTACGCTGAAAATCCGCAGAACGATCACCAAATCATATTCAATCTAGGCAATATGGCCCGACGGTTTGTCGAAGGTTATGCAGCGTTCAAGTTTCTGGAACATACGAACATTGACAGCAGCATCGACCGTCTGATCACCGATCCGATTGACGCGGAGCGTGCGCGCAAGTTTATGCATTTCTATTCTCATACGCTTACACGAGAAGCGGGCATGCAATTTCCGGACATGAGTGAAGCACAGGGAATCGTCACGCTGATCCTGGATGCCGTTCGGGCTCATGATCCCGTCCATTATAGCGCGCTAGAAGCGACCCGCTGACGTTCTCCATCTTATCCTGTGATGCGGTCTCTCTTGAGCACAGCAACAACCACTCGGGCCTTCCTCAGGCTTTCCTGACAGACACCTGATCCCCCGCAACGGCGTATGCCGTCTTTCCGCTTTGCCCGCCCCTTCGGGGTGCAGGGTCTCCGTTTGCGTCTGTCTCTCTGGACGCCATCAGGCCGCGATGGTCGCGGCTTTGGCAAAAAGGAGAGAACAATGTCACATGCATCTAAATTCGATGTCCATCAGGAGATCACCAACCGCATCGTTGATGCCCTTGAACATGCCGGCGACTTCCAGCTTCCCTGGATCAACCGCACCGCTGGGAGCTTCGCCAGACCGATCAACACCCTTTCCGGCAATTCCTACAATGGCGTGAACGTCATCTCGCTCTGGGTTTCGGCGATAGCGCAAGAGTTTCCATCAAACGTCTGGGGCACCTATCGCCAATGGCAGACGAAGGGCTGCCAAGTTCGCAAGGGCGAAAAAGCCTCGCTGATCGTCTTCTACAAGCCCTTTACCGTCGAGTTGGACCAGACTGCCGATGATGGCGATAACGGCGAACGTGTCATCGCTCGCGCCAGCTGGGTCTTTAACGCCGCTCAGACTGAAGGATATGAGGCTCCGCATAATCTGACAGAAAGCGATGGTCCGGCAGAAAGCGATGCTCCGGTCTTCGATCCCATCTTCCGCGCCGAAGCTTTCGCAGCAGCGACCGGCGCCCGCATCGAAGAGAGAGGGGAGCGTGCCTGCTACATTCCTTCCCAGGATATCATCCGCATACCAGAGCGCACACGCTTCACCGGCAGTGAAACGTCATCACCAGCCGAAGCTTTCTATTCCACCCTCTGCCATGAACTGACCCATTGGAGCGGCGCTTCATCCCGACTTGACCGCGATCTGTCGGGTCGCTTTGGTAGTGAAGCCTATGCCATGGAAGAGCTGGTTGCCGAACTCAGTGCCGCCTTTCTCTGCGGTGATTTGGGCATCACGCTTGAACCGCGCGCAGACCATGCTTGCTACATCAAGAACTGGCTCTCCGTTCTCAAAAACGACCGGAAGGCAATCTTTACTGCCGCCTCTAAAGCGTCAGATGCCGCCCAGTGGCTGCTTGCCCATGAGCAGTCTGTTTCTTCCCGAGATGCGGCATAAGCCGCATCTCTTCCTGCGGCTCTTATGTGGATAGAACTGCAAAATTGGTTGACGTTCTTGTTCGAATGATTCCCAATTTGTTCTATGCGTTTAATCCGATCACAGCTCCATTCTCTTGCCGCGCTAGCGGGACAGGTATGCCCTCATGAATAGCCCTGTTCTAACATTGGATGTCCGACAGGCATCGCTGTTTGCAGGCTGCCCCATAACGGCGGCTGTTAGCGCTATGGCTCTTGCCGGTGTGGAGGAGCGCGGTGCGATCTTTACACGGCGTGAGGTTGTGGATTTCATCCTCGATCTCTCCGGCTATACGAGCGACAAGCCACTCGCCTCTATGCGCTTGCTTGAGCCTTCATTCGGAGATGGGGACTTCCTCCTGCCCGCCATCGAGCGGCTGCTTGTCGCTTGGAAACGGGACGGCTCCGAAGTTTCTTTGGCCGATTCCGTGCGGGCGGTTGAGCTGCATAAAGGCAGCTTCATGCGCACACGTCAGCGCGTTCACGCCATGCTGGCTGAAGCCGGCTTGTCAGACGATGAGGCGATCGCCATCGTTGACAGCTGGTTTGTCTATGGTGACTTTCTTCTCGCCAAACTGCCGGGCAGCTTTGACATTGTAATCGGCAATCCGCCTTATGTCCGTCAGGAGCTGATCCCTGATATTCTGATGGCGGAATACCGAGCGCGCTACACAACGATTTACGACCGTGCAGACATCTATATCCCTTTCATTGAGCGCTCTTTGTCGCTCCTTAAACCGCAAGGCCGGCTCGGCTTTATCTGTGCCGACCGTTGGATGAAAAACCGCTATGGCGGGCCGCTCCGTAAGTTCGTTTCCGAGGATTTTCATCTTAGCGTCTATGTCGACATGGTCGATACGCCGGCCTTTCATTCGGATGTGATCGCCTATCCGGCAATCACCATCATCACCCGCAAGCAACCGGGTGCGACACGCATTGCAGCGCGTCCCGATATCACCGCCGAGCATCTGGCCAGCCTGACAACCCAGCTTCTTTCCACCGAGAAACCTGCTATCGGCTCATCCGTTCGCGAAACCACATCTATCGTCAAAGGCAGCGAGCCCTGGATATTACATGGGGCTGACAGCCTCGCGCTGGTTCGTCGCCTTGAAGAGCGCCTGCCCACGCTCGAAGAGGCAGGATGTAAGGTCGGGATCGGCGTTGCGACCGGTGCTGATAAGGCCTTCATCGGCAAGTTCGACGATCTCGATGTCGAGGATGATCGCAAACTGCCACTCGTTATGACACGCGATATTCTTGGGGGGCAGGTGGCTTGGCGGGGATATGGCGTCATCAACCCATTCGCCGATAGCGGCAGACTGGTCGATCTCGCTCGATATCCAAAACTGCGAGTCTATCTTGAAGCCCGCAAAGACCAGATCGCCGGCCGGCATGTTGCGCAGAAAGCGCCTACTAACTGGTATCGGACGATCGATCGGATTTATCCAGAGATAGCCGCCAAACCGAAGCTACTCATTCCCGATATCAAGGGCGAAGCCCATATCGTCTATGAGAATGACGGGCTCTATCCGCACCACAATCTCTATTTCATCACCTCTGATAGCTGGGATGTCAGAGCGATGCAGGCGATCCTGATGTCGGGGATCGCCCGCCTTTTTGTCTCAACCTATTCGACCAAGATGCGTGGCGGCTATCTGCGCTTCCAGGCGCAGTATCTTCGTCGCATTCGCATTCCCCACTGGCAAAGTCTTGGGGAAGTAATGCAGCAGCAGCTCATCGCAGCGGCCCAAAACGGCAATCGCGCGGCCTGCAACGAACTGGTCTTTAGAATCTACGGCTTAACGAGTGAGGAGATCGCATCTCTAGAAGGAACTGACTGACGCATGGCATTGGATTTGGCAGATTATGAGCGGAAGGCCCGTGAGGCGACGATGGCCTTCTGGGGAAACCGCGAGAAAGCCCGGCAGAAGCAGCAGGAAATCGGCAAGCCCGATCAGGGTGAGCGAGCCGGCGTTACAGCCGGCAAGAATATGGACGGCTTTGAAGCGCTGATCTTCGATTTGATCGAAGCTAATGGTCTCGGCCATGCCGAAATCCATCGCACCGTGTCAGTTCTGACATTGCCGGGCTATTTCCGTCCCACCAAACGATGGGATCTGATCATCACGCTGGAAAAGCGGCTGATTGCAGCCATCGAGTTGAAGAGCCAGGTCGGACCGTCATTCGGCAATAACTTCAACAATCGGACCGAGGAAGCGATCGGCACCGCTCACGACTTTTGGACAGCCTATCGCGAAGGAGCGTTCGGAGATCATCCCAAGCCGTTCATCGGCTGGATGATGATGGTGGAAGATGCGCCGGAATCCCGCCGCCCCGTCACCGACCGATCACCGCATTTCCAGGTGTTCAGTGAGTTCAAGCAGGCATCCTATCTGAAGCGCTATGAAGTTCTATGTCGCCGGCTGGTGCAGGAGCAGCTTTATTCTGAAGCCGCGCTTATCGCTTCGCCGAGAACGTCAGTCAGCGATGGCGCCTTTGAAAGCCTATCAGAGCTGACAAGCCTGAAAACATTCATAACGTCGTTTGCTGGTCACATCGCGGTAGAGGCAGCCCGAGGATAAGGAGAGGAGATAGACTATGTCAGATAAGGGCCTGCCCAAATACACACTGTCTCACGACGAAAAGAAGGACGATTGGGTTCTCAAAAGAGATGGTTCAGACCGCGCGATCAAGCGGTTTGAGACGAAGGGCGAGGCGACGAAGGGTGGCGCTTTGTCCGATACGCTCGGCAAAGTTGGCGGCTCCGTCAAAATTCAAAAGATCGACGGAGAATACCAGGAAGAAAGAACCTATCCCCGATCAAAAGACCCTCGCGGATCGAAGGGATAGGACCTCCATGCATATCTTCCCTGCCTGCTCTATCAAAGCGCTGTCCGAATGTGAACCCAATCAGCTCGTGCGCGGTATTGGCCATAGTGGACTGGCAGGGTTCCATGGCCTTGCAGCTACCGTTGTCGATCAACCGGATTCGCGAGCTTTGATCATTTTGGATGATGGTTTGCCAGCTTATCACGTGGTTCAGCAGCCGGATAGCTTTCAGGTCATAGCCTTTGATGCCAAACCCACACTCGAGGTGGATCCGTTTGGACCGTTCGAAGCACAAGCTCAAACGATGTTCAGCGCAATCGGGGTCGTCAGCCGCAGCAAAGAACATTGGCTGATGCGCGTGCGTGAACATTATTCCGATTTCAGACCGCGTCAGGGATGTCTCAATCTTCGGGATGGCACGCTGATCAATCCGATTGACCAGTTGAGTAGTGTAGCCTTTTTCGGGAAGTGGCGCGTCACCATGCCCGCTGCCAATGGGTTCTTACCTCCGATCGAAGTGGCAAGCTTTGAATGGAAGGAGTCAGCGGGGCGATGACGAAGCTTTTTTTCTCGTATTCCCACGCGGATGAAGGTTTTCGAGACACCCTCGAAAAGCACCTATCAGCGTTAAAGCATGAAGGGTTGATTGACACCTGGCACGACAGGCGCATTCCAGCAGGCGACGAAATCGACTCTGCGATTGATGTCAATCTTGAACAGGCAGATGTCATCTTGCTTCTGGTCAGCGCCGATTTCATTGCTTCGCGCTACTGCTTCGATATCGAAATGGCCCGCGCACTCGAACGCCACGGGGAAGGGACGGCACGCGTCATTCCGGTGATCCTCCGCCATTGCGACTGGAAAACAATGCCTTTCGCAAAACTGTTAGCGGCACCGACTGACGGCAAGCCGATAAAGGCTTGGGCGGATATTGACGAAGCTTACACGGATGTCGCTGGGCACATACGCCGTGCGATCGCGGTGGTGAAGCCCCATAGTCAAACGAGCGCAGTCCAAAAACCTGGGGCAGGCCCGGGTACCATCGGATCACGTCACCACGAACAGCAAGCTCAATCTGTACCGATCATGCGCTCCAGTAATTTACGTGTACGCAAAACCTTCACGGATGCCGATCAAGAGCATTTTCTTGTCGACTGCTTCGCGTTCATGAACCGCTTTTTCGAGAATTCACTGCAGGAACTGACCGAGCGCAACCCCGGCATTGAGGGGCGCTACCGACAAATCGACGCAAACCGTTTCACCGGGGTCATCTATGCTGATGGAAAAGCGGTCTCGCGGTGCAAGATCGTCTTGGGCGGCATGTTTGGCAACGGTATCAGCTATTCGCAGAGTGAAAACGCATCGGACAACAGCATCAATGAAAATCTCTCCGTCCAGCACGACGATCAGAACCTCTACTTGACGCCCATGATGGGCATTCGCTTTCTAGGTGGCGAGCGGGATATGAAGCTGTCAGCCGAAGGCGCTTCTGAGTTCTATTGGTCTATGCTGATCAAGCCGCTTCAGTGATGGCCACTAGGTTTAGCGATTGCCTGTCCCTTCTTGCTGCCAGCACAGACGAACAACTGCTCGTACTTCGTATGCACCCTTAAAAGATCAAAATCGCAACTCCTCTGCGCCCCTTCTCATGGCATCAACCATCATTGCCAAATCCCTCCTCTCCCTTTCCGGCCCAAAGCTCCCGCGCCCCTTCGCCATCCTCACTCCTGAGCGTCTCCGCCATCCAGATGAGCGCTCCGTAGATCATTGCGCGATCGTCATTGGTGAGCTCGACGACGCCCGCTTTGACGACGAGACCACCGAGTTCGATCAGGTGCCGCGTGCGCCTGCGACGCTCGACTGCCCAGGTCCGCATGTCATGCCGCGCCCGCGCTGCCTGGTGCCGGTTGCGCGCCACCCGGGTGCGTCTGAGCGCTGCCAGTGTCGCGGTCAGTTGTGCTGCCAGAGTCGCGATCGGCTGATGGTGCAGATCGCCGTGAGCGGCTGTGAAAGAAGGCAGAACCGCGCTTGCTCCACGCCTCCCGCCTAGCGGTGTCTTTGGTCTCGGCGATCACGATCAACGCGCCGGCCAGTTCTTCCGGTGTGAACGCATCGGCTCCGGTTGCGATGACCAGTTCACCGAGCTGCTGCACCTTGCGGGCTTTGAGCTCTTTCGCCTTGTCCTCCAGCGCCTTCAGCTCCGCATCATAGTCCCGTGGCTTGCGCATCGTCGTCTCCATCACGTTCGTTTGCCGTTGATGCAGAGAGGATAGAGGAGCCCGTTCCGAAAGGCTCCAATGGTGCCGGGACGGCCTGCGACGGGTTGGTCCATCCCGAGAATTTTTCGAGGGAGGGCGCGCTTATACGTCGTTCCGACGTCGGCTTTCTGATGCGCATCATCGCTCCCGCGATGGCGATCTATCACCTCCATGTCAAAGTCATTGGCCGGAAGTCCGGCGCAAGCGCGGTGGCATCTGCCGCCTACCGCTCAGGCTCTCGTCTGCGTGATCACCGGATCGAGCGCAGCCATGACTTCACCGCCAAGCGCGGCGTCATCCATTCCGAGGTGATGCTACCCGATGGGGCGCCTGAGCATTGGTCCGATCGCGAACGGCTCTGGAACGACGTCGAAGCCTTCGAAGTCAGGAAGGACGCCCAGCTTGCCCGCGAGGTGGAGTTCGCCATTCCGAGAGAGATGACAGAGAGCCAGGGCATCGCGCTTGCCCGTGACTTCGTCCAGTCAGAGTTCGTCGATCGCGGCATGGTCGCCGATCTCAATCTGCACTGGGACATCGGCGAGGACGGCATGCCCAAACCCCATGCCCATGTGATGCTTACAATGCGGTCCGTGGAGAGATCGGTTGAGCGGCTAGTGGGGCAATCGGCTGACGTGGACGAAGAGAGAACCCCCTTCGGTCCAAAGGTGCGAGAATGGAACCGCACCGAGATGGTCGAGCGCTGGCGCGTACGCTGGGCTGAGCTTGCCAATGAGCGTCTGGCGGAGCTCGACATCGATGCCCGGATCGATCACCGCAGCCTGGAAGCACAGGGCATCGCACTGGAGCCGCAGAGCCAGATCGGTGCACCGGCACAACGTCTAGAGGCACGATGTGCTGAGGCACGAGGTATCGAGCAGGCAAGCGAACCGGGTATCAAGCTCGCTTCCGATGTTGCCGATCGCGCCGAACTGCACCGCGAGATCGCCCGCAACAATGGCGAACGGATCATCGCCGATCCGTCACTTGCCCTGGATGCCATCACCCATCAGCAATCGACGTTTACCCGGCGCGACATGGCGAAGTTCGCCCACCGCCACAGCGACGGCATCGACCAGTTCAACGATGTCATGGGCGCCATCGCCAATGCACCCGATCTGGTCGAACTCGGCACCGACAGACGCGGTGTCGACCGCTTCACCACGCGCCAGATGATCGAGACCGAACAGCGGCTGCATCTGGCTGCCGACCGCATGGCAGAGGAGAGCCGCCATTTGGTGAGCGACAAGGTACGATTGGACGCACTTGCGCGTGCAGAACAGCGCGGCCTGTCGCTTTCGAACGAACAGGCCGACGCACTCAGCCACGTCACCGATGCTCGAAGTCTCGGCATCGTCGTCGGTCATGCCGGGACGGGGAAGAGCGCGATGCTCGGTGTCGCGCGGGACGCCTGGCAGGCATCCGGCTTTGAGGTTCGTGGCGTTGCCCTTTCCGGGATTGCGGCCGAGAACCTTCAGAGCGGATCGGGCATTGCCTCACGCACCATCGCCAGCATGGAACACGGCTGGGGTGAGGGCAGGGGCATGCTCTCACCCCGCGATGTGCTGGTGATCGACGAGGCCGGGATGGTCGGCACGCGCCAGCTGGAGCGCGTGCTCTCTCATGCGGTAGACGCCGGCGCCAAAGTCGTCCTTGTCGGCGATCCTCAGCAGCTGCAGTCAATCGAAGCCGGTGCCGCCTTTCGCTCGCTCCATGAGCGTCACGGCGGCGTCGAGATCGGGACGGTGCGCCGCCAGAGAGAGGACTGGCAGCGTGATGCCACACGCGATCTCGCAACCGGCAAGATCGATGCTGCCATCAGTACCTATGACAGGCACGGCATGGTCCATGGCGCCGACAGCCGCCTTGCGGCGCGCGCCAGTCTGATCGAGCGCTGGGACGAAGACAGACAGGCAGAGCCGGATCGAAGCCGCATCATCCTCACCCACACCAATGACGAGGTGCGGGCGCTGAATGAGAGCGCGCGCGCCAGGATGAGAGACGCCGGCGATCTCGGTGAAGATGTGCGCATCACCGTCGATCGCGGCGCCCGTGACTTTGCCAGTGGAGACCGCGTCATGTTCCTGCAGAACGAACGCGGACTTGGTGGCGATGGTGTGGGCGTGAAGAACGGCACGCTCGGCACCATCGAGGACGTCAGCACCCGCAGCATGACCGTACGCACCGACGATGGCCGATCTATTGCGTTCGATCTCAAGGACTATGACCGCATCGACCATGGCTATGCGGCGACGATCCACAAGGCGCAGGGGATGACGGTGGATCGCACCCATGTGCTGGCAACACCGGGTCTCGATGCTCATGGAAGTTATGTCGCTCTCTCCCGTCACCGCGATGGCATGGAGCTCCATTATGGCCGTGACGACTTCGCAACGCAGGACAAACTCATCCGCACATTGTCGCGCGACCGGGCAAAGGACATGGCGTCCGACTACATGCAGATCGATCCTGCAATGGACCCGGCCAGAGACTATGCCGAGCGGCGCGGCATCGCCTTCCGGCAGCGTGTCATCGAGATCGTGCGCAGGGTCGTGCCGGAGACGATCCGAGAGGCTATCCGTGAGCGGATCGACGGACTGATCGAAGGTCTTCGACTTCCCGACACGGGCGTGCATGGCGATCAAATTCGACAGCAGCTGGAGAGGGGAACTGAACGAGCGGCGGCGACGGGGCAAGTGCCGGAGATGCCGGCACCGGTCTTGGCAGATCCGCAGACGCAGCATGATAGCGCCGAGGACGTGGAAGAAGCACTGCGCAGGGCCCGCACCCAAGCGCTCATTCGTCACGCGCGCGCCATCGACGCGATCCTCACCACCGGCGACGCGGACGGGAACGGTAGTCCTGAACAGATGTGCGAGCTGAACGACGCCCGCAAATCGTTCGAGGACGTACGCCCTTATGGCTGGCGCGATGCGGAAGCCGGCTACGTCAAGAACCCGGAGTTTGTCAGCGAGGCGGCCAGAGGCAACGTTAATCGCGCTGTCCGCGCGCTGCAGCTCGAAACCGAGATCCGCACTGGTCCGCAGCGGCGCGCCGATCTCTTCGTCGAGCGTTGGCAGAAGCTGCACAAGACGAGCCAGCGTCAGTATCAGGACGGGGACATCTCCGCCTACAAGGCGACCCGATCAGCAATGGCAGACATGGCTAAAGGACTTGAGCGTGACCCGCAGATGGAATCGCTGCTTGCCAACCGCAAGGCCGCGCTTGGGATCGAGATCGAGTCAGGTCGCCGGCTTGGGGTTGAGCTTGCGTTCAATCACGGGATTGGGCTGGGACGGGGGCGGGGGTTGGAGCTGCAATGAAAGTGAAAGATGTATGGCAGTTGAAAAAAGACTTGTCTACGATTCGCCAATCGGAAGCTAACATAGACAGATCAGCCGGCGAAGGACGGGGTGAAAGCGTCTCAATGATTCGGCAATCTGCGATGATGCCCTGGAGTGGATCCCGTTTCACCGGGCGGTCGGAGGTTGGGTTTAGGCACTAAGATGCAGGAACTCGGTGGCGAGCGGAACCTGAGCGCGGAGTGCGGTGGACCTCAAAGTAGTCGTCGATTCAGTCGGGCAGCAAGGCCAGGATGGTGTCGCCGTCTGGGAGGATGACGGTCGAGGCGTAGTCTCTTTTCAGTGTTTTGACGAAGGCCTCGGACATGCCGTTACTCTGCGGGCTTCGAACCGGTGTGAAGAGCAGATTGATGCCGAGGGCAGCGGCGACCTGCGCGGTCTGCCTGGCAATATAGGCGCTGCCATTGTCCGAAAGCCATTCCAGTCGGTGCAGGACCTTAAGGGTCTTGAAGCGGCGTTCGACCGCCGCGATCATCAAATCACAGACGATTTCACCAGAGATGCCGGCATTGGCCACGGCTGACCAGGCGATGATCTCCCGGTCGCAGGCATCGATGACGAACACAATGCGGACCACCTCGCCATTGCGGGCACGGATCTCCAGATGATCTGAGCACCAGCGGATGTTGGAGCGCAGCGCAACGACGACGCCGTCGTGGGTGCGGGTAGGCCGCAGAGCCGTATGCTTTTGGAGTGTCAGCCCGTTTTGCTGCATGACCCTGAGCACGCGCTTGGCGTTGACCGTGGGCAGGCCATCCCGTCGCCTCTGCCGGTTCAGCAATGCCGCCACCCGGCGATATCCATAGGTTGGCCGCTGGTCTATGATCGGCCGCAGCTCCGCCAGAAGAACGATGTCGTCGGGCTTGCGATTAGACCCGCGTGGCTTGGACGGTTGATGCATTCGATCAGGTTCGACCGGAGACGCCGAAAGATGGCCTGACAGTCAAACGGTGTGCCGGAATCCTGACCAAAAAATGGCGTTCGACGCCGTTCTGTTTATGAGGACCGGTACGCGTGAAGCTCTATCTTGGCCGGGGAACATGATACCCCGAGACAGGATACGTTGGCGCAGACTGAATCGCTGTCAAAAGTCACTTGCAGCCGGGGCGGCCATACGTTTTTGGGCGAGCGAGTTCAAGGGCTTCCTTGAGGATCTCGGCTTCCATGGTCTACTTGCCCAGCATGCGCTCAAGTTCGCGCACCCGCTTCTCCAACTCGCGGACCTGGGAAGCGCCGACAACGTCTTCATCCGCGTGAACGGCGGCATGACCACCTTCGAGCATGCGACGCTTCCAGGCGAAGAGCTGGGAGGGGGAAATGCCGGCACGACGTGCCACGTAGGAAACACTCATTCTCGGCTGTATGGCTTCCTCCACCAGCCGAACCTTCTCGGCCACTGACCAGCGCAAGCGGCGCTGCACGGAGGTGATCACTTCGATCCGCTGAAACGGCTCATCAGAACTCTTGGACATAGCGGCATTCCATCGAGTGCAGCGCCAAGGCACGGACGCTTGTCATTCAGTCGTCGGCACTCTCTATGGGCCTGCCGAGATAGCATTGATCGAGCTCAAGAGATTCCATCAGAACTTGATCCGACGTCCTTCAATTCCGCCTCCACCCAAGCGCGATCATCAGAACGATCAAACGATTCTCGGCCCCAGCGCTATCGACTGCTGGGCCTGCGCTTCGCTGTCAGCTAATGCGGTACAGGTGCTTCCGCTCGAGTTCCTGGCCGATTAACTGTGCGCGACGGACTGTCGTTAAAATGTGTGAAGCCAAGACTTCGTCTGTGAAGCGGGTTGTTGGCCCTGAGCACGACAGCGCAGCGATTGTCGATCCGTTAACCCGTACCGGCGCGGCGACGCAGCGCAGGCCCGTCTCGAATTCCTCGTCGTCCAACGCATAGCCCTGTTCCCGAATTTTGCGGAGCTCCGCCACGAGGGCATCGGGATGAGTCAGGGTGCGCGGAGTCAATGCGATAAGATCGCCACCCTTGAGATAGCGCTCAACATATTCACCGGGTTTGTGCGCCAATAGAACCTTGCCGACACCAGTGCAGTAAGCTTCCAGGGCCGTGCCGATCTGGGTCACGATTTTCAGGCTGCGTTGTGTCTCGGCTTTAGCGACGTATCGAACCATGTCTTTGTCGAGTGTTGCTACATGTGCGGTTTCACGGACATGCGCGGCGAGTTGCTGGACATGGTGGGCTAGTACGGCTGCCGCGCTGTTAGTGGCAGCATCGGCAAAAGCAATTCCCCGTAGCGCCGAGCCAATGACATATCGGTGATTGGGCAACAGATCGAGCGCTCCCGTCGACAGGAGCGTTCTAAGGAATCGATGCGCTGTGGGAACGGTCATGCCGGACCGCTCGGCGGCCTCCACGAGCGACAGGCCATCTCGCGCGTCCTTGAATGCTGCCAAGAGATTGAATGCCTTCACAACCGAGCCGTTCATCGGTGTTGCCATAGATGCCTCCATGCTTCTCGGTTATAGAGAACAAAAATGAGATAAATTGACAAGGGGCAGGCTTGCCGTGATGGTTGAGCCACGGTTGGGAGGTCGGCCGTTCCTGTTTGCCATATGGCTCGGGCAGGCGTTTCGGAGGAATAATGTCGCAAGATGCCGCCATTGCCTATCTGCGTTTTGGCACCGCGATGACGAAGGTCCATGACCTGTTTGCCGCGGATGTGATCGGTCTGCAGCGGATCGACGGTGACGAGAACGAGGCCTGGTTCCGTTCCGATCTCCAGCGGCGCACGCTCGTTTTTTTTAAGGGCGAGCGCGAGAGCAGTGTCGTTGGAATCGCCCTTTTCGACGCGGCGGCGCTTGAGGCGGTCGCTCAGCGGCTATCCGACGCCTACCATCCCTTCGCGTTTTTGGAGCGCTCAGAATGCGATCGGCTATTCGTGCGCAGCGGTCTGCGGACGCAGGATCCGAGCGGCAATTTGATTGATCTCGTGGTCGGCCCGCATCATTCCGGCCGACGTTTCTTTCCTCGCCGCGACAACGGAATTCAGGGTGTCCAGAGCATCGGTATCCGTTCGCTGGATACGCAGCGTGATCTGACTTTCTGGTGCGATCTCCTCGGCTTCACAGTACGCGATCATGTCGGCGACATCGCCTATATCGGGATAGGCCAGCTTCACCACCGCCTCGTACTCTACCCGTCCGCCCGCGCGGGCGTGCTGAGCGTGAACTTCGCCGTCGAAGACGTCGAACTCATCATGCAGAACAAATATTTCTTTGAGGCGGGACAGGTTCGCATCGTCCTCGGACCGGGTCGCGACGCCGCATCCGGTCAGGTCTTCGTCACGATCGAGGGCCCCGAGGGCCTGCTCTACCGCCTGGTCACCGATACGACCGTGATCGATCCGGCGCGCCACAGGCCCCGGCAATTCGCAGCGGTCGCGAACTCGCTTTGCGCCTGGGGTTCGCAGCCGCAGGGTGTCCCGGAATACGAGTTCGAAAACACGGTGGGACTGGCGCCATTGGAATTGGTCAAAAGACGGGAGGGATCGGCGCGATGATCGAACTAAAGGACGTCTGTTACGCGCGGCTTGGTACGCGCGACATGGAAGGCGCCATCGCTTTTGCAACTGGCTATCTCGGGCTTGAGATTGCCGAGAGAACGCGAGACGCAGTCTATTTGCGATCGGACGATCGCGGCCACACATTGTGCTATTTCGACGGCGATCCCGTGGACCAGACCGTCGCATTCGAAGTCGAGGACGAGATATCGCTACGCCTGGCGGCCGATACGCTCGACCGTCTCGGCCATCCCGTCGAGCAGGGGACCGCGTCCGAATGCGCGTTGCGGAAAGTCAAATCCTTCGTGCGCTTCCGCGATCCGACCGGCAACCAGATCGAGCTCGCAGTTCGGCCCGAACGGAGCGGCAAGCGTTATTTCGCGACGCGCGACGCCGGGATAACGGGCTTCAGCCACATCGGCCTCTACACCACCGATCCGGTGAGGGACGAGCAGTTCTGGACGCAGGTCTGCAACGCCAAAGTCAGCGACCGCATCGGCGACATCCCGCTGATGAGGGTGAATGAAATTCACCACACGATCGCTCTGCTCGTTTCCGACAAGGCTGGTATCCAGCACATCAACCATCAGGTGCAGGCCAACGACGACATCTTGCGCTCCTATTATTTTCTAGCGGATCGCAATGTCGAGATCGTCTTCGGTCCGGGACGGCATCCCACATCCGGTGCGCGGTTCCTCTATTTCAAGGGACCGGACGACATGGTCTTTGAATATTCCGTGGGTGTCGATGCGATCGCCGACGAGGAGGGGCATCGGCCGCGGCAGTTCGGCTTCGAGCCGACGAGCTTGTGCAAATGGGGGGCGCTGCCGAAGGGAAGTTTCCGAAGGTAGAGTCCCGACGACACCAATCCATCCAGTCGCCGGAAGCGGTTACCCGCCTGGCTTCGACCGAACGTGGAGAGCTATATGAACGAACAGGTAAAGACATCCGAAATCTTGGCGGGACAAGAGATCGTCACGGGCGGCCATCGGCTGGACGAGCTGGTCAGCGATCGCCGAGTGCACTCCGCGATATATACCGATCCGAAGATCTTCGAATTGGAACTGGAGCGGATATACTATCGCACCTGGGTTTATATCGGGCACGAAAGCGAAGTGCCGAAATCCGGCGATTTCAAGCTACGCAAAATCGGTCGACAGCCGGTCATCCTGGTCAACAGCCGCGACGGCGGCATCAACGTCCTCATGAACCGTTGCTTGCATCGGGGCGCGGTCGTTGCCGAAGTTGAAGCCGGAAACACGAAGTTTTTTCGGTGCTGGTATCATGGCTGGACCTACGACACCTCCGGCAAGCTCGTTCAAGTCACCGCCGACGAGGGATACGAGCCTGGCTTTTGCGAGAAAAAGGGCGGTCTCTCGCGGCCGGCGAAGGTCGATCAGTATCGCGGGTTCATCTTCGCCAGCCTCAGTGAGGACGTGCCGCCGCTTGCGGACCATCTCGGCCAGGCGGCCGATCTGCTGAACTACCTCATCGATGCATCGCCGACCGGCAAAATTCGGCTCGACGCAGGGGTCAACAAGACGTCGTACCGAGGCAACTGGAAGCTCGTCGGCATGGACGGCTATCACGTCAACTATGTTCATGCCTCGGTGATCTCCGGCTGGGAAGAGAACGAGAATTCCGGCATCGCGGCGATGCACAAGAACGATCCGTTCAACGACAACGCCCTCACGCGCACCCGCGATCTCGGCCGCGGACATGTGCTGCTCGATTTCCGCGAGCACCGCATGGCGTCGATCGACAAGTATCTGGAGTTTCTGCGCAGCACGCCCGGCGGCAACGCCTATGTGGACTCGATGCTGGATGCATATGGCGAAGACCAGGGCAAACGGAACATGTCCCTGGCAGGAGACCCGCATTTGGGAATTTTCCCGAACCTTCAGGTCATCGGCAATCAGGTTCGCATCATGAACCCGATCGCGGCGGAGGAGACGGAGATCCTGATGTTTCCCGTCATGTTCGATGGTGTGCCGGACGAGATCAATACGCTCCGCCTGCGCCAGCACGAATCCTTCTACGGCCCCTCGAGCGCAGGTTCGCCAGACGACGCGGAAATCTTCGAGCGGGCGCAACTCGGTATGCGGGCAACGGTCAACCCATGGATCGACATCTCGCGCGGCCTGCATCGCGAAATCATCGACGAGGACGGCACGCGGGTCGGCAAAATCTCGGATGAGACGACGCAACGCGGACAGATGCGTGAGTGGAAGCGATTGATGATGGACGCCTAAATCGGGTCGCCCGACGCAAGGAGAAAGCATGACGATGGCATTGACTGAACGACCCCAGGCAGCGTCTGGGGCGGACCCCCGGCGCGTGCTCGAAGATTTCATCTTCATGGAAGCGCGCCTGATGGACACGCACCGGTTCGACGACTGGTATGCGCTGTGGACGGAGGATGCGCTCTATTGGCTCCCTTGCAACGAGGAGAATGTCGACCCGACGCGCGAATTGTCCCTCGTCTATGAGCGGCACGCCGAGATCGGCGATCGGGTCAAACGCCTGCGGGGCAAGTTCGCCCACGCCCAGTCGCCCAAATCACGCGTGGTGCGCGTCGTGTCCAACGTCGAAGTCGAAAGCGCTTCGGCCGATGAGATAACGGGCACGTCCTGCTTCGTACTCGGCGACGTGCGCCTCAACAGGCAGAACGTCTGGTTGGGACGCAACCACCACACATTGGTCATGACGCCGAGCGGCTTCAAGATGAAGCGCAAGAAAGTATTCATGGTGAACAATGACACGGCGATGATGAACCTGACTTTTCTGGTTTGAACCGGAACATCGGACGTTTGGAAATAAATATTTTGGGGAGGAAACACAATGTACGAATTCAAGCGCAGTCTCTTGGGCGTTTTGTGCGCGGGCATTATCCTGACGGCCGGCGTGTCTTTTGCGCAGGAGATTGCTTTCGATGACGACGAGCCGATCGTCGCGACCATTGCCGGCTACTCAGCACGCGGCATGGTGAGTATTCTGGGCGAGGGCCAGGCGGCAGTCGTTCGCAGCGCGTTTCCCAACTCGAACATCGTCTACGAACCGGGCAATCCGGCCGGTTCGTTCGCGGCAGTCGCCAATGGTGAGCGCGAATTTGCGCTGGAGACGGTCATCGAGATGAATCTCGCCAAAGACGGCGCGGCGCCGTTCCCGGAATCGTATGACGGGAAGTTTTGGCTTGTCACCGCGCTCAGCCCCGATCTGACGCTGGCCCATGTCTATGGCCGCAAGGATTTCCTGGAGGAGAACCAGATCGAAAGCCTCGCCGACGTCAAGGAACGCGAGATTCCGGTGCGGCTCGGTATCAACCAGCCGGGCAATCTGTGGGCGCGCGCCCATGTCGATGCGATCCTTGCGCAGTACGACATGACGACCGACGACATCGTCTCCTATGGCGGTCAGCTGATCGAGCAGAATACCGGCGGCACGATGGAACTGATGAAGGGTGGCCGCGCCGATATCGAGATCACGGGCGGGTTCATCCCGGTCGGTTCGCTCGTTGAGCTGAATTCGGTGACGCCGGTGGCCTTCTTGCCCATGGGCGAGGCAGAGGCCCAGGGCGCGGCCGAGGCGATGGGTGTGACGGTCGGCACCATCCCGGCTGGGTCCTACGAGTTCCAGGACGAAGACCTGACCGTGCCGGCCAGCACGCATTACATCATCGCCGGGCCTTCGGCCACGGACGAACAGGTCTATAAGCTGGCGAAGGCGCTCGATACGCAGCTCTCCGTCTACCACGCGATGCACCCCGCTCTCGAGGGTGTCACCAGCGATACGATCGTTCCGGATGTGCCGGGGGTTCCGCTGCATCCGGCCGCGAAAGCGTATTACGAAAGTCGCTGAACAGGCGCCGGTGGCCGACCCCTCGATCGGCCACCCATTCTGGCATTGCACAATCCAGCGGAAAATCTGGCCTCGTTCGCTTATGGGCGGACCATGAAGGCCGTCGGCATCTTTCTGAGAGAGGCGCATCGGCATGGGTAAGCGTATCACAACACTGGTCGGAAACGTGCTGACGGGCGGCGACAGCGTCCCGCTCAATCCGGTGACCCGCACAATTGCCACGGCGCTCGCATTGCCACTTGCGATCTTCCAGTTCTGGTTGGCCTTCGTCGGGATCGTGACGCCCATCCAGCTCGGTCTGTTTTTCATGATACCTATGCTGATCGTCGCATGCCTCACGACCTCCGGAGTAACAGGTGTTCAAAAAACCGGCTGGTTCGAGATCGTCATGGCGGTCAGCGTCGCGCTCGCTGGCGGCTATCTGATGATCGAAAGTCCGCGTCTTGGAACCTGGATGCTCGGCATCAGCGAATTCTCGATGATCGAGCTGGTTGCCGGCGCTATCCTCATCTTCGTCACGCTCGTCATGGTCAAGCGCCGGGTCGGTCTTGGGATGCTCGCCGTTGTGCTGATCCTGATGGGCTACCTTGCATTCGGACATCTCCTATCCGGTTTCCTCTATCACCGCGAGTTCACGCCGGCCGACATCATCGAGCAATCGATCATCAGCGTGAATGGCGGGCTTTTCGGCACTCCCGTCGCGGCGGCGGCCGTCTATGTCTATCTGTTCGTGGTGTTCGGCAAGATCCTCCAGACGAGCGGCGGCGGCCAGTTCTTCTTCGACGTGGCGGCGATCGTCGCCGGCCGCAGGGTCGGCGGCGTCGCCAAGGTCGGTGTCGTATCCAGCGGTCTGTTCGGCATGATATCGGGCAGCCCGACGTCGGATGTCGTCACGACCGGGACGATCACCATCCCGATGATGAAACGCCTCGGCTATCCCGCACATATCGCGGCCGCCATCGAGACGGTCGCCTGTGTCGGCGGCAGCTTCCTGCCGCCTGTCATGGGGGCCGTGGTCTTCATCCTGGTGGAGTTCACGGGCATTCCCTATGGCGACGTCGTCAAGGCGTCGATCGCCATCGCGCTGATCTATTATTTCACCCTCTACCTTCAGGTTCACCACTTTTCGGCAAAGCACGGGTTCGGCCAGATCGACGAAGACAAGATTCCTACCTTCTTCAAGGTCATGCGCACGGGCTGGGTCTATGTCCTGCCGATGATCGTTCTGGTTTACCTCATCGAATCGGGCTTCACGCCGCAATACAGCGTCGCGATCGCCATCGCGGGAACGGTCGTGCTGAGCTGGTTCAATCCAGAGCGCGACTATCGGCTCGGGCCTGTGCGCCTGGTCAATCTGGTGACCGACGCGGCGGTGATGATGGCGCCGCTCGTGGCGGCGGTGGCCGCCGCGGGCCTTGTCGAACAGGTTCTCAATGTCACCGGCCTCGGATCCAAGATCTCCTACGAAATGTTCGAGATGGCCGGCGGCATGCCGATCCTCATCCTGATCCTGGCGGCGCTCGTGACGATCATCTTCGGCATGGGTATGCCGGTGCCCGCGGTCTATGCGCTGGCGGCCATCCTGCTGGCGCCGGGGCTGATCCAGGCCGGGTTCGGTGTCCTGCAGGCCCATCTCTTCCTTGT
Source organism: Georhizobium profundi (assembly GCF_003952725.1). Lineage (NCBI taxonomy): Bacteria > Pseudomonadati > Pseudomonadota > Alphaproteobacteria > Hyphomicrobiales > Rhizobiaceae > Georhizobium > Georhizobium profundi. The sequence goes on along the minus strand of NZ_CP032509.1, from coordinate 4,188,990 downwards.
CTGGTTCGCGGTGGCCTCGCATCTCACGCCGCCGGTCGCCGTCTGCGCCTATGTCGCAGCGACTATCGCGGAAGCGCCGCCGATGAAGACGTCGGTGACGGCCTCGCGGCTTGGCATCGTCGTTTTCCTCATTCCCTTCGCCTTCATGCTGCGTCCAGGCCTGATCATGCAGGCCGACGTCGCCACGATCGTGGTCGATCTCCTGATGACGACGGCGGCGATGTTCACGCTCGCCGCGGCATCGATGGGCTATTTTACCTCGTCGATCGCCGGATGGCTGCGCGTGGTGCTGATGGTCCTGGCGGCGGTGGCGCTCTTCGGCGTGGCGGTGCCCGTCGTGTCCGCTGTGGCTGCGGTTCTTTCCCTAGCCGTTCTCGGCTGGCACTATTTTGCGAAGGCAGGACGCGTCAGCAGCCGGGATTCTCTTCCGTCGGCCGCGGAGTGATGCCGGTGACGGATCCCGAGGTCTGGGTGCTGGCGGTCGTCGTCGCGGCATTCTTCACCGGCGGCCTCGTCAAAGGGGTCTCCGGTGTCGGCCTGCCGATGGTCGCGTTGCCGATCCTGTCGTTCGCAGTCAGCGTGCCGACCGCGGCGGCCCTGACCATGGCGCCGATCATCGTATCCAACGGTTGGCAGGCAATGACGAACGGGGCACTGCGCATCGTCGTGCGCAGATTCTGGCCGCTTCAGCTCACGATGGCGATTTCGTTGTTGTTGTCGGCCAGTCTGCTGGTGCGCGTCGATAACTCCACCCTTCTGATCCTGGCCGGCCTCATACTGATCGCTTCCATCGTCGTTCTGACTCTCGCGAAAGGGTACAAGTTGCCACCGCATCTGGAACTGCCCGCCGGGATTGCGACCGGCGTTGCCGCCGGCGCGCTCGGCGGCGTCAGTTCCCTTTTCGGCATCCCGATCATCATCTATCTTTCAAGTCTCGGGCTTGGTCGAACCGAATTCCTGACCGCCATTTCCGTCGTCTATTTCTTCGGGGCCGTGCCCTATGTGGCGGGACTGCTGATCTTCGGTGCGGTGACGCCCCCGGTGATGGCCGCCTCGTTGCTCGCCGTCATCCCGGCAATGATCGGCCTGATGCTTGCGGCGCGGATGATACGGGGCATCGATGATTCCAGATTTCGCAATATCCTCAACGCAATCCTGATCCTCCTTGGGTTTGCGATGATCGTCAGAGGAGTCGCCGGTGCCTGAAAGCAGAATCGCAATCGTCGGTGGCGGCCAGGCGGGCGGACGCGTTGCGCTCAGCCTGCGCGAACGCGGTTATGGCGGCGGCATCACCATCATCGGCGACGAGCCCCATCCGCCCTATGAGCGGCCGCCGCTCTCCAAGGGCATCATCACCGGCGCCGATGCGCTTGACAGTCTCTATCTCGAGCCGGAAGACATCTGGAATGCCCGCGACATCGAGGTGCGCTCCGGCGTCGCCGCAACGGCAATCCGGCTGCCGGAACGGCTGCTCGAACTGGGCGACGGGGGAACGCTGCGGTTTGACGACCTGGTGATCGCCACGGGTGCCCGCGCGCGCCGCCTGCCGCTCGGCGAGGGTGGACCGGACATTTCCTATCTGCGTACCCAGGCCGATGCGTTGTCTCTCCGCGAAAAACTGCGTCCGGGCCGACGGCTGGTGATTGTCGGTGCCGGCGTCATCGGTCTCGAGCTTGCCTCCAGTGCGCGGGCAATGAATGTGGAGGTCGATGTCGTGGAAACGGCGCCCTGCGTCATGGCGCGCCAGGTGGGCCCCGCCGTCTCACGCGTGCTGCAGCGCCGGCACGAGGAGGCGGGGACGCGCTTCCATCTCGGGCAGTCCGTCGTCGGCGCCAGATGGGTGGAGGCGGGCGTCGTTCTGTCCACCAGCAAGGGAACTTCGCTCGAAGGAGACGTCGTGGTCGTCGCCATCGGGGTCGTGCCCAATGACGATCTGGCGCGCCGGGCGGGCATTGCCTGTCAGGACGGCGTCATCGTCGATGGCGCGGGACGGTCTTCCGCGCCGCATGTCTGGGCGGTCGGCGACGTTGCGCGTCACCCCGTTTCGTGGAGCCCGACAACCGTCCGGCAGGAGACCTGGCGGCATGCGGACCGGCATGCCCGCGCCGTTGCGGCGGCCCTTCTAGGCGAATCCACCAAATATTCGGAGGTGCCGGGCTTCTGGTCCGACCAGTTCGGCAGCCGGTTGCAAGGCGAAGGGGTCTGCAGCGGCGACGAAGTGTTCATCGATCAGGCCGGAGGCGGTCCCGTGTGGGTGTATCACGCGGACGGACGCGTGACGGGCTGCATCGCTCTCGACAATCCGAAACTAGCGACCATCGCACGCAAGGCTATCGGGCGGGGCGCAACCGTCGATCCTGCCGTGCTGCTGGCGCCGGGCGCCGACTTGAAGAGGCTGCTGCGATGATTCTTGAATACCGAGATGAGGGTTCTCGATATCTTTACTCCGACACGTCTGGTTCCCTAGTGTGGCGCAGGGGAGAGTAGATGTCACAGACCGTCGATTATCACACGCATGTAGTGCCGGACCGTCTTGCGTCGGCGCCTGCGTCGGAGCCGCGGTGGCCGTCGGTCGAACTGCGCGATGACGGCATGGCGGACGTGATGATCGCCGGCAGGGTGTTCCGCAAAATCGACCGGCGCAGCTGGGACATGCAGGTTCGATGCCGCGACATGGATGCGGACGGGATCGACGTGCAGGTTCTGTCTCCCATGCCGGAGCTCCTGTCCTACTGGTTCGACAAACGCGACGGCGCGGCATTCTGCGAGGCGATGAATACGCAGATCGTTGCGATGGCGGCATCGCGGCCCGAGCGGTTTCGTGCTTTCGGAATGGTTCCGCTACAGGCGCCCGAGACCGCGGCGGCACAGGTTCGCGAACTGCGCTCTACGGGGGCGCTCGGAGTCGAGATCGGCAGCCATGTCAATGGCGTCGCGCTGGGCGACCGGTCACTCGATCCGTTTTACGAAGCCTGCGAGAGGGAGGGCATGACGATCATGGTCCATGCGCTCCATCCTGTCGGTATCGAACGGGTCGGGGGCACACCCGACGTGGCCGTCTCGATGTTTCCGGTGGAGACGTCGCTCGCCGCGCTGTCCCTCGTCGTCTCAGGCGTGCCGGAGCGCTTTCCGGATCTCGATATCCTGCTTTGCCACGGCGGCGGGTCGATCGGCATGCTGATGCCGCGTTTGGAGCAGGCAAGGCGCATGAAGCTTGCCCATCTTTCCGGGCTGAATGCGAAACCCGCCGATCTCGTGCGTCGCTTCCATGTCGATTCCGTCGTCTATGATGCCCGGACACTCCGCTATCTCGTGAAGATGATGGGCGTGGAACGCGTCGTGCTGGGCTCGGACTATCCCTTTGCGGTCATGCAGGCGGATCCGGCTGGTTTTGTGCGCGATGCTCTCGGCAAGAGCGCCGACGGAGTCCTGTCGGGACCGCGCGGGCTTTTGTAACATGGAGAGACGATTGCCGCAATTTGAGCACGCATCCACCCGGATATGCGCCGTGAGCGATATCCCGGAAGACGACGGTCTGAAGGTCGAGTTTCCTGATCGATCGCCGCTCGCCGTCTGGCTGGTGGAGGACAAGGTGTTCGTCACCGACGACACCTGCACGCATGGCCAGGCCTCGCTGACCGACGGCGGAATGCTCGACGGCTTCATCATTGAATGCGGCCTGCATCTCGGCGCCTTCGACATAAGGGACGGCCGCGTCGAGTCGGCGCCATGCACGAAGCCGCTCACCGTTTACGCCGCCAGCGTCCTCGACGGCGACGTCTACGCTGATCTCGTCACACTCGTGGAGATTGAGAGACACCATGGTTGAAGCAATGACACGAACACACCCCCGGGCCGACCGGATCAATGAGGCGGCCGACCGCCTCTGGCAAGCCGAGGAGACCGGCAGCGCTTGCGAGCCGGTCCGCGACCTCCTGGCGGATGGCGGTCCCGATGCGGCCTATCGCGTTCAGCAGATCAACATCGACCGGAAACGGAAGGCGGGGCTGCGGCTGATCGGCCGCAAGATCGGCCTGACTGCCTTCGCGGTGCAGAAACAGCTCGGCGTCGACGAACCCGATTTCGGGGCGTTGCTGTCGGATATGATCCTCGGCGACGGCTGTGCGCTGCCACCGGGGCGGATCCTGCAACCCAAGGCCGAGGCGGAGATCGCCTTCCTGCTGGGCAGCGATCTTGACGTCGCGATGCCGAATGTCGCCGATGTCCTGCGCGCCACGGCGTGCGTCATGCCCGCCATCGAAATCGTCGGCAGCCGGGTGTCCAACTGGGACATCCGGCTGGTCGACACCATCGCCGACAACGCCTCGTCCGGCATGTTCGTGCTCGGAACGCCGGCCCGGTCGCCGCTCGGCGTGGACTTTACCGGCTGTGCGATGGAGATGCGGCTCGAGGACCGGGTCGTGTCGTCGGGCAGCGGCGCGGCCTGCATGGGCAATCCGCTTAATGCCGTCGCATGGCTTGCAGGGCGAATGCAGGCCATGGGCCAGCCGCTTCGCGCCGGAGAGATCATCCTGTCGGGTGCGCTCGGACCGATGTTCGCCCTTGAACAATCCGGAAGGATCATGGCCAAAATTTCCGCTCTCGGCTGCGTGTCCTTCACGATTTCGGAGACCTGACATGGCGACGAAGGTAGCGATTATCGGCACCGGAAATATCGGCACCGACCTGATGATCAAGGTGATGCGGGTATCGAAAAGCCTGGAGATGGCGGCCTTTGTCGGCATCGACCCGCAGTCCGACGGGCTGGACCGCGCGCGCCGGCTCGGCGTGGCCACGACAGCCGAAGGCATCGACGGTCTGCGTGCCATGCCGGCCTATCGCGATATCGAGATCGTCTTCGATGCCACGTCGGCGAAGGCGCATGCCCGTCACAGCGAATTGTTGCTGGCGGACGGCAAATCGGTCGTCGACCTGACGCCGGCGGCGATCGGTCCCTATGTCGTTCCGGCGGTCAATCTCAAAGCGGACCGCAATGCGCGCAACGTCAACATGGTGACCTGCGGCGGACAGGCGACGATCCCCATCGTCGCCGCCGTCGCGCAGGTGACGCCGGTGCATTATGCGGAGATCGTGGCCTCCATCGCCTCGGTTTCGGCAGGTCCAGGTACCCGGCTCAATATCGACGAATTCACCGAAACCACCGCCCGCGCCATCGAAGCCGTCGGCGGAGCGCAACGGGGCAAGGCGATCATCATCCTGAACCCGGCCGAGCCACCGCTGATTATGCGGGACACGGTGTTCTGCCTGGTCGACAGCGACGATCGCGAGGCGATTGCCGCATCGGTGGAGCGCATTGTCAAGGCTGTCCAGAAATATGTGCCCGGCTATCGCCTCAAGCAGACGGTCCAGTTCGAAAGCCTGTCGAGGGCGACGCTCGCCCGGCGAGACGCCGCGCTGGTGTCGCCGACCAAGGTCACCGTTTTCCTCGAGGTCGAGGGAGCGGGCCATTATCTACCCAAATATGCCGGCAATCTCGACATCATGACGTCGGCGGCGCTGCGAACCGGCGAGCGCATGGTCGCTTCGCTTGCCGAGGTTGCCTGACATGGGAAAGAATATCTACGTCCAGGACGTCACGCTGCGCGACGGCATGCATGCCGTCCGCCACCAGTATACGCTCGATCAGGTCCGCGACATCGCCCGCGCGCTGGACAGGGCCGGCGTCAACGCCGTCGAGGTCGCGCATGGCGACGGACTGGCCGGCGACAGCTTCAATTACGGCTTTGGCCGGCACAGCGATCTGGAGTGGATTGCGGCCGCGGCGGAGGTGCTGACGACCGCGCGGCTCACGACGCTGCTGTTGCCGGGCATCGGCACCGTCGAGGATCTGCGCGCCGCGCATGATGCCGGCGTGCGCTCCGTGCGGATCGCGATGCATTGCACGGAAGCGGACGTTTCGCGTCAGCACATCGAGCATGCCCGCAAACTGGATCTCGACGTCGCGGGCTTCCTGATGATGGCGCATATGGCCGCTCCGGATGCTCTCGCCGAACAGGCGAAGTTGATGGAAAACTACGGTGCGCATTGCGTCTACGTCACGGATTCCGGAGGCGCGCTGACGACGCGCGGCATGCGCGAACGTACGCGTGCGCTGCGCGACGCGCTGAAGCCGGATACGCAGGTCGGCGTTCATGCGCATCACAACCTGTCGCTGGGCGTCGCCAATTCGATCGCCGCGATCGAGGAGGGTGCCGAACGTGTCGATGCCTCGCTGGCCGGACAGGGCGCAGGTGCGGGCAATGCACCGCTGGAGGTCTTCGTCGCGGCGGCGCTTCGTGACGGCTATGAACTGAGCTGCGATCTCTACGCACTGATGGATGCGGCCGAGGAACTGGTGCGGCCGCTGCAGGATCGGCCGGTCAGGGTCGATCGGGAAACCCTGTCGCTTGGCTTCTCGGGGGTCTATTCGAGCTTCCTGCGCCATGCGGAGCATGCGGCCCGGATACACGGAATCGACACCAGGACTATTCTGACCGAGCTCGGACGTCGGAAGATGGTCGGCGGGCAGGAAGACATGATCGTCGACGTCGCGCTCGATCTCGTCCGTTTGCGCCAAGGCGACCTCGCGCGCGACGGCACGGGATGATCCATCCGGCGCCCTGAACGCAGCCGTCCGGCGTCGGCACCGAGCCGTCATCGCCGGGTGAGTTGGCCTGCCGCGAACAGGCGCGTCGCGCCCGACGATTTACAGCACCTTGAGCAGGGCGGACGGATCGTTACCGCCACCTGCGAACGCTTCAATGGGAGAGACATGATGGACGTAAAGCGAGACGGCAATCCCGAAATCGGCAAGTCGGTCGAAGCCGCCGGCCTCAGCACCAACTATCTCGAAAGCGGCTCGGGCGTCCCGGTCGTGCTGCTTCACGGTTCCGGTCCGGGCGTTACCGGCTATGCCAACTGGCGGGCAACCATCCCGGCGCTGGCCGAGCATTTTCGGGTGATTGCGCCCGACGCCGCCGGGTTCGGCTACACGGAACGGCGACAGGGCCAGCAATACACGCTCGATGCCTGGCTGGAGCACATCACGGCCTTTCTCGACGTCGTCGACGTGCCGAAAGCGCATTTCGTCGGAAATTCCTTCGGCGGGGCGCTGACCATCGCGCTGGCGGATCGCCATCCCGAACGGGTTGGCAAATTCGTGCTGATGGGTGCCGCCGGCCTCAAATTCGACCTGACCGAGGGGCTCGATGCCGTTTGGGGCTATGAGCCGTCGGTGGAGAACATGCGCCACATGATGCAGGAGCATTTCGCCTTCGACAAAACGCTGATCAAGGACGATCTGGTTAAGTCGCGATACGAGGCAAGCGTGCGTCCCGGATTCCAGGAGAGCTTTTCGGCGATGTTCCCTGCGCCGCGACAGCGCCACATCGAAGCGCTCGCGACGCCGGAGGAACGCATCGCCCTCATCGAGCACGAGGCTTTGCTGGTGCACGGAAGGGACGACAAGGTCGTGCCGATGGAAACCAGTCTTCGCTACAACCGCCTTCTGCGCAATTCCAACCTGCATATTTTCGGCAATTGCGGCCACTGGACGCAGATCGAAAAGAAGGACGAATTCAATGCCCTAGTGCGCGATTTCTTTCTGAGAGAATAGGCATCCGAGGACGGTAGGACTGACGGGAGAGGCGCATGAAGACTGCGAAAATCGGTGTGATGATTGGCGATCCGGGAGGCATCGGCCCGGAAGTCTCCGTGAAGGCGCTTCTCGCGGCAGCGTCCCGGCAGGACGGAGATGCGGTCCTCGTCGGCGATGTTGCCGCCGTCGAGGCGGCGGCGCGGGCGGTCGGCGCCAATCTTCCGGTGGTCGCGGTCGAGACGCCGGAGGAGGCGAGAGGCCGTGCGATCATTCCCGTCATCGCCTGCGGCGCGCTTCAGGCAGGCGACTTTGAGATCGGTAAACCTTCGGCTGCCTCGGGCCGGGCGGTGAAGGCGTGGATGGATCGTGCTTCCGCCTTGTCGCAGCAGGGCGTGCTCGATGGCTGGATCATGGGACCGATCAACACCCAATCGATGCGCATGGCCCGTGTCGTCGAGGATCTCGACGATCTCCAGCCGAAGGACACGTTCATGTTGCGGATGAGCGGGCCGTTGCGCGTCGTGCCGATCGGCGAGCATTTGCGTATCCGCGATATCGCCGCGTCCGTGACCCATGAGCGCATCTGCCATGTGGCGCGGCTGGCCGACCGGCACCTCAGGCGCTGGGGACTGGATACGCCCCGCCTAGCCGTCGCGGGCCTCAATCCGCACGCGATGTTCGAGGAGGACAGCGATATCATCGCGCCGGCGGTCGAGGCGCTGCGCGCAGAGGGATTGACGATCGAGGGTCCGATCTCGCCGGATTCGGTGTTTCGCAAATGCATCGAGGGGAACTATGATGCGATTGTGTCGATGTACCACGATCAGGGCCAGATTGCTCTCAAGACCGCTGCTTTCGAAGGTGCATGCACCGTCTATCTCGGGCTCGACTACGTTCATCTCTCTGTGCCGCACGGCACCGCGTTCGATATTGCGGGCAAGGGCTTTGCGCAGCACGGCTCGATGACGGCGGCGATCCGCACCGCATCGATGCTGGCGAGCGGACGCGGCTTCCTCGCGCCAACAGACACGCAAGGCGAGGCGCGATGAGCGCTCCCCGCGTTGCCGTCGTCACCGGCGGAAGCGCCGGCATCGGCCGTTCGGTCGCCGAGGTGCTGGTGCGGGAAGGGTGGCGGGTCGTTGGCTGTGCCCGGCGTCTCGATGCGGCCGAGGAACTGCTTGGCGCCGGCATCACCCTCGAACAATGCGACGTCGCCGATGCGCTATCGGTCGCCTCGCTCGTCGAGACGGTGCGTAATCGCCACGGGGCCGTCGCGGCGCTCGTCAATTGCGCGGGTATAGTGTTGCCGCGGAAGAACTTCGTCGAAACGTCCGATGCGGACATGGAGCAGCTTTTCGCGGTCAACGTCTTCGGCACATTGCGTGTCACGCGTGCGCTGTTGCCGCTGATGAGCGACGGCGGCACGATCGTCAACCTGTCGAGCACGCTCGCCTCCCGGCCGCGCCCCGGCAGCGCCCTCTATGCGGCGACGAAAGGTGCCATCGAGCGGTTCTCCACGGCTCTGGCTACCGAGGTCGCCTCGCGCCAAATTCGGGTGCATGTGGTTGCGCCCGCGCTCGTGCGGAGCCGCATCTGGCTGGAGGCCGGCATGAGCGGCGAGGCCTATGACGCGCTGCTCGCCAGCCGCGGCAAGGATTTTCCGCTGGGCCGGGCGGGCGAGCCCGAGGACGTGTCCGAGCTGATCGCCTTCCTCGTCTCAAGCAAGGCCAACTGGATGACGGGCACCGCTATACAGGTGGATGGCGGTGCGATGCTACGCTGACCGGCGTCTTGGAGGTATCGTCCGGCCGGCCAAGGTCGGTGAAATAGTCCAGTACCTCGCCCACATCGACGACGTCGGCGTATTTTGCCTGAAGGTCGCTTAGCGACTGCGCATGGGCATCGGCCCAGCGATCGCCCACGGCTTGGCGGGCGACGATGGGCCGGAAGCCCGACTGGATGGCATCGACGGCGGTCGCGCGGACGCAGCCGCTCGTCGTCAATCCGGCAATGACCACCGTGTCGCGCCCCGACGCGGCCAGCCGGCTTGATAGGTCGGTACCGAAGAAGCAGGACGCGTATTTCTTGACGAGAATGGGCTCGGACGGGTCGCGGTCGAGACGCGGATCGAGTTCGACGCCGGAACTTCCGGCCAAAAGGTCGGCCTGGCCACCGATCTTCAAGGCCCAGAGGCCGGCGTCGGAGAGGTTCGCGTCGTCATAGGCCACCACCGTGTACATGACCGGCACGCCGGCATGGCGCGCGGCACGGACGAGGCAGTTGGTCTGCTCGATGACCGCGCTGCATTCTGCCGCCAGCGGCCGGCCTTCTTCCGTGAAGGCACGCGCGATATCGATGACGAGCAGGAGCGGCCGGGCGCCGAAGCCGAGACGCCGGCCGAACGTGCCGCTTCCCTCTGTCTGTTTGACGTTGGCGTTCATCGATCCCTCCACCTACGAGAACCAGGCGCCGCCATCCACGATCAGGCTCTGGCCCGACATGAATGCGCTGTCCTTCGACATCAAGAAGCTCGCCACGCCGCAAAGATCGTCGGGAACCTGGGTCCGCTTGATGGACCGCATGGCGATCAGCGCATCGCGCTGCTGCTGCGTGACGGTCGCGCGCTCGATGCCCGTGTCCGTGGCGCCCGGCAGGATGGCGTTCACCGTGATGTTCCATTCGCCAAGTTCGCGGGCCATGGCCCGTGTCATCCCGACGACACCGGCTTTCGAGCCAACATAGTGCAGGTAGTTCTGCCGTCCCATGGGCACGACGGCCGACGAGATATTGATGATGCGCCCGTGTCCCTGCACCCGCATCGGCGCGGCGACGGCCTTGCTGCAGATGAAGACGCCGGTCAGGTTCACGTCGACGACCTTGCGCCATTCGGCAAGCGGAATGTCGAAGAAGGGACGCATCTGCAGGGTCGAGAAGATCGACGCGTTGTTGACGAGACCGTCGACCGAGCCGAAGCGATCGACGACCGCCGCGACCATCTCGTCGACCGACGCCTCATCCGTCACGTCGACCGCCAGGCCCAGCGCCGCGTGACCATCCTTTTCCAGTTGGTCGGCCGCCGCGGCAACATGGTCGCCGGCAATGTCGGACAGACAGACCGCGTAGCCGTCTTCGGCCAGCCTGCGGGCAAAGGCGCGCCCCAATCCCTGTGCGGCACCGGTGACGATCACGGCACCCTTGCGAGAGGTCTGCGTCATGTCTTTTTCTCCTAGAGAAGGCTTGGCAGGAACGTGACCATTGCCGGAAAGACCGCAAGAACTACCATTCCGAAGACGAACAGCAGCACGAAGGGCCACGCTGCGGAGAACACAGTCGACAATGCCCCCTCCTTCCAGCCGCTCTTTACCGCAAAGAGGGTATAGCCGAAGGGCGGGGTCATGCCGCCGACCGTGATGTTCACCAGGAACAGAAGCCAGAACCAGAGCGGGTCGAAGCCAAGCGACGACACGATCGGGATGTAGATCGGCACCATTATCAGCATCAGCGCGATCTGGTCGATGAACATGCAAAGGATGAAGGGCAGGCCCATCAGCACAAGGAGCATGAGCCAGGGCGATAGATCGAGACCGGCGACCATCTGCGTCAGCGCGGTGGCGCCGCCGGTGAAGGCGAGCAGTTGCGAGAAAAGCTTGGACGTCGCCATGATGATCAGGATCATCGCCGAGATGCTGGCCGAAGCGAGCACCGATTCAACGATCAGGCCGAGGCTGAACTTCCGGTAGATGGCGGCAGTAATGAGTGCGCCGAGAACGCCCATAGCACCGGCCTCGGTCGGCGTCGCGATTCCCATCAGGATGAGACCCATGACGCTCAAGATCACGATCGAGAACGGTATCAGCCGGACGAGCGCCATGACGACGTCGCGAGTCGATGGCGTGGATACGAGGCCATCGTCGGCCGGGGCGAGCTTGGGGTTCAGCCAAACGCGAATGAAGGTGTAGGCAAGAAAGAGGGAGGCGAAGAAGAGACCCGGCAGGATACCGGCGATCAGAAGTCCGGAAATGGAGACACCGGCAAGGGTGCCGACGATGATGGCGAGCACACTCGGCGGGATAAGGGGCGCGAGGCTCGCGCCCGCAAGGATGTTGCCGATTGAAAGCTTCGGGTCGTAACCCCTTGCGATCATCGCCGGTAACAACGAGCGGCTGAGCATCGCCGCGACGCCCATCGCCGCACCCGAGAGCGTGCTGAATATCGTCGCCAGTAGGACGATCAGCACGTATTGCCGGCCGCGCACCTTGCCGACGATCGTGTCGATCGAATGGAACAGTACGTTGACCGCGTTTGAGCGGAAGAGAATCTCTCCCATCAAGATGAACATCGGAATGGTCACCAGCGACCCGGTGGTGGTGGTCTCGTAGATCGAGTTGACAAACATGCCGTAGCCGGCCGGGCCAAGCATGATGCCGATGGCAATCAGATTGACGAGGAGGAAGGCGATGAAGACCGGCAGGCCGAGCATCATCAGCCCGAGCAGCAGGCCAATGCCGGTGGCGACGGCTGGAATTCCCTCAAGCATGGATACCCCCGTGAGCTGCCTGGTTTGGACGCGCGGCAAGCCGAAAGAAATAGAGACCCGAATTGAAGAGGCCGAAGGTGATCAGCGCCAGGAGGGGCCATTTGGGAATACGCACCGTCGTCAGCGTCATCGTATTGCGCTGGAACAGCAGCAGTGTTTCTTGTACGCCGATATAGGTCACCCATAAGCATGCGATGCCTGCGACGACGAAGCCGCAACGCAGGAGCAGCTGGCCACCGCGTGCGGGCATGTAGTCGGGCAGGAGGGTCACGGCCACGTTGCCGCCCTCGCGCGTCAACCATGGCAGCACCGTGAAGACCGAGATCAGCAGAAGAAAGCTGACGAAGTCGCTTGCCCATGACGTGGGCGCGCCCATCAGGTAACGGACGAATACCTCATAGGCGTAGATGACGACGATCAGTGCGAGCGAAAGACCGCCAAGCCATTGGCCGACAAGCGAGATAGCGTCCTGAAGCCGCAGAAGCGGCTGCAGCGCCTTCGTGAGGTTCGACACCGTATTTCCCCTAATTCCGGATCAGCGGTCGGTCAGTTACGAAGACGACATCCCATCGCGAGCGGAGGCGCGCGAAGGGATGTCGCTTGGTCGGATTTACTCGCCTTCGGCACCGGTCAGGCCGGCTTCTTCCGCCAGCCGCCTGACCTCGGCGATCGCCTCAGCGTTCTGCTCTGCCGCCAGCGTCATGGCGCCCTCATACCAGGTCTCGCCGATGAGCGGCAGGAACTCGCCTTCCAGTTCGGTCACTTGCATGCCCTCGCTGGCCAGCGTTTCCTCTTCCTTGGCGACAACGTCGTTGAAGATGTCGATGGCTTCCATTTCGAATTCGCCCGCCACGCGCTCGATCAGTTCCTTGGTCTCGTCATCCAGTGCGTTCCAGCGGTCGAGATTCATCAGCACGACATGTCCGACCTGACCGAAGGAAGGCCGCATCATGTAGTCGGCGACCTCGAACCAGCGGAAGCCAACGGCGCCCACCGTTGGCCATGCGGCGCCCTCGACGACCCCGCGTTCGAGCGAGGGATAGATCTCGCTGGCGGGAAGCACGACAGGCGCGCCGCCCAGCTTTTCGATCAGCGGGTGGTAGATGGGCGTGCCGCGGACCCGACGACCCTCGAGCGCGTTGTCGCCAAGTGGCTCCTTCAGGATGATGTTGTAGCCGTTCATGTCGTAGAGCACGGCGACCAGCTTGAGACCGAGCGTCTGATACTGCTCGTCGACATAACCCCAGATACCGGACTCGCGCAGTTGGGTCGGATCGGCCGAAACCGCGTCGAGCGTCATGCCGATGGAGGTTTCGTTGTAGTGATAGGCCCCGTTGGTGAAGAGCATGTCGAACAGGCCGCGAGAGACCGGGTCGAGCTGCTCGAAGGGCGGGATCGTTTCCGGGCCGGAGCGGGTGATATTGACGTTTCCATCCGATTCCTCCTGCAGGCGCTGCATGAAGGGATCGAGCACGGCAGTGACGGGTGCGTAGCTGGTGTCCCAGCCGGTCAGCATCCGGAAGTCCTCCGCAATTGCCTGCGGTGCCGAGATGGCGATGGCGGTCGTGATGAGCAGTCCCGAAAGCAGATGACGCATTTGATGTTCTCCTCCTCAAATCGATTGACGTTCCCGTAGACCAGGTTCGGTCGCGCTTTTCCGGCGCCGAACGTTTCAGCCCTCCCTGCGGCTGAGCGTGATGCGCATGTCGCTTTTGGCGAACGAGACATGCGCCTTGTCGTTGATCCGCGTCAGGCTCCGAATCAGCGCCACGAACGATGTTCCCGACAGCGAGTATTCCGACGGCTTCGGGGCATTGCGGGCGATCTCGATGGCGTCCTCGCCGACATAGACCCGCAGCAGCAGTTCCTCGTCGCTCAGCCGCTCGCCATAGTGGCGGCGAACTTCCGCGAGGCTGGGCTGGGGATATTCGACGGCGGCCAGTTCGCGGGCGCGCGGCCGGTCCAGGATACGATCGCGCACATCCGGGTCCATGTGCTGAAGCGCTTCCTTGCCCCAATGCCCAAGCGCATACTGGATCGTCTCGTCTGTGACCTGACGGTACCGCTCGCCGACCATGACGTTGACGGCGGCCTGGGTCCCGACGAACTGCGATAGCGGCGTGACCATGATCGGATAGCCGAAATCGGCCCGGACCTGCACGACTTCCTCCAGCACCTCCGGCAGGCGGTGTTCCTGCTTCACCTTGGTGAGCTGGTAGCGCAGGTTGGAAATCATTCCACCGGGCACCTGGTGCCGATAAAGCGACGCGTCGTATTCGAACGGCTGGCCGATTGCGAGACCTTCGCGCTTGGCGACGCCGGTCAGGAACGTCTCGGCCTGCTTCAGCGGCGCCTCGTCGAGGCCGGGATCGAATCCAAGCGCACGGATGTTTGCCGCGACGTTGAAGACCGAAGGCTGCGACGACGCATTGGCGAGTGGCGGCACGGCGGTGTGGATATGCGTTAACCCATGCTGCAGCACCTTCACGACGTTGAAGGGTGCAAGGCCGTTATTGCAATGGCAATGAAATTCGATCGGTATGCCGCCGGCGGCTTCCTTGATCCGCGGCAGGATCGTGTCGATCCTGTCCGGCGTCAGCAAGCCGCCTACATCCTTGAAGCAGAGCCGGTAGGGGTTGAGCGCTGCGGCCTTTTTTACGCGGTCAATGAAGTAGTCGTCGGTATGACGCGGCGAGACGGAATAGATGAGGTTGATGACCGATTCCATGCCCATGGCACGCAGCCCGTCATGCTCCTCCTTCAAGTGGTCGAAATCGTTCCAGGGATCGGAGATGCGGGCGACCGAAATGCCACTGTCGATAACCACCTGGACAAGGAGCTTGGCCACCGATTCGGGGATCTTGCCGAGACCGCTGCGATAGCCGGCATGAAGGCGCAGCGGCGTGTGCTTGGCCTTCTTGGCGCCCAGTCGAAGCCATTGAAAGGGGTCTTCCCCGAGATCGCGGATCATCTTCTTGATCTGGACGACTGGTACATAGAACTCCATGGCTTCGAAGCCGGCGCGGTCGAGATGTTCAAGCGCCGTTAGCATGACGCCGGTGCGCATGTTCATGGCCCAGAGGCTCTGCTGGCCATCGCGCAGGGTCGTATCGATAATGGAGATGGATTTCGACATTCCGCTTACCTCGCCCGTCATGCTGGTAATGCCTGGAAGCTGGGCGCGAACGCCTCGAGCCAGCGTGTATTGAAACGTCCGGCGCGAAAGTCCTCCGCACTGAGCACATGGCGCAAGAAGGGCAGGGTCGTGTCCGGCCCTTCCACTTCGAAGTCTGCGAGCGCCGCCGCCATGTTGTCCAAGGCCTCTGCTCTGTCGGAGCCGCGGACGATCAGTTTGCCGAGCAGCGAGTCGTAATAAGGCGAGACGGTCCAACCGACATATGCGTGGGTGTCGAGGCGGATCTGGGCACCTTTCGGCGGCGTCCATGCTGTTATGCGGCCGGGCGAGGGCTGAAATCCCTTCGCCGGCGATTCCGCGTTGATCCGGCATTCGATGACATGTCCGTCAAGCCTGACGTCCTCCTGGCGGATCGACAGCGGCAGGCCAGCGGCGACGCGCAGTTGCTCACCAACGATGTCGACTCCGGTCAGCATCTCGGTGACCGGATGCTCGACCTGAACGCGCGTGTTCATTTCAAGAAAGTAGAAATCCTCGCGGTCGAGATCGACGATGAATTCGACCGTGCCAGCGCCGACATATCCGATATTGCGGGAGAGCCTGACCGCCGCCTCGTGGATGGCGCTGCGCAGACTATCCTTCAGGCCGACGGACGGCGCTTCCTCGACCATCTTCTGGTAGCGGCGCTGCAATGAACAATCGCGTTCGCCCAGATGGACGACATCGCCCAGCGTATCGGCCAAGATCTGGACCTCGACATGACGGGCATTTTCTATGTAGCGCTCCATGAACAACGCCTTGTCGCCGAAAGCGGCCTGCGCCT
Organism: Georhizobium profundi; assembly: GCF_003952725.1. Lineage (NCBI taxonomy): Bacteria > Pseudomonadati > Pseudomonadota > Alphaproteobacteria > Hyphomicrobiales > Rhizobiaceae > Georhizobium > Georhizobium profundi. The sequence continues at coordinate 4,172,897 of NZ_CP032509.1, read as the reverse complement.
CGGCGGCAGCCTGGTCGAAGGCGCTGCGCAGATCTGCTGGCTGGTTGACAATGCGGATACCACGGCCCCCACCGCCGGCTGCGGCCTTGAACAGGAGTGGCATGCCGATCTCGCCTGCGATCTGCTCGGCATGGGTGAAATCTGTAATGCGCACAGACCCTTCGGCGAGAGGCACCTCAAATTTCCTGGCCAGCGCGCGTGCCTCGAGCTTGTTGCCCATGGAGCGGATGTTGTCGGGAGTCGGGCCGACGAAAATGAGATCGTTGTCACTGCAAAGCTGCGCGAAATCGGCGTTCTCGGCCAGAAAGCCGTAGCCGGGATGAACCGCGTCGCATCCCGTTCCAAGTGCAGCCGATATCAGGCGCTCCTGGCTCAGATAGCTGGCAGAGGCCGAGCCGGGACCGATACATACCGCGCGATCAGCCATCGATGCCGCCATGCTTTCGCGGTCCGGCACCGAGACGCCGACGACGGTCTCGATGCCCTGCTGGAGACAGGCCCGTATGATCCGAACGGCGATTTCGCCGCGATTTGCGATGAAGACCCGGCGGAGAGGCATCACGAGGCCTTCGGACGGACAAGGAAGAGCGGCTGGCCGAATTCGACGAACCCGGAGTCCTCCACTAAGCGCTCCACGATCGTACCGGCAACGCCCGATTTGATGCCGTTGAAGACTTTCATTACCTCGATTAGGCCTACGTTGGTATCTGGGCCGACTTCGGTGCCGATTTCCACGAAAGGCGGCACTCCGGGCTCGGGGGCCGTATAGAAGATGCCGACGATCGGCGCGGTGATCTCGACCAGATCCGAGTCAGCGGGGCCGGATGCCTTATGGCCCGGCTGGGTGTTTGAAGCCGGGGTTGGCGCCGCCGGCGAGGACGCTGCCGCGGGGGCGGGCGAAGACGCTGGAGCGGGTGAAGGTGCTGGAGCAAAAGCGCGATCGATAGGCGCCGAAGCAGGCAAGGCGCCGGTCATGCTGGCCGACAGGCGCAGGTCGCCGATCTGCAGATCGATGCTCTCGAATTTCGAATTCTCCACCAGCTCCAGGATCTGGCGCAGGTCATCTGCGGAGAGGGGGCTGTCCAGGTAGCGTGCCATTTTTCTTTCCCGACTATGCCGGCGTCGAACCGGGCGCCTTGATCAACTTGTTGAAGAAAGGGACGCGGAGTTGGCTGCGTCCGAAAGGCCCAGTTCCTCGAGTATCTGTGCCGTGTGTTCGCCGAGGAGCGGTACAGGCCGGTCCGCCTCGTCCTCGGGACGGTGGGGATCGTCGATCGCGTAGCCGACCAGCGGCAGCGCCCGCTCGCCTTTGCCGAAGGTGCGCGCCATACGCAGCGCCTTCGCCTGCGGATCGGTCATCGCCTCGGCCACCGTGTTCAACGGCCCGCAGGGCACGTCGCTGGCGATCAGCCGCTCAAGCCAATGCGACCGGTCCCGCGTTCCGAACACCGCCGCCAGTTCCTGACGCAACCGCTCATAGTTGCGCTCGCGCATGGACTTGGTTGCATAATCGGGGTGATCGCCAAGGTCCTTGCGATCGATCGCCGCGAGAAGCGCCAGCCAGAATTTTGGCGGCGAGGAAAGGTGGATGGCGAGCGGCAGCCCGTCGGCGCAGACGAAGGCAAAGGATTGCGAGACGCGGGCCCGGGACGACTTGTCGGCGATTGCGCCAGTGAGGAGATATTCTGCGACGCCGTGTGGTTGGAAGGCGATGGTCGCGCCGAGCATGCTGACGTCGATGCGCCGACCAAGGCCAGTCGTGCCGCGCGAGACGAGCGCCCCGAGCACGCCGTAGGCAGCATAGAGCCCGGTGAGCTGGTCAGAGATCGGCGGCCCAACCGGGTCGGGCGTTTCCATGTCGACCAACTGGCTCCAAAGGCCCGACATCGCCTGCGCGATGCCGTCGAAGGTGGGCAGGTCGCGGTAGGGCCCGCTCTGGCCCATGCCGGAGATCGAGCAGTAGACCAGACCCGGCGCGCGCTGTTTCAACGCCTCGTAACCGACGCCGGCGCGATCGAGTGCGCCGGGCCGGAAATTCTCAATAACGACATCGGCGTTGGCCGCCAGGTGCAGGTAGTTCTCCCGTCCCCTCGGCGTCTTGATGTCGAGTTCGATGCTGCGCTTGCCGCGATTATAGGCGGCAAAGGCGGGTGAAATCGCCGCGCTTTCGCCGGCCCAGATACGGAAGGGGTCTCCGGTCCCGGTCATCTCCACCTTGACGACATCGGCGCCCAGATCGGCCAATAGCATGCCCGCGAAGGGGCCGCTGATGACATTCGCCATCTCGACCACACGGATCCCCGCGAGCATGCTCCGATTGTCGAACACCTAGTTCCTCCCGATCGCATCGGCGAAGGTCGCCTTCGACTGCAACGACGGCGATGGCGCTCCCGACGCCTCGCCGAATATGTCTTGTGCGCATAGCGCACATTATGTACGCTATGTGATCAGGTTAGGGTGAGGTCCATGTGAATGTCAATGCTTATTGATCTAAGGAATGAGCGTTGGTTCATTTCTTCGCTCGAACGCGGGCTCAATGTCATCAACGCGTTCAGCAGCGCCAAACCTGCTCTTGCAGTATCTGAGATAGCCAAGCTGTCCGGTACGTCGCGCGCTTCGGCGCGCCGGATCGCCATGACATTGGAGGCGCTCGGCTATCTTGCGCGCTCCGATGGCAACCAGTATTTCCTCACACCGAAGACGCTGGCACTCGGAACGGCATATCTGTCATCGCACGGCGTGGGAGATGCGTTGCAGCCGATCTTGCGACGCCTGCGCGATTTGTCGGGGCGTTCCTCCAGCATCTCGGTGCTCGACGGCGAAGAGATCATCTACGTTGCGCGCGCATCGGCATCGGGGCCGCTGCGCGTGCACATCAATGTCGGACAGAGGCTGCCCGCTTATGCAACCGCGATGGGCCGCGTCCTGCTCGCGGCCCTTTCGGACCAGGACTTCGAGGTGTGGTTGCGCGCTGCCCGGCTCGAACCGGTCACCGAGGCGACGATCACGGAGCCTTCCAAATTCCGCGCGGCGATCGAGACTGTGCGCGCCGACGGCTATTGCGTCGTCGAGGGGGAACTGGGTCCCGGGATCAAGGTGCTCGCTGTCCCGATCGTCTCGGCTCAAGGCACGACCGTGGCGGCCCTCAATCTCACGACCCAGTCGGCCTTCGACCGGGAGCGGGACGTGGTCGCCGAATTCCTGCCGGAGGTGCGCCGGGCCGCCGCGGAAATCAGCGGCGTCTGGAACCATTTGCAGGTCCGAAACATGCGCGACATGCTGGATCCGGGGCCCGACTGAGCGTCAAGGCGCTAGCGCGCAACCTCGTCTTCGATCCGCCGGTAGACTTCGTCGGCCATCGGCGTGTTGATTTCCTCCCAGGCATGACCGACCAATCCGACGGCGCGGCTCATGACCGCCATGCCGCGCGCAAGACGCCAGTCCAGCCCGAGTTCGCAGAGAAGCGCGCCGATGGCGCCGGTGACGTTGACCGGCAGCACCCGGCCGGAGGTCTCGCTTGCACTCGCGCTGATCTCCCACATCAGTTCGACATATGGTCCAGCGAACCCCTGATCCTGCGCGATGGCGCGCAACCGCTCGGCGCGCGGATCGATCGGCTTGTGCAGTGGATGCCCGATACCCGGCACAAAATGACGCCGCGCGGCATGATCCTCGACGACAGCATTCGCGATGGCTTTGATGTCGCCTGGCTGCGTCGCGTCCGGCAGGGCAGCCTGAAGCACGCGGGCTGCTCCCTCCATGGTCCCCGCAAAACGGCTGCCGAGACCATTCAGCCCGGCGGCGACCGCTGCCTGCAGTGCTTCGGGTGCACCGGCCAGGACCATGCGCGTGGCGATGGCGGACGGCGTCATGCCATGCTCGACCAGCGAGACGAGCATGGCGTTGAAGATGATCGATTCCGACGGGGCGGGCCTGCGCCCGGTGATCTGAAGGAAGGCCATGTCTCCGAAATTGATATGGCCCATCAACTCCTGAGGCAGGTCAAAGCCGCGGACGGTCACCGTGTCCGACGTGCTCCGCCCCAATTCCGACTTCAGTTGTCTTTGGCTGTGCGACATTTCAGATCCCTTCAAGTGTGTGCACTGCAAACAAGCTGCGAGCGCTGCAATTCAGTTTGTGATTTTTACCGGGCTGTCAACATGTCCTAGCTTTGCCCTGGTCGTCGCCGCGGAGCGCACTATTCACTTGGACGGGCGCGTGGGCATCAACTTCATGTGGGGTCGAGAACTGAATAGAACACGGATTTGTAGACGCCTTCTTCCTAATTTCGAGGCAGGTAGGTCATGATGGTGACTGGCAATTACAGTGACAAGTTCAAGCGCGATGCTGTCGCGCAGATCACCGAGCGGGGCTGTCCGGTTTCAGAGGTGTCGCAGCGGCTTAGCGTTAGCCAACACTCGCTCTACGTGTGGAAGAAGAAGTTCTCGCAGCCATCAGGAGGCGATGGGGATCAGGCGGCAGGGATACGTCGTCTGAAGAAGGAGCTGGCGCGCGTCACCGAGGAACGCGACATCTTAAAAAACCGTTGGAGGGCCGCCGCCAGCCTGTGCGCGGTAGAAACACCTGTTACTCGGGCACGCGGAGGGGAGCTGCCGATGGCTTATTGGAGGCATACAACCCCGTTAAAAAAACGTGGCACATGGGCTGATCCGTTCTTGAGAACGGTGACGCCGCGTCGGTGGTAATCCCGGATAGGAAGAAGACCGACTTGCATTGCCCAGCCCCTCCAACCCGAACGGAGGAGGCGCTATGATGAAGTCCGATGAGGGTGACAAATCCGGCCTGAAGATGGTCAATCCCGGATCTGCCGCAGTCGACATTGGTTCCACCAAGCATGTGGCTGCCGTGAACCCCGATAGTGATGATACGCCGGTGTGCGCGTTCGGTACTTTTACGCAAGACCTGCATGAGTTGGCCGAGTGGTTCCAGTCTTGCGGCGTAACCAGTGTCGCGATGGAGTCCACCTGCGTCTATTGGATCCCTGCCTTCGAGATCCTCGAACAACACGGCATCGAGGTGATCCTAGTAAGTGCCCGGTATGCAATGCTCGCGAAGAGCACGTACTCGCCCTTCCGCAGTCGCTGGAACTCTATGACTTCTACCAGCAGAAGATGCTGGAATGTGACCGCAAGCTATTGGCCGCCATCTCGGACCTGACGGTTCGCGCCGAACAGCAGTTGCCACCTCTACCGAAGACAAGGACGACTACCAGACAGGTGAATGAACCGTCATTCGACGTTCGATCTGCACTTTACTGTGTTCTTGGCGTCGACTTGACTCACATCCATGGTCTCGGTCCCTCTCTGGCGCTCAAGCTGGTCGGCGAGTGCGGCTCGGATTTGCAGGCATGGCCGAGCGCGAAGCACTTTACATCCTGGCTTTGCCTCGCGCCGGGCAATAAAGTCTCAGGTGGCAAGTTGCTCTCATCCCGAACGCGCCGATCGTCTAGCAACGCAGCCGCATTGCTACGATTGGCGGCCGTCACGATCGGACGAAGCGACACGGCACTCGGCGCGTTCTACCGACGCCTCTCTGAACGGATCAGTAAACAAAAGGCGGTCACCGCGACTGCAAGCAAGATCGCGGTGCTGTTTTACAATACGCTGCGGTTCGGCATGATCTATCGTGATCCGGGTGGCGCAGAAGATGACGCGCGACATAAGAAGTCGATTGGATGTTCGTTGGCTCCATTCCCGCTGCCGGGTGTGTTTAATAGGAAGCCACCGCGTATTTAGCCAAGGATCCAAAGTGAGAAAAGCGTCTGTTGCCGAGCATCGCCAGCAATTCACGGTGCGGGCGATGTGCCGCTGCCTGCGTATCCGGCCAAGTGGCCTCTCAGTCTGGATGAAGAACCCGAGCAACCGGGCTCGGGAAGACGCACGTTAGACCGAACTCCTCCTAGTTTGGACGATGCCGCAGACTGATCCGAGATTTCAGCGGACGATCGCCTCAGCCGATGCATGGATATTCATCGCCAATTACGCCTGTTGACCCGGCGGCTGCCAAGACAATGAAATCCAAGCAATCTGCTGATTCAGGCTCTTGGAGGTAGCCCCTGTGTCAGCCTCTTCCTGCCCACCGAATGCCGGCGATTGACGCAAAGAAAGTTTTAGGTCTAACATTAGTTACCAAACTAATTAATCTGTGGGCGCTGAAGGAGCGAGGCCTCGGATTGATCAATCTGAATGGGAGGACATCATGAATTACTCACGGAAGATCGCATCCGCCGTTGCAATGGCATGCCTGCTGGGAACGCAGGTTCCTGCCTCTGCGCAATCGCTCAATCTCACGCTTGCCGGTGCAAGCCCGGGCGGGCTTTGGACACTGATGGGCGCTGGTCTGGACGCCGCCTTGAAGAAAGGAGCGCCAGGATCTTCCGTCACCTATCAAACAACGGGTGGGGGCTTTGCCAATGCAGCCATGGTCAGCCAAGGACGCGCCGAAATCGGCCTCATTCACGACGCTGAGCTGGCCATAGCGGTTGCCGGCGGCGAGCCGTTCCAGCAGCCGATCGAGAACTTGCGAACCATTGGCTACCTTTATGACTGGGCGCCAATGCAGTTTGTCGTGAACAAGAGCTTCAGCGACGAATACGGCATCACGTCACTCGCTGATTTGGTCGAGAAGGAAGCGCCCGTTCGGATCACGATCAACCGCGCTGGGAACATCACGGGGCAGGTTGCGTCTGCCATGATGGCCGCTGCAGGTGCCGACGACGAAGCGATCGCAGCATGGGGCGGAAGCGTTGTACAGGCGGGCTCCTCAGAACAGAGCGGTCTACTCCTTAACGGACGCGTGGACGTCTACACCAACGGTGTTTTTGTCGGTCACAGCTCGATCCGTGAAATTGAGAACAGCCTGGACATCAAGATTCTCGATATTCCGGAAGATGTGCGCAAGAGCGTCGCGGAGGAGTTTTCTATCGGCGAGTTCACAATTCCTGCGGAAACCTACGAGAACCAGCCTGAAGCTATCGAGACTGTGGCGCTTGGCGCTGTGCTCGTTGCAAGCGAAGACATGTCCGAGGAAGACGCCTACACGCTGACCAAAGCGATCCTCGAAAATGTCGCGGAGATCCAGACAGTCCATCCCGCCATGGCTGATCTCACCACGGAACTCCTCGTGCGTGAGACCGCGGTTCCATTTCATGAGGGTGCACTTCGCGCATACCGTGAAGCAGGCCTGATGCAATGATTGGCCGACTGTTCGACACCGGGAGGCGCCGCCAATTCGACGGCGCCTTCCGGTTCTGGCTCTTTGCGGCCTCGGCGGTGTTTGCTACTGGGGTCGTTTACGCAAACATTTTTGCGCTACCCGATGCGCTCCTTATCGGGATCTTGTTCGTCTGTGGGATCTATTCGCTGCTTTTCCTGGCGGTCGGCGCGTCGCGGCACTCGCCCGCCATACCAAGCGTGTTCGACTGGGTTCTGTCGGCCGCGAGCGTCGCATGCGGCATCTATTTCTTCATGATCCGCGGTTACCTTGCCAACCACATCACGCTGCTGAACCCGCTTGGCGCGGACCAGCTGTTCTTCGGTGCTGTACTGCTCGCCCTGACGCTCGAGGCGACCCGTCGAACGACTGGACCGGGATTGACGATCGTCGTTCTCGTCTTCCTGGCCTACAATCTCTACGGGCACGTTCTGCCGCCGCCTTTCGGCCACGGCTATATCGATTTCGGCTCGTTTATCGATACGCTCATGTACACGACCGACGGCGTTTTCGGCGTCCCGATCCAGGTCGCGGCGAGCTATGTCTTCCTCTTCGTCATGTTCGGCGCGTTGCTGTCCAAGGCAGGCGGTGCAGATTTTATGTTCCAGCTCGCGGCTGCGCTCACGGGCAAATCTCCCGGCGGCCCTGCCAAGATTGCGGTCGTTTCATCCGGAATGTACGGCATGATCTCGGGAAGCCCGACGTCGGATGTCGCGACGACCGGAGCGGTGACGATTCCGATCATGAAGCGCTTAGGTTATTCGGCGCGGTTCGCGGGTGCCGTCGAAGTTGCTGCTTCCACCGGCGGCTCCGCCATGCCGCCCGTGATGGGCTCGGCGGCTTTCATCCTTGCTGAGTATACGGGTATCGACTACCGAGACGTGGTTATCGCCGCATTGATCCCGGCGCTGCTTTACTATCTCGCCGTCTATCTCCAGGTGCATTTTCGCGCCGTTCGCCAGGGACTGCGCGGCATCGATCAAGCCGATCCCATCCTGGAAACGCTAAAGTCGGGCTGGGTCTTCGTTCTGCCGCTCGCCGTGATCGTCTGGGCCTTGCTGGTTGGCTATACGCCGACCTATGTCGCCGTTTACGCGACGGTCGCCCTGGTCATCGCTTCATTCTTCACGAGGCGGACGCGCATGACACCGCGCGGCGTCATGGAGGGTCTGGGCGAGACGACGTTGCGCATGCTACCCGTGGCTGGTGCCTGTGCCGCTGCGGGTCTCGTGATCGGCGGGCTGACGATGACCGGGCTGGCGATGAAGGCGTCCAATATCGTCATGCTGGTCGCTGGTTCGGGGACTCTTCCGCTCCTCTTGTTCGGCGCGGCGATTGCCATTCTGCTCGGCATGGGCATGCCCACGCCAAGCGCCTACATCCTCGGTGCGGTCCTGGTGGGGCCTGCGTTTGTCGCAGCGGATATCCCCGTGCTGCCGGCCAACATGTTCCTGCTCTACTACGCCGTCCTTTCTGCGCTGACCCCGCCCATCGCGGTCGCTGCCTTCGCCGCCGCGGCGATCGCCGACGAGGATGCGTTGAAAATCGCGGTGACGTCGGTAAAGCTTGCGGCATTCGGCTTCATCGTTCCGTTCTTCTTCGTTTGGAACGAGGCGTTGCTGTGGCAGGGGGCGGGCTTGAACATCGCGATTGCCGCGTTGGGGGGTGTCGTCGCGGTCGTCATCCTCGCGTTGGCGCTGGAGAGCGAAATGGCCCATTGGCTCCGTCTGCTGTGCTTTGTGGCGGCAGGCGCTGCCATGGCACCTTATCTGGAACTGTCGGTGCCGATCATTGTCGGCGCAGCTGTTCTCGGTGTCATCTGGTGGCGAAGAGGGACCTTGCCGCTCATCCGGACCCCGGGTGAAATCGCGGTTCGGTCCGACAGTTGACCATCGCCGCTCCCGCCGCCGGAAAAACACGGAAGCGGGAGCGGAACGACCACACGCGACAGCTCTCCGCCGGGCCGAGCGGCCGGAGCAACAGAACGTCTTGATGATTGGTGCTCTCTTCGCCCTTTTCGGTGCTTTTGCCTTTGCGCTCGCCAATGTCGCTATCGCCAAGGGCGCGCATGAGGGCGAAAAGAATAACGGCGCCTTTCTCTCCATCGTGATGACATCTGTTTTGTCCGGCAGCCTCTGGCTTCTGCTCGGTCCGGCGCTGCCGACAATGGACGGGCAGTTTCTGACCGGCCTTGGTTTCTTTGCAGCGAGCGGCATGCTGGCGACCGTCATCGGACGATTGACGCTTTTCCGTTCCGTCATCCTCGCCGGAGCGATCAATGCCGGGCTGTTTCGACGGCTGATTCCGATCTTCGCAACGCTCTTCGCCTTCATCATTCTCGGCGAGACGATCGGCTGGCTGGCAGGCGCCGGCATGGCGATCATTCTCGCCAGCCTCATGGGGGTCATGACCGTGCGTGGTGCAACTGGCGGGAGATGGGACGATGCCGAAAAGAGGTCTCGCGCGCTCGGCCGCGGCCGGATGTTCGGCGCATTGTCGGCTGCGTCGTACGGTGCTTCCTACAGTGCGCGTAAGCTCGGCATGTCGGCAATCCCGGATCCGATGCTGGGTACCTTCATCGGCGCCTTGACGGGTATCGCTTGGTACGCCGGCGGCAGCGTGGTCAGCCGCAACTACAGAAACGTCGTCGCAACGTCGCTCCGCGGCATGGGGAAGTGGCAATTCATCGCCGCGTCGTCGATGTCGTTCGGGCAGATGGCACAGTTCTTCGCGCTTCTCCATGCCGACGTCGCCGTCGTCGCGATCATCGGATCGCTCGAGGTCTTCCTCGGCATTTACTTGGCGGCCTATGTGTTCCGGACCGAGGGGCCGCCCGAAGGTCGGATCATCGTCGCCTCGTTGGTTGCCACGATCGGTGTCGTCCTCGTCGCTTTGCCGTGAATGCCGGGCTTAGCGGTCGATCTTCGCCGAAAGGTTCAACTGCACCTTCGCGAGCAGTCCCAGCATCGCCTCTTTGTCACTGCTCGTCAGCGTGGAGGCGGCGTCCTCGACGACTTCGCGAGCGAGCGGCAGCAGCTTCCTTTGCAGCGCCCGGCCTTCTTCGGTGAGAAAGACATTGATCTTGCGCCCGTCGTCGGCGTTGCGCTCACGGCGAATGAAGCCGCTGCGTTCCATGGATCTCAGAGCCGTCAATGTCGTCGGCTCCATGGTTCCGACACGCTGCGAAAGCTCGCGCTGGGTCAAGCCATCCTCTTCCCAAAGCACGCGCAGGAAATACCACATGCCAAGAGAGACGCCGAAAGGTTCGATCTTGCCCTGTAGATAGCGCTGGAACAGCCGGTGGGTCGCCCGAATCTGATAGCCCAGGCTCGTCTCCAACGGCAGCACGGTCCCGGTCGATCGGCTTTTGGTCATGCGGCTCATCCTCGATCCTTGCTGGCAGGCGTCCAGGCGCAGCAATACCCGCTGGCCGATGAAGATCAAGGCGCAGCTCAGCGCATCGCCAAGACCGGAGGCGCTGGGCGGGTGACGAGTGCAATCCCCATGAAGATCAGCAGCATGCCGACGAGGTGGTAGGACCGGAAAGTTTCACCGAGCAAAAGCACTGCGAGCACCGTGGAGAAGATGGGCATCAGGTACATGAAAAGACCTGTTTTGCCCGGACCGAGCGCAGCGACTGCGCGGTTCCAGAAAATGTAGGCGAGCAGCGATGGAAATATGGCGAGATAAACGAGGGCTGCTATGTTCGCCCCGTTTGCCGAGAAGGTCCCGCGCTGGCCGACTTCCCAGATCACGAACGGCAAATGGATGATCACGCCAAAGGCAATGGTCACTGTCAGGAAAACGCTCGTCGGCAGGGCCGTTCTGCGCCAGCGGATCAACACCGTGTAGAGCGCCCAAAAGGTCAGGCCCGCAAGAACCAGAATGTCGCCGACATTGATGACCAGAGCCCCGAGATTGGATATTTGCCCGCGCAGCACGATGAAGAGCGCGCCGGCAACGCACACCGCCACACCGACGATCTGGCGCGGTGCAAGCCCGTCCCCGATGAAGATCAATGCCAGCAGAAAGGTCACTACCGGCATCAGCGAATTGATCAGCGCGGCATTGACGACGCTGGTGTGTTGCAATGCGACGTATATGAAGCAGTTAAACGCCGCGATCCCGATGCCGCCCAGAAGGAAGAGGAAGCCGAGCTCTTGTCGTATGATCGGTCGCGAAGCGACCAATGCCCGCAGCGAGAACGGCACAATGATTGCCAGCGCGAGCAGCCAGCGCCAGAACGACATCTGGAATGGTGGTATCTCCTCGTGAAAGAGGCGGGCCACCAGAAAATTCCCCGCCCAGAAAAGCGGTGGCATCACGGCGAAGATATAGATCGCGGGTCGTGGTTTGTCCGAGGGCGCGACCGCCATGCACATCACCATCACTGTTGAGGGGGTCACTGCCTTTCGGCGTGGGGAGATCTTGAAAGATCCCCGCTTGGGCGGGGATCAAAGGTCCGACCACAGTGTCGGTTCGTTACTCGGCTGCTTCACGGTTTTCCGACGTGTCGACCAGCGTCCGCCAGTCGACCGTCTTCGGGTACACGCCTTCGCGCGATGCGATGCGGGCATGCGGAGTGCGCGGCTCTTGCGTGCCGATCGCCTCGCCGCCCTCTGCGACCTTGCGCGCTGCATCCACCATCAGACGCCGAAATTCCACGATCGCGAGATCGGAAGCGCCGAGAATGTCATCGGTGCGATTGACGATCTTGCCCATCGACACCCACATGATGATGTCCTGGTTGGGAATACCCGGTACGCCGGTAAAGCTACCTTGTTTCATTGCCTGGCGATCCTGCAAGAAGTGGTTCTCCAGCGTTCGCCGCGACCTCCACTTGTCGTCCAAATCGACGCCCGGTTGGGCATGGTTGAACCGCCGCCATTCCTCTGTCGAAGGGCACTTCTGACCGCCCCAGGCGACGAAGTGAAACGCCGTCGTCTCGTCGTCGATCGGAACGATGACGCTTGCGACGTTGTAGTTGTTGTTCGGCGGGATTAGCGACATGTAAGGCGCGATGAACTCGGTGATGCGCAGGTAATTGTGTGTGGCCGCGTTCTTGATCGGCTTGCGGATCGCGGCGTAGTGGAAGCCGTAGCTCGTCGTCTGTGTCTGCATGCGCGGCGATTTGTCGGTGGAGGGCCGATACCACGCCTGCTCGTCAGCGGAAGCGCCTTCGACGCGCGCGGGCTTCATGTCGGATGAATGCAGCGACGACGAATGCGCGCTGTCGATCTGGCCTTCATGGATTTGAGCCCAATTGCAGGGAATGCGTATCTTGACGATCGCGACCTGCGTGTCTTCCGTAGGCGCGAAGGCCGGCGGATCGAACTCCGGCACGTTGTCCTCTTCGCCGAGCCAGGCCCAGACAAAGCCGCCCCATTCCTTCACCGGATAGGCGCGATGCTTGACCTTGTTCAGCAGCGGACTTCCTTCAGGTTCGGAAGACATGGCGACCACATTGCCGTCAACGTCCATTTTCCATCCGTGATAAAGACAACGCAGCCCGCACTCCTCGTTGCGGCCGAATACCAGCGAGGCCCGTCGATGCGGGCACAGCTCGTCGAGCAGGCCGAGGCGCCCGTCGGTGTCGCGGAATGCCACATACCGCTCGCCGAGGACCTCGACGAGCAGCGGTGTGCCGTCGCGCTCCGTCACCTCTTCAGTCAGACAGACCGGAGTCCAATGCTGGCGCATCAGCCTGCCCATCGGCGCACCGCCGGTTACCCGCGTCAGCAGTTCGTTTTCCTCATGCGTAAGCATCCACATGACTCCATCAATTAGTTTGCTAACTGAACATACCGTGGCTGTCCGCCAGCGTCCAGACGTTGACACAATATAATTAGGTTACTAAGTAAATTGTCACTCTTCGCGGGGAGACCGCGCCTTGTAACAAGCTGGAGAAAGCGACCGCGCCATGGGACCGAGCGAACAAAAACTGGTTGTGAAGGTCGTTGATCGACGGGATTTGACCGCTGCGATCACCGAATTCACGCTCGAACCGGTAGACGGTGGAGCGCTCCCTTCGTTTGGAGCCGGGGCTCACGTAACCATCGAAACGCCGGCGGGTGCGATGCGGCGTTACTCGCTCCTAGGTTCAGGGCAATCGCCAGCCCGTTACAGGATCGCAGTGAAGAGGGAGGCGCAATCACGTGGCGGGTCTCACTCAATGCACGTAGATGCCCAGATAGGCACCGCCCTTACCATCGGATCGCCCGAGAACGATTTCCCGCTCAAAGAAGCGCCGCGCTATCTGCTGATTGCGGGAGGCATAGGCGTCACCCCGATCTATGCGATGGCGACGGAGCTTGCGGAGAAGGGCAAGGACTTCCAGATCATCTATTGCACGCGAAGTGCCGACGAGACCGCCTATCTCGAAGAGATGCGCTCAGCTTTCGGCAATCGCCTCCAAATCCATCATGACGACGGCGATCCGGAGAAGATCTACGATTTCTGGGATCATTTCGAGGAGGCCCGCAACATGCATGTCTATTGCTGCGGGCCCCAGCCCCTCATGGAAGAGATCAAGGCCATCTCCGGCCACTGGCCTGAAGGGCGGGTGAACTTCGAGGACTTCAAGCCGGTCGAGATTGTACGCGCCGACGATCTGCCATTTGAGGTCGAACTGGCCAAAAGCGGTAAGACGGTCACGGTTCCTGCGGATCGGTCGATCCTTGAAGCCGTGCGCGACGCCGGCATTCCTACCGTCAGCTCCTGCGAAAGTGGAACGTGCGGCACCTGCAAATGCGGGTTGGTCGCCGGCGATCCCGATCATCGCGACATGGTTCTGATGGACGACGAAAAGGACGACTACATCATGATCTGCGTGTCGCGGGCAAAAGACGGGAACCTCGTTCTTGACCTCTGAACCGATCCGCCTTGGTGTCGTCGGGCTCGGCCGTGCCTTCATGCTCATGCTGCCGACGTTTCGTGCCGATCAGCGCATTGAACTTGTTGCAGCAGCTGCACCGCGCGAGGCATCGAGGCAAGCTTTCGAGAACGAGTTCGGCGGCCGCGCCTATGAAACGATCGAAGAGCTGTGCGCCGATCCCGTTGTAGAAGCGATCTACGTGGCGACGCCGCATCAGATGCATCGCGATCATGTCATCGCCGCCGCTCGCGCCGGCAAACATGTTCTGGTCGACAAGCCGCTCGCCATCTCGCTGGAAGACGGCGCGGCGATGGTAAAGGCCTGCCGCGACGCCGGTGTTCATCTGATCGTTGGTCCAAGCCACAGTTTCGATGGCCCCGTCGTGCAGGCCAAGCGCCTGATCGACGAAGGCGCGATCGGCGGGGTGCGCATGATCAACGCATGGAACTTCACCGACTTCCTCTACCGTCCGCGACGGCCGGAAGAACTCGATACCAGCCAAGGCGGTGGCGTCGTGTTCTCGCAGGGCGTTCATCAGATCGATATCGTTCGGCTTCTGGCTGGGGGACGCGGGAGAAGCGTCACGGCCATGACCGGAAAATGGGATGCCCGGCGGCCGACCGAAGGCGCCTATTCGGCGCTGATGACTTTCGAAGGCGGCGCCTTCGCCGCGTTCACCTATTCCGGATATGCCCATTTCGACAGCGATGAATGGATGGATTGGACCGGAGAGTTGGGTCACCGCAAGGACCCCGCCCAATATGGTGGCGCCAGACGCGCGCTCGCGAAGGTTGCTTCCGCTCAGGAAGAGGCAGCGCTTAAAACGGCGAGGACATTCGGCACCGGTTCGGAGCCACCCGTGGCGGACCATCACGAGCATTTCGGCCCCATCATCATATGCGGCGATCGGGGGGATTTGCGTCTGACGCCACAGGGCGTTCATGTCTATGGCGACGAGGAACGCACGTTCCACTCGGCAGCGCCGGTCGCCGTACCGCGCGCCGAGGTCGCCGATGCGTTGTTCGACGCTGTTCGCGGCGACCGTCCGCCGGCTCAAACCGGCGCTTGGGGGCTAGCCAGCCTGGAAGTCTGCCACGCCATCTTGCAATCGGCGGAGACCGGACTGCCGGTCGACCTGCGCCATCAAGTTTCAGTTACAGGGGAAGAGGGACGAGATGACCGACCTTAAACTATCGCTCGCCATGGGCGACTACGACCGCACGCGACCGATCGCCGATGGACGCGTGAAGATCGACGGCGTCGATCCCACCTGCATGCTGCTTTCGCCTGAAGAAATGTTCTTCCGGGCTTTCCGCCACCAAGCCTTCGACGTCAGCGAGTTGTCGCTGTCTTCCTATTCCATATCGGTTGCTCGTGGTGATCCGCACTACGTGGCGATCCCGGTCTTCCTTTCACGCGCATTCCGGCACACCTCAGTGTACATACGCACCGACAAGGGCATCGAGAAGCCGGCAGACCTCAAGGGCAAGAGGATCGGCATCGCCGAATACCAGCTTTCCGCGAATGTCTGGGTGCGCGGCATCCTGGAGGATGCCTATGGCGTGAAGCCGTCCGACATCTGCTGGGTGCGCGGCGGTATGAACACGCCGGGAAGACCCGAGAAGATCAAAGTCGATCTGCCGGTCGACGTCCGGATCGAGGCTGCGCCCGAAGGAGCCACCCTCAACCAGATGCTGATCGACGGCACCATCGACGGCTTTATCGGCCCGCGTGCGCCGATGTGTTTCGACGAGGGTTTCGACAAGGTCGACAGGCTGTTTCCCGACACTTGCGCGGCCGAAGAATGGTACCGCGAAACGCGCGTTTTTCCGATCATGCATGTTCTGGGCATGCGTCGCTCTCTCTCAGACGCCCAGCCGTTTCTTCCAGGGGCATTGCTGAAAGCCTTCACGGAAGCAAAGGCCATGGCCCAGAAAGCGCTGTCCGATACATCGGCGACCAAGGTGACGATGCCTTTCGTGGAAGACAATCTGCGCCGCGCCGGTACGCTTATGGGGTCCGATATTTGGACCTATGGCCTAAACGGCAACCGCCAGACGCTCGCCACCTTTCTCGACTATCATTACCGCCAGGGACTTTCCCCGCGGAAGGTTGAGGTCGAGGAGCTGTTCCACCCAGCCACGCTGGAAGCCTACAGCCTCTGAGCGCTAACATGGAGCGGACCGAAATGGGATTGAGCCCCGGCGACATTGTCGAAATCAGCACTGACAAGGGCCTCGCCTATGTGCAGGTGACGCACGACCATCGGTCTTATCCGCAAGTCGTACGCGCGCTCAAAGGCCTTTACCAGGAGCGGCCATCAGATATCGAAGAAATCGCCGCTACAGCCACGCTTTTCAGCGCGCTTCTGCCTCTAGGAAGCATGCTCGATCGTGGTGCAGTGGCCGGCGAACGGATCGGCCGTGCCGCAATTCCGGAAAGCGACAGGGACTTTCCGACCTTTAAGACGCCGATCCGGGATAAGGCCGGCGCGATCGCCTACTGGTGGTACTGGGATGGGGAGGGCCTGCGCTACGATGTGGAGCCGCGGGAGGCGACTGACAGCATGCCAATGCGCGAAGTCATGACCGCGCGAACGTTGCTGGAGCGGCTCGCTGAGGCCTGAGCGTTTAGACGATCTAAACGGAAATGGCCCGTCGCTTACCGGCGGGCCATTTTTTGTTCGTTCAGTCAGCCTGCGCGGGCTTCTGCCGGCTCCGCTTGCGCGACGGGTCGTATCATCGCCCATAGGATTCCGAAGCCGATCACTCCAACGACATCCGTCCAGATAAAGCCCGGCAGGATGCTCGCCGGCAGCAGCGCAAGAATGCCCGCCACAACCAGCATCCCCCGTTCGGCCAGCGTCACCGACCGTCGGAAAAAGCCGACGATCCCCGCGGTCACCATATAGATGCCGAGGATGGCGGTGGCCAAGGTCCAGATCACTTCGAGCCAAGTGCCGTCGAAGATCAGCGCCGGTGTGAAAATGAACAGGAACGGCACGATGTAGGCCGGCCAGGCAAGCTTCATGGATTCGATGCTCGTCGCCCAGGATGATGCGCCTGCGATGTTTGCCGCCGCGAAGGAGGCGAGCGCCACCGGCGGCGTCACCATCGACAGCAGACCGAAATAGAAGACGAACAAATGCGCGGCGATGACCGGCACGCCGACTTCCACCAGGGCGGGTGCGACGAGGGTTGCCAGGAGGATGTAGACGCCGACCGTCGGCATGCCCATGCCTAGCACCACGCTGATCAGCGCGGTGATGACCGCGAGCACGATGACGTTGCTGCCTGCAGCCGCGACGATGTTCATCGTCAGGTTGAAGGCAAGGCCAGAGATGTTGAGAACGCCGATGATGATGCCTGCCGCGGCGCAGACAATTATCAGATCGAGCGCTGACCGTCCGGTATCGGCGATGAGCGGCAGGATATCGCGCGCCTTCATGCGCTGACCCTTGTAGCCCATCACGAAACTGACCACGAGCAGCACGATCGTCGCCAGAACTGCCGCCCGTTCCGGCCGCATGTTGAGCTCAAAGAGCGCATAAAAGAGAACCGCGAAGGGAATGATGAAGTGCCAGCCGGCCTTTAATGCGCCCCAGCCGCTCGGGATGGCGTCTGCTGGTACGGCCAGCAGGTTACGCTTTCCAGCCCGGAGGTCCACGTTGATGAAGATCGCAACGTAATAAAGGATGGCGGCAGGCAGCGCGGCTAGCATGATGTCGACATAGTCGACCTGAATCATGTCGGCCATGATGAAGGCGGCCGCGCCCATGACCGGCGGCACCAATTGTCCGCCGGTGGAGGCCGTCGCTTCAACGGCTCCGGCATAGGCAGGCGAGAAGCCCGCGCGCTTCATCATAGGGATAGTGACGACGCCGGTTCCGACAACGTTTCCGACCGCATTGCCCGAGATCGAGCCGAACAGCGATGAAGCTGTAACAGCGACTTTGGCGGGTCCCCCGCGATATCGTCCCATAAGCGCGAGCGCACCGTCGTTGAAGAAGTTGGCAGCACCACAAGCCGAGAGTAGCTTGCCGAACAGCAGGTAAGGGACGACGATGACCACGGCGACCTTGAGTGCCTGACCAAGCATGCCATTGGCGTCCGTTGCCAAATAGATTGCGAGCTCAGAAAACATCGTCTCCCGGCTGCGAAACTCGCCCGGCATCAGATGTCCGAATAGGCCATATGCCATGAAAAGGAGTACGACGACGAAGATGCCCATGCCGACTGATGGCACGACGTTGAGCATGAGCGCCGCCAACACGACACCAGAGAGCGCGACCAGCCAGAAAGGCAGGTAGGGCGCTTCCATTGTGATGTTGATGTAGTCGATGGCGAGATAGAAGCCGACGCCGAGTGTCACGGCGGCGGCGAGCAGGCTTGCCACTTTCAACAAGCTGCCCACCGACGTCCTGGCGATCGCCAGGAAGCCGGTGGTCAGTGCCAATGTCAGACCTGCCGCCAGAAGCTGTGCATCATAGATAGAGACGCCAAGATAGCGATGCAGGTCGCCTGCATACCCGATCGAAAGGAGGACGATGAGCGTGCCGCTCAAGCGTTCCAGCCAGAGAAGCGGTCCACGATGTGGCGCTTCCACGTTGCTCTCTTCCAGCGACATCGCCTAAGCCTCAGTCCACCAAGCCGATTTCTTGGTAATAAGCAGACGCTGCCGGATGATATTCGATGCCCTCGAATTGCGGTGCCATCTCAGCCGGTTCGAACTCGGCAAATGTATTGAGGATTCCACGCACCTTGTCAGGGTTGTCATGCAGAAGCTCAACAATCTGGCGCACCACGTCGTCGTCGAGATGGGCCCCGCCGGTCAGCACGTAATCGTAGCCCATCATGGGTGTGTCTTCTTCGACCCCTGGTGCAGATCCACCTGGCACAACCTTGATGTATGACGTCGGGACGAACTTCTGCATCGCGGCTTCAGCTTCAGGCGTTTCCTCCACGGCAAGCCAGCGAATGCCGATTGCTGCGTCGGCTTCACGGGTTTTTCCCCCTTGGAGTGCGAAGAATGCAACATCCACATTCCCCGAGATCAAGTCGTCGACGCCATTTGGCACCGAGGGTACATTGCTTGCACTCATGTCGTCGATCGAGAGACCGCCAGCGGCGAGAATGCCGTCGACCTGTAGGCGAAGTGTCGGTTGCGCAGCGAAGCCATAGGTGATCGTCAGCCCCTCGATGTCGGAGACTGTTCTGTAGTCGGAATCAGCGCGTACCATGAAGCCATATGCCGAAGAGCTCAGCGACCCAATCGCTCGGATGTTTTCGAGTGGACGGCCTTCGAAGGGCTCATCACCGAACGCTGCAGCAGCGAAGTCGGGGCTGGGGACCAGTTGAAGATCCAGGCGGCCGGCATCGATGAGCGGCATGGACTGACCTGAACCCCCATACGCTTGCACGCGCACGTCCAGACCGAGTTCCTGTGACAGGAACTCGGCGAAGCCAGCATTCACTGCATAATTCTGCGAGCCCTGGGTGCCAGCGCCGATGCCGAGCGACTGTGCATGCGCCATGCCGGTCAACGTAAGGCCTGCCGCGAAGCAAACGCCCGAAAGAATGTGATAGTTCATGTTGGTCTCCTCCATGTTTCCAAGATCGGCCGGCGGATCTCCCATCCAGCGGCCTTCATTCTCTAAAGACCGCTGAAACCGGCGCGGCCGACCCAGTAGTCCCAGGCGCGTGCCAGTGGCATTTCGCTGAGCAGCATCTTGCTGGCCATGTCGATCTCGCCATCGGTCAGGTACGTCACCTCTCCCAGTTGCCTAGTCTGCTGGATGAGTGCGGCGTTATCCTTCAGCGCGATGGAAATCATGATGACCGAGCGAATGTCGGCGGCGGCACAGATGCAGCCGTGGCCACGCAAGAGCGCAACGCGGCTGTTCGCGAGCGTTCGCGCCAGCGAGTGGCCCATTTCCATACTGTCGACGAGCATGTTGGTGTCGCCGAATTCGTCCTGGCTGTCCCAGGTGTGGATATCCTTGCCGATGACCGATGCCATGTGAAACATCGGCCGCAGAGAGATGTCGACCATCGTGAACGGCAGAACCGACCGGGCATGGTGGTGCGTCACCGAGTTGACGTCCGGGCGATCCTTGTAGATTGCGCCATGGATGTGACGCTCGGCATATGGCCGGCGGTGATCGTCGCCGACGAGTTCGCCGTCCAGCGTAAATTCCATGATATCGCCGCGGGTCACGACGGCAGGGCTGCGCGACCGCGACAGAAAATATGTATTCGGATTGAGCGGATTGCGGACGCTGATATGCCCGAAATCGTCGATGACGTCCTCTCGCGCGAGAATCCGGTTCGCGATGACCAGAGCGGTCAAGGTCGCGTCCAAAACTGCTGCGTCGCCCTGACGCGTGATTTGCTGGTTCATGCTGGTGGCCCTCCATCTACTGAAGAGATCCTAACTTGCCGCCTGCCTGGTATCGAATATATAATTCCTATCCAACTATAGCCCGGAAGCTATTTTGCGCTCTTTGAACTGCGCGTCCCGGTCTATCTCGTCAGGCGAAGGGGCAAGCAGCTCTTCCATTTCCAGGTATCGCTGATGGAAGAGCTGACCCGCGGATTGAAGGGTCAGGAGCCGCTTCGCAGAGCCCCGACCATGGAAGGCGCATAGCCTTTCGCCGTATCGATCTCGATGACCGCGGTTCCTCCATCCGCAACGACGGCGAGTGCCCCGTCAATCGTTTGAAGCAGTGCGTCCGCGCCACGAACCAGTCCCGGGCTGAAAGCTCCGAACCCGCGCGCAATGGCGCTGATGTCGATATCCGGGTCATTCATCACGATGCCGACATGCTTGTTTTCAGGAGGACGGCGACGGTGCTTCGCCACGGTCTCCTGATGCACCTCGTCATTGTAGAACGACCGGTTGTTGAGGACGATGACGAGAAGCGGAACCTTCTTGTTGATACCGGTCCAGAGTGCCGAAGCATTCATCAGGAAATCCCCGTCGCCGAGAACAGCCAACGGCAGACGGTCGCTTTCGGTGTCGCGCAGCGCAAGCGCTGCGCCCACGGCCATGCCGCAGCCCGAGCCGATACCGCCGCCACCGTCGTAGCCAAGCGCCCCGAGCGGATGATCCACCGGCCAGTCCGCTCCTGTCCAGCTCAGCGGTCCGCGGATGAGGCAGGGCTTGTGAGCGTCGAGCTTGGAACGGAGAAGGGCGGCGATGTCCTGTGGCGTCAGGATATCGCCTGTCGGCAGTTCCGGTTGTGACGGAAGGCCAGGCAAGGTCGCTTTGGCCAGGCCGAGGGCCGCAGCAAGCGCCGCGATCACTCGGTCCGGTTCGTTCATGAAGGCGATGTCTGCCGGAAACGGCGCGCCGCCATCCTTCGACCAGCCGCGATGCGCGTAACTGTCGAGCGATGCCGATATGATCTTGGCGGGCACGACGCCATCGGTGAAGACCGACCGTAATGTTCCGCCGAAATCCAGCCAGTCGAAATTGACGATCACGTCGGCCGCCGCAATCGCAGCCTTTGCATCGGCATCTGGAAAATAGCCTGCTTTGCCAATGGTCGCCGCGTGCGTTGTCGGGAATGTGGATCCGGTCTTGAAGTCGGTGATGACTCGGGCCCCGAGATGCTCGGCCAACGCGACGCGGCGGTTCCAGTCGTCGAGATCGCGCGACATGCGACCCATCAGCATCACGATGCTTTTGGCATCTCCAAGCATTGCCGTAGCCGACGCAACGAGCTCAGCGGCCGGGTCCGTCGACACGGGTGCGCCGCGGCGTCGTACATCGATGGGAGCGAGGGCCGTCCCGACCTTTTCTTCCTGAAGCGCCGCATCGATATTGACGTAGACCGGGCCGCGCGGCGCGGTCTCCGCGATCGCTGTGCCCTGGAGCAAGGCTTCGCGTGCCGCCGCGACGCTGCCGGGTTGATCGTCCCACTTGATGAAATCGCGCACCAGCGCGCCCTGGTCCTGAGCGGTATGAATCCACTCGATCCAAGGCCGCCGCTTGGCGGCATCGAGTGGTCCCGTCGCGCCGATCACCATCATTGGCACCCGGTCACAGAACGCGTTGAAAATCCCCATGGACCCGTGCATCAGCCCGACATTCGAATGAAGCGCGACGGCCATAGCCCGGCCCGTGATCTTGGCCCAGCCGTGGGCGATCGCGACAGCTGCTTCCTCGTGGATGCAAAGGAGAATTTCCGGGTCGTCGCTGGTGAAATTGACCAGACTGTCATGAATGCCGCGATAGCTGGCGCCCGGGTTGAGCGCGATATAGCGCATGTCGAGCGCGCGCAGCGTCTCAGCGATCACGTCGGAGCCCCATTCAGGCGTCTGGTTCTGTGTCTTGTCCTGCATGGCCGATCCCGTCAGAGCATGATGTTGATGGTTTTCGTCTCGGTGTAGCTGTAAAGTTCTTCGCGACCTTCCTCGCGACCGACGCCGCTGGTTTTCATCCCGCCGAATGGGACGCCGAGGAAGTGCATGCTCGCCCCGTTGATCCACAAATGACCCGAGCGGACCTTGCGCGCCATGCGGAGCGCATCGCGGATATCGTTCGTCCAGATCGCCCCGGTCAGCCCGTATTCGGTGGAATTGGCCATTTCCACAGCCTGGTCGAAGGACTTCCATTTGCTGACGGCGAGCACCGGGCCAAACACTTCGTTTTGCCAAAGCCGGTGCGCTGGCGTGATGTCGGCATAGACGGTCGGGGCGACCCAATAGCCCTTTTCGAATTGCTTGCCGACCGGCCTTCCGCCGCCGAGCATCTTGCGCGCTCCATCGGCATCAGCGGCTGCGCAATGCTCGAGGATACGCTTCATGTGGACCTCGGAATTGACCGGTCCGACATCCGTGGTTTCGCTCAAGGGATCGCCGAGCTTAAGCGCCGACACCCGTTCGACCACCGCCTTGAGCACTCGGTCGTGAATGTCCTCGTGCAGAAGGAGCCGGCTGAGCGATCCGCAACTTTGCCCCTGCCAGGAAAAGTTCATGCCGGCGACGGCTGCATCCGCGATCTTCTCCGGATCGCAGTCGGGAAAGACGATCATCGGGTTCTTGCCGCCGAGCTCCAATGAGATGTGCTTGACCGTCACCTCAGCTGCGGCGCGCTGGATGGCGCGGCCCGTGACCGGCGATCCGATGAAGGCGATGCGCTTGATGCGCGGATGCCGAACGATGGCATCGCCGGCGCCGCGCCCGTCGCCGGTAACGATATTGAACAGACCGGCCGGAAGAACCTCTTTGGCGATCTCGGCAAGGATCATGGCCGATAGCGGCGACGTCTCCGGCGGCTTGACGATCACGGCGTTGCCGGCAGCCAATGCTGCGGCAGTCCGCGCGACGGCGAACATCACGGGATGGTTGAATGGCGCGATGCGCGCCACGACCCCATAGGGCTCATGCATCGTCATATGGATATGATCGCGCGTGGCGGGAATCGTTTCGCCGCGGAGATCCGGACCAAGGCCGGCATAGTAGCGCAAGGATTCCACCGCGGTCGGAACGTCGATCATCCGCATCGGACGGATCGTGTTGCCGGTGTCCGTCACCTCGACGCGCAGGATCTCGTCAGCCCGGGCCGCAATCGCGTCGGCAAATCGGTTCATGACCTGGGCGCGATCCATCGGCGTGCGCGCCGCCCATTCGGGCCACGCCTTCTCTGAGGCGACCACTGCGCGCTCGACGTCATCGCGCGTCGCAACGGGCACGCGGCCGATCGGTTCTTCAGTTGCTGGATTGACCGAAGTCGACCATTCGCCGCCTCCACCCTCGACCAGTTCCCCGCCGATGAGCATGCGCTCGGCCTGAGTGATCCGCTCCATAAGACTGCCTCCCTGATGACAGGAGAGGAATTGCGTGTCAGGAACGATTAGTCAAATATATAGATGTACCCGTCGTTATAGCGTCGAGGGTATCGAAGGATTTGGCCCAAGCATCAAACACACGTTTCGCGACTTGTTGCCGCTAGTTTCGGACCGGTCTCTGATGTCTCCGAGGGGGCAGGCGATAAGGCGCAGCGGGCTTCCTCCAATGCTTGATCGCAGACGGGGACAAAAGGCGTGACGCTCGACTTCAGCCGGATGGTAAAACCGACCCACAACGCCAAAATCGAAGCATTCAACGGCCGCTTCCGGGCAAGGTGGTTGAACGCCCTCTGGTCCTTTCCGTGGCCGATGTGGTCAAAAAGATGAAGATTGGCGCAGACACTATAACGAGGTTCGCCCAAATGGGGCGAGCGGTACCAGAGGCCGATTTCGTTGCTCAATCTCGATGGCGCCACCAGCCCGCCTTCGTAGAAAAAGCGGGGAAACTGAACCTTCGGGCGGTCCAAAGAATGGGATCAGAGCAAAACGGTCTAGGATCTAATCGCAGCTGCATGATAGTCAGTCGCAGGTCAGTAACTCACCGATTGAGACAAGCGCCTGACGATCCGCTAAGCCACAAATTCTTAGACACCAAAGGAACTATTATGGAAACGCGTGATATCGTCTTCATCGCTCTTTTTGCGGCAATTACGGCTGCATTGGCGGTCTTCCCACCGATCACTCTACCCGTTGTCGGCGTGCCAATCACAGCCCAATCTCTTGGCGCCATTCTCGCCGGTGGCGTCTTGGGAGCAATGCGCGGTGGCCTGTCTATCGTTCTTTTCTTGCTGCTCGTCGCGGTCGGCCTTCCCTTGTTGCCGGGTGGCCGAGGGGGGGTCGGAGTCTTTTTAGGGCCGACCGGCGGTTACCTCTTCGGCTGGATCGCGACTGCAATCGTGGTCGGTTTCCTCGTAGAACGCTTCTGGCATCAGCTCAACTATCTCAACGCCTTTTTAGCGTCTGTGGCAGGAGGCATCGTCTTCCTTTACGCCATCGGTATTCCTTGGAGTGCAGCGGTTGCGCAAATCTCGTTCGCGGCCGCATTTATTGGTTCATTGCCGTTTATTCCCGGCGATATCATCAAGTGCTTGATCGCTGCGGTCGTCATCGTGATTGTGAAGAGATCCTATCCGATCATCACGCCATACAAGCGTCATGCTGCGACGATCCGATAGGGAGCAGGTCCTTACGATGATCTCTTTCTCGAAAGTGGTTGTCGAGAAAGGCGACCGGGTGATCCTGCGCGATATCAATGTGGAACTTCATGAAAAGCGCGTCGGAATCATAGGACGTAATGGGTCGGGCAAAAGCACATTTGCCCGGCTCTTTAACGGGCTGGAAAAGCCGACCTCGGGTACGATCAGCTTCGATGGTTCAACCGAACCGAAGGACTTACGCGGCAAGGTTGGTTTCGTGTTCCAAAATCCCGATAATCAGATCGTCTATCCGATCGTAGGCGAGGATCTCGCCTTCGGTCTTAAAAATATGAAACTGTCTAAGACCGCAATTGAAGAGCGCATCGCGGAAGTAACGGCGCGTTTCCAGATTGAGCACCTGCAAGACCGATTGACCCACCAGCTTAGTGGCGGAGAGCGTCAAATGGTGGCGCTCGTTGGGGTGTTGGTCATGCAGCCGCAGATGATTATTTTCGATGAACCGACCACATTGCTTGATCTCTGGAACAAGCGGCGACTGATGCGGGCGATCACAGACCTGCAAGAGCATGTAGTACTCATATCGCATGATCTCGATCTTTTGAGGCAATTCGATCGGGTCATCCATATCGAGGCGGGCCGCATTGTTGGTGATGGCGAGCCAAACGCCGTCATCGACGACTATATTGCGAGGTCGGAATGATCGTTGATCTCTATGTCTTCGGAGACAGCCCGGTCCATCAACTACCGCCAGATTACAAGATCCTTTCCCTATTGCTGTTTTGCACGCTCCTGTTTCTCATTCCCGGTTGGATTCCGCTCTCCGTTGGAGCCGCGTTTGTGGCTATCGGGTTTGGGGTTGCAGGTATCGGAATTTCGCGAGCTTATCAGGCTATCCGGCCCGCATTGTGGATTCTGGCCATTATATTCGTGGCGCAAATCTTTTTGGTCGGGGTCGAGCTTGCCATCTTCGTTGTCTTGAGGTTTTGCATTTTGATCTTAGCGGCTTCACTCATCACCATGACCACCAAAACGAGCGAGTTCGTTGAAGGCATTCTTGCCGGCCTTCGCCACGCCCCTTCGTGGGTTCCTGCCGATCAGATCGCCCTGGCTATCTCGCTCGCGTTACGCTTCATTCCATTGATCAGATCGACCTTGGAGGAAGTCAGAATGGCGCAGAGAGCGCGCGGCCTCGATCGAAGCATTAAGGCGCTCTTGGTGCCCCTGGTCGTGCGGACACTGAAAACCGGCGATGAGATAGCTGAGGCAATCCAGGCACGATCACCTTATTGAGATGTAAGACCAGATGTCCATCTCTACTGATTAGGTAGCTCGTCCTACCTCGCGCGTCCGAGGGTGGTTCGGGCGGTCCCAGCCGGAGCATTGACGTGCTCGCCTGAATGTCCCCATTCATGGGCTAGCTCTGTTCAGTTTGTGGTCAAATCCGGACCGGGTTCCAAACTGGTTCGGTGTGAGCCTGGAGTGCTCCCCGTTTCACTGGACAAGTCGGCTAGTTTGATTTTGCTCGGATGAACCGCCTGGGGGGAAGCCATCTTGAGCGCTGATTGTGGATGGATCTCGTTATACAACTCGACGACGGTACACCCCCGCGATCGGATTTGAACGCGAGCTTCTTTACCCGTGGCATCCCTGGGCCGAGCGGAAAGTCTTTATCCACGAGGTAATCGACAAAAAGGTGCGGTGGTTCTCCGATGCACCCTTTCTGGCCAGTCATTACATCGGTGGCTGAAGATTCCGGCCTGGATGTTCGACCGAGCGATGCGGCTTCACCTTGCGTAATGTCTTTTACACTGTGCCATCACGGCTCATCGGTCACCGGCTGCGCGTGCGCCTTTCCGACGACCGTCTCGACGTCTTTATCGGCGGCACGCATCTGATGGCGCTCCAAAGAGGACGTGCGCACGCCAGCGGCAAGCACGACCAGGTGGTCGATTATCGGCATGTCATCCATTCGCTGCGCAAAAAGCCGATGGCGCTGCTTCAGTTTGTCTATCGCGAAAAGCTGTTTCCACGGCAGGAATACCGCAGGGTCTTTGAGGTTCTCATGGACCGGCTTTCCGACAAACAGGCCTGCAAGATCACCGTCGAGCTCCTGGCTTTGGCCCACGATCGGGGCTGCGAGCGGGAGCTGGCAGGCGGCTTGCCAAAATCCTCGATGCGGGCGAACTGCCAGAAATCGTCGCGCTAAGGACCGCATTCGCACCCGATCCGGGGCAGGTGCGGACCGTTAACGTCCGTCTTGCCTCCCTTCACGGCTATGAGGGCGCCACCTGGAGGACGCCGCATGAGAAACGCTCCTGCCATCTACGCTGCCAGGCTCAGCACGCTGCTCAATGAACTCCGCCTGCCAGCCATCAAGGTCCTTTGGCCAGATTTCGCCAAACGGGCCGACAAGGAAGGGTGGCCAGCGGCGCGCTCCGCGATTGCCGAGCACGAACTCGCCGAACGCGATCGCCGCCGCATCGAACGCCATCTTGCCGAGGCGCGATTGCCACCGGGAAAGACGCTCGACAGCTTTGACTTCGACGCCGTGCCGATGGTTCCAAGGCGCAGGTGATGGCGATCGCCGCCGGCGATAGCTGGCTCGCCATGGGAGCCAATATCCTGTTGTTCGGCCCGCCCGGTGGCGGCAAGAGCCATCTCGCCGTTACAATTGGCCTGGCGCTGATCGAGAGCGGCTGGCGGGTGCTGTTCACGCGCACGACCGAGCTCGTTCAGAAGCTTCAGGTGGCGCGGCGCGAGCTCCAGCTCGAATCCGCCATCGCCAAGCTAGACAAATTCGATTCGCTCATCCTTGATGATCTCGCCTATGTGACCAAGGACCAGGCGGAAACGAGCGTGCTCTTCGAGCTCATCTCAGCCCGCTACAAGCGGCGATCCATCATGATCACCGCCAACCAGCCCTTCGGCAAATGGAACAGGGTCTTCCCCGATCCCGCCATGACGCTCGCCGCCGTCGATCGTCTCGTCCACCACGCGACCATCTTTGAGATGAATGTCGAAAGCTACCGTCGTCGATCCGCGATGGAAGCCAAACGCCAACGCGGCCGGCCGGCTTCCTTCGCGACAACCAAAAACACCGCTGAGATTGACGCAGCGCGACAATCAGAACCCGACGAAGCCCTTGCCAGCGACAATCACGATGATACCGTCGCCGATAACCGCGAAGCCAGAATCTCATCCAGATTGTCGCTCTATAGACACTGGCGCGGTGAGCGTAACTTAAGCCCCCTTGCGGGTGGACCTTACACTCGTCGTCGATCCGTTTGGGCTGTAAGGCCTGTATGGCGCAGGCGACCGGAAAGATGGCGGTTAGCGACCAATCTATGGATATCGCCGGGTCACGGCATTTTTGAACCGGCAAAGGCGATGTGATGGAAAGCCGATGGTCAACACAAACGCATGCTAAGGGGCCTGCGCAGAACGGACTGACAATTCAAGTTTTGCTTGGCTTGCCGGGTTCTTGATGCTCAGGCATCTCTTTGAGCTCGACTTCCGTCAAATTAGTCGAAGCAAAAACGTCACCGTTTTCATCGCGCATGATGTCCAGGTCACGTGCGGGCACCACCACCGACTTGGATCCAAATCCCAGAAAGCCACCAATATCGATGACAACCTGGCTGTTTGGTCCAACACCGTGAAGGTGAACGATTGTTCCTACCGCCTCGTCATTGGCACCGTAAACTCGAGCGCCTTTGAGATTGCGACGGGTAATCTCCATGTCGATCAACCGAACGTCTGTGGCTTTATCCATGGGCTCGCCTCTAGGTTCGAAGATCGGCCTCACCGAGGCGATCCTTCGTCATGGCCGACGCCACACTTCCAGCGTCACCGGGTTATCACGCGATCGAGCCTCAGCGGGGCTATCAGTGGTTTCAAGCGATGGCAAATGAAGTTGCAGCTATCGAGAAGGAAGGGACGTTACATTCTCGATAGCTGCAAGGCCCTCTTGCTGGGGCATTCTGCGTGTGTGGTCCCATAAGATTTTAGGGGCAAATTGGTTCCGGCGACATTCGGCCCTCGACAAACGTGCTTTTTGGGCTCCGATCAGAACGTGGCTTTCTGCTTCAGGTATCCAGCGGCGATCTTTCCGATTTGCCGCCCTTTATACGACGCAACACTGCTCCCTGAGATTCCTCCTTGCGCGCGCATGACGGAACGTCCTGTCGTGGCTCTCGAACTGTCAGAGAGAACCAGCAGGAGGCATCGCCATCATGGCCGCGCCAGACCGCATCATCCGAATGAACACCGTCCTTGGTCGCACCGGGCTGTCCCGGTCGACGATCTATCGCAAGATCGCCGAGGGTACATTCCCGGCCCAGCTGAAGATCAGCACACATGGTGCCGGATGGCGTGAGTCCGACATCAATCGCTGGATCGCCAATCCTGTTGTATGGCGCCCAGAAGAAGAGGTCGGCCATGGCCGGCGATGAGGAGCGGTTCTCAAGAGAGAGGCCGGCAAATGACAATCGGTCGCCTGAAGGGTTATACGAGCAGTCGCTCAAGCAGCCAGATCCGAAATCCAAGGCTGTTGCGTCTGAACGCCTGGATAAGGTTGTGCTGTCCATCGCCCGATTGATCGGTCGCCGCATGGCCCGCGAAGACTTCAACGCATCACAGCCTGCCAACGATAATGAGTCGTCGGCAGGGGTGGGCAGGATGACAAGCGTGCGTCGCACGGAGACCGACAAGGAGGATGATGTTTGAGCGGGAAGCCGCTGGCGGAGCCTCCGCATCAAAAGCGGCCATCTTGCTTGAGACGAGGTGGCGTTCGTGCTATCTAGAAGGCATGTATAGACAGCGAGGTCGCTATGGCGCTCAGCATCAAAACTGAAGAAGCCGACAGACTGGCACGGGAGCTCGCGCGGCTTACCGGAGAGACCATGACCGACGCGATCACCAAAGCGATGAGCGAGCGACTGGAGCGGTTGCGCGCTGAGCGGGAGACAAATGCCGACTATGCGGAGCGCATGAAGGCATTCGTCCGCGATCGTGCTGATCGCTACGATCGGCGGCCGGTCTCCAAGGATGAATGGGATGACGCTGTCGGCGATACACCCGAGATGCTCGGTCTTGCCCGATGATCGTGGTGGACTCGTCCGCCATCATCGCAATCCTGTTCGAAGAGCCAGAAGCGTCCGCCTGCATGCATGCTCTCCAGGAAGCGCAACCGCGTCTGATCTCCGCCGTCAACTATGTCGAGACCGGCACGGTGATGGCTGGCAGGATCAAGGGTGGAGACCGCCGGTCGGCGATTGCCGACCTCGACGCTTTCCTGACCGACTTTCATATCGACATTGCATCCGTCGATGGCCGACAGGCGCGTGCGGCGATGCGGGCGAGGATCGAGTATGGTCAGGGCTTCGGCACCAAGGGCGGCCTCAACTTCGGCGACTGCTTTGCCTATGCATTGGCTAAGCAGAATGCGGCGCCCTTGCTTTATGTCGGCAACGACTTTTTGATGACAGACATCCAGGCGGTGCTCGCCCCATGATCTGAATGTTCTGACCGGTGGAGAGGCTCAGAAGCAATACCGAAGATCGGAGCGCCAGTGCCGAAGATCAGAGCGCCCGTGCATGAGACCCG
The DNA here is from genome assembly GCF_003952725.1 of Georhizobium profundi. NCBI lineage: Bacteria > Pseudomonadati > Pseudomonadota > Alphaproteobacteria > Hyphomicrobiales > Rhizobiaceae > Georhizobium > Georhizobium profundi. Next base: position 4,142,176 of record NZ_CP032509.1, on the reverse strand, counting down.
GTCGTCAGGCCCGAATGCTGAGAGAGGTATGCGCATGACCCGCACAGCCCTTTATGCCCGCTACTCATCCGACCAGCAGAACGCGGCATCGATAGAGGATCAGTTCCGGCTTTGTCGCGATCATGCAAGACGGGAGCGATGGGAGACGGTGGGCTCCTATGAGGATGCGGCCATATCCGGCGCCAGCACGATCCTGCGCCCCGGCATTCAGCGCCTCATGCGGGATGCAAAGCTCGGCGAGTTCGATATTGTTCTGGCGGAAGCGCTTGACCGCATCAGCCGCGATCAGGCCGACATCGCGACGCTCTACAAGCATCTGAAGTTTGCAGGCGTCACCATCGTCACCCTGGCAGAGGGTGAGATCTCCGAGCTGCACGTCGGTCTCAAGGGCACGATGAATGCGCTCTTCCTCAAAGACCTTGCCATGAAGACCCGTCGTGGTCTGCGGGGCAGGGTGGAGAAGGGCAAGGCAGGTGGAGGTCTTTGCTACGGCTACAAGGTCGTCAAGAAGCTCGATGCCAATGGCGACCCTCTTCGAGGCGATCGTGAGATCATCCCCGAAGAGGCCGAGACGGTCCGCCGCATCTGCCGGGAGTTTGCGTCAGGCAAAAGTCCCAAGTCAATCGCAACAGATCTGAACAAGGAAGGCATCCCGGGCCCGCTTGGTCGCGCCTGGGGCGATACCTCCATTCGCGGTCACAAAACGCGCGGCACCGGCATCATCAACAACGAGCTCTACACCGGCATGCTCGTCTGGAACCGCCTGCGCTTCGTCAAGGACCCAAGCACGGGCAAGCGCGTCTCGCGTCCCAATCCGCAATCAGAATGGATCAGTACAGAAGTCCCGCATCTTCGGATCGTCGATGATGAACTCTGGAATGCAGTCCGCGCACGCCAGCAGCAGATCTCGACGATCTTCGGACCGAATGATGCCAACACGCGAGAAGGCCGGATGAAGCGTCTTCATCTCGCCAATCGGCCGGGCGCTCTTCTCTCCGGCCTGCTCACCTGCGGGTGCTGCGGCGGCAAATACGGGATCATCCTGCCGAACCGCTATGGCTGCCTGAACCATCATCGCCGCGCCACCTGTGACAACAACAGGACGATTACCCGCGCCAAGATCGAGGCCCGCGTTCTTGCTGGCCTCAAGGAGCGGCTCGTGTCGTCCGAAGCGGTCGCAGAAGCTGTGCGCAGCTATGGCGAGGAAATGAACCGGCTGAGCCGGGATCGTCGGGTCGAGGCGCAAGGAGATGAGAAAGCCCTGGCCAAGGTGGAACGGGCCATCGCAGGAATTCTATCGGCGATCGAGGATGGGATGTACCAGCCATCCATGAAAGCCAGGATGGACGAGCTCGAGCAGCAGAAGGCGGAAATCTCAAGACGCTTGTCAAAGGCGACCGCCACCATCCCCGAGGTCCATCCGAACATCGCCGACAATTATCGGCGATGGGTCGAACGCTTTGCCGAAGCACTCCAGGACCCGGACGGAGGAAGGCAGGCGGCAGAAGCGCTGCGTTCCCTCATCGGTGAAATCGTGCTGATGCCGGGCAAGAAACGCGGTCAGGTGCATGCCACTCTACGCGGTGAACTGATGGGGATTCTAAGCTTAGCCAATGCGAAGGAGGGGGGCGATTCCGACGCCCTTTTTATGCCAGCTGTGGCTGCGAGCCCCCGCAACCAAATCACCAAACATCATACAATCTTAGCATCGCCGCTGCCGCAGAATGGTCGCCGCGGTAGAACTCGACGTGCACCTGGGCCCTGACCGCGATGAAGGCAGGTCAAAAGCTTGCCGCGATAGCCTAGCCTTCAACACAGCCCCAGCATCCCGCATGGGGCTTTTTGCATTCTGTACTCGCTAGACAATAGAATCGCGGCTCACCCGGGAGGCGCGGATGCCTGAACCGGTCCAAATACGCAACTCATTCTTGACGTTGCATTTGGCCGAGGATGTCTCAGCGCTTCGGTCGCTCACAACCAGAACACCCCTATCGCAAGAATCGCCATGACGAACGTGGACACCGTCACGGGGCCACCCGCGATCACGAAGTCTCGGAAGTGATAGCCGCCAAGGCTCATGGCGAGTGTGTTGTTGTGGTGCCCGAAGGGCGTCATGAAATCGATGGAAGCGCCGATCGCCACTGCCATGAGCAGCGGCTCGGGCGCGGCACCCGTGCGCGCGCTGAGTTCGAGGGCGATGGGGGCGAGGATGATTGCTGTCGATGCGTTGTTGACGAAGGGCGTGATGATCACGGCGACGACGAGCATGGCGATGGAAAGATAGAGTTCGTGTGTACCCGGAAGCAGGTCGATGATGCCTGCAGCGATGAGATCGGCAGTGCCTGTCTCGTGGACTGCGTTCCCAAGCGGGATCATGGCTGCCAGCATGATCAGGATCGGCCAGTCGAGCTCCGCGAGCGCCGTGCGCAAATTGAGATGGCCGCCGATCAGCATGGCGAGAATGGCGGCGCCGAATGCGATTTCGGGTGGCACGAGGCCGCTCACCGCACATGCGATGCCGGCAGCAAAGAAGGCGAGCGGCATCAGGGAGCCATCGGAAGGGCCGGTCGATCGCCTGGCAGGCGCTAGCAGCAGCGCTTCGGCTTCGTCCACCACCGACAAGATGGCGGCACGATCTCCCTCGACATAGAGGATGTCGCCTACCGACAGGCGCATGTCCGACAGGCGCCCCTCTACGCGCGTGCTGCGTGTTGCGATGGCCCGAACGCTGACAGAAAATTCCCGGAAGACTGCGGCGGTGCGCGGCAAGGAACCAACGAGGAGAGAACCTGGCGTCACCACCATCTCCGCCATCTCCCGCGCCCGAATGGAGCCCGTCCAACCGAGCTGGCCTGCGTCGATCATTTTTTCCAACCGACTGTGCGCAATGCGCATGACGCAGACATCACCAGCAGCAAGCGTGATCGTATCGGCCCGTCCGAATACGTGCTGCCCATTTCTGATGACCGCGAAGATCTGCGCCTCATGGGCTGCCTGCAATTCGCGCGGCGTCATCGCGACCAATGATGAAGCTGGCGTGATCGTCACTTCAGTGGTCACGGCCCGATCGACCGCGCCGAGCGCGATCTGATCGATCCGAAAGCCGGCGATGCGCGGCGCCGACCAGAGCGCCACCACCGCAAGGCCGGCCAGGGCGACGGGCACGCCCACCCAGGCGAAATCGAAGAAGGCGAAGCCCGCGCCGGTTGTCTCGAATAGAGCGTTGCTGACGATGAGGTTCGCCGGTGTTCCGATGACCGAGCCGAGGCCGCCGAGCAGGGCGGCAAAGGAGATCGGCATGATCAATTGCCGCGGATCCATGCCGGTGGAACGCGCGACGCTGAGCGCAATGGGGACCATCATGACGAAGGCACCGATATTGTTGACGAAGACCGAAATCGCCGCCGTGAGCGCGCAGAGCGAGAGCGTGATCCGCAACGTGCTTGCACCAAGGCGCTGAATGCGCGCGGAGAGCACGTCGATCAGCGGCGTGCGCCCGATGACCTGGACGATGATCAGGATCTCGATGACGGTGATGACAGCCGGGTTGGAAAGGCCGGAAAAGATCGTCTCGGCTGGAACGATGCCGATGAGGAAGGAAAGGCCGAGGCCGCAGAGAGCGGTAACTTCGATCCTCGGCCGCTCCAGTGCAAAGCAGCCGAGCATCCCAAGCAGGATGGCGATGATCCCGACCTGTTCAAAACTCATACTTTCCCCTCGCTACTGGCGGCGAGGGTTACAGGGCTGCCGGTCAACGGCAAGTGCTAATCGGCGTTCAACGTTCTTACCACATTGGACGCAATGATTCCCGCCATCGCGCGGGACTGGTCGACGATCTCGCGGATACCGGTGATTTCAAGAAGCGCCCCCTGACCCAGCGGTCCAAGCGCGAAGAGGTCCGATTGTGGCCTGCCGTCTGATGCGTGAACCCGCCCGTCGGGTGTGACATCGATCCCGGCGCCGGCGCGCGGGCGGCGCGCCAGCCCGCTCTCCAGCAGGCTTTTCATCAGCGGAGTTTGCGCAGACGCGTGATGGCCGCTGCAATCGATGGCGAGGTCCGCCGTTATGCGCCTGCTTGTGCCCGTCCGTTGATCCTTCAAGACGACCACGTCGTCTGCGACCTCCATCACCGCGGCGCGGCGAATGCACGTGTCGTTCCGTGAAAGCTCGCGTTGCAGGCGTATGGCCGAGGCTAGGGGAAGACGATGGCGATGGGAGAAATAGTAGGGCTTCAGGTGCCGAAGAAACGCGTTCTGCTCTGCCGTGCCGAGCGCTTGCCATGTCTGTCGGGCGATCGGGCGAAACCCGTTCATCAGGCCCTGCCAGCTCTGACCTCTGGCAACGGCCTCGCGGGCTTGCTGGCGAAAGGCATGGAGGATGTCGCTCGGCCGATCGTCGTCGGCATCCGGCCTGAACGGGATGGCCTGAACGGCGCGCTCCGTGTGCGGCGCCGGCAGAATGCCGCGGCGAGACACGAGGTCGATCGTGCCTTGAAAGCCCATGTCACGAAGCAGGAACAGCATGTCCACCATGGTCAGGCCAGTCCCGACGAGGACGGCGTGACAGCCATAGTCGAGATCAGCATCGTCAAGGTTTGAGAAGGCGGCTCGACCAAAGCGTGCCTTCGGGCTGAAGACGCCATAGCCGGTCGCGATGATGATGACGTCGACACCGAAGTGTTCGGAGCCGGCCTTCACGACGATCCGGCCATCCGCATTGCGTTCGACAGCCGTTGCCTGCGCCTGGATGAAGCGGCTCGCCAGCGGTGCGTGGCTGAGAGCTGCCATCGCCCGCTCCGAGACATAGTCGCCATAGGTCGCGCGGGGCATGAAGGTGTCGCCGAGATGGTCCGGCGAAGGTGAGCCGACTGGATCGCGGGCGCTGAGCCAGCTCAGAAAATCATCGGGCCGATCGGGAAAAAGGCTCGCATCGCGGCTGCGAACATTGAGCAACTCGCCGGCCCGCGCCCGGCCATAGGCCAATCCCTTCCCGAAATCGGGCGACGGATCGATCAGAAGCAACTCTGCCGGCGTATTGATAGCATCGGCAATCGCAACGGCGGCGGCAGCGCCGGTGAACCCCCCGCCGACGATCGCAACCCGGTAAGGGCGGGACGACGATCGGGGACCAGCTGCTGCGCCGCCGCTCATGCCGCTAATTGCCGCTTGCTCCATCATTGCGGTAAAGCCGCCACCGCTTTGGCTTGAAGGCCACGCGGCCCGTTTCGCCGATCGGGTAATCTGCAGGTACCTCGATTTCGACGCGCGTCCGGTCGCCGCCGATCTCCAGTTCCAGATGGCGCGTTCCAGCGACGCGCCGCTGCGCCGCGACGGGGCCGGCAAGACCGCCGCCGGGGGTGTCGGACAGTATCTCGATGTCCTGCGGACGGAAATAGAGGGTTGCCGGTCCGTCGGCTTCGCCGGACACGTCGATGCCGAGCGGCCGGTCTGCAAGCCATGCCTGACCGGTTTCGATCCGGATCGGCAGCGCATTGGATTCGCCGATAAAGGAAAACACGAAAGGCGACGTCGGTCGGTCGTAGATGTCGTCGGCGGTTCCGACCTGTTCGATCCTGCCCTGGCTCATCACCACGACGCGGTCGGCAAGTTCCAACGCTTCTTCCTGATCGTGCGTCACGAACACGGTCGTATGTCCGGTCTTGTCGTGGATCTCGCGAAGCCATTTGCGCAGGCCCTTGCGCACCTGGGCGTCGAGCGCACCGAATGGCTCGTCGAGCAACAGGACGCGCGGCTCGATGGCAAGCGCGCGCGCCAGTGCCACGCGCTGGCGCTGGCCGCCGGACAACTGGTTCGGATAGCGTTTCTCCAGTCCCGGCAGCTGGACGAGATCCAGGAGCTCGAGCACCCGCCGCTCGATCTCGCGCTTGGGCGGGCGGATCGCAGCAGGGCGCACATTGAGCCCGAAGGCGATGTTGTCGAGCACCGTCATGTGCCGGAAGAGCGCGTAATGCTGGAAGACGAAGCCCACATTGCGATCCTGCACGGACCGGTGCGAGGCATCCTCGTCGCCGAAGAAGATCGCGCCGTCCGTCGGCTGTTCCAGCCCAGCGATCAGACGCAGCAGGGTCGTCTTGCCTGACCCGGAGGGGCCGAGCAGTGCGATCAGTTCGCCGGATCGGATGTCGAGCGACGTCTCATGCAATGCAGGAAAGCGGTCGAATTCCTTCCGGACCTTGTCAATTCTCAGTTCCATGAATGCTGTTCCTTGTCGCGATGAGGCGTCAGTGGCCGACGCTGTCGCGGCTGTATCGAAGTTCGAGAAGGGCCTTGAGGACGAGCGTTACCAGCGCGAGCAGCGCAAGCAGCGAAGCCACGGCAAAGGCGGCCGAGAAATTATACTCGTTGTAGAGGATCTCGACATGAAGCGGCATCGTGTTGGTCTGGCCGCGCAGGCGCCCTGAAATGACCGACACAGCGCCGAATTCGCCCATCGCGCGGGCATTGCAGAGCAGAACGCCGTAGAGCAGGCCCCATTTGATGTTCGGCAGGGTCACCCGCCAGAAGGTCTGCCATCCATTGGCGCCAAGCGAGATCGCAGCCTCTTCCTCGCCCGTTCCCTGGTCCTGCATGAGCGGGATGAGCTCGCGCGCGACGAAGGGAAAGGTCACGAAGATCGTGGCCAGCACGATGCCGGGCACTGCAAAGAGGATCTGGACCCCGTAGGACTGAAGATAGGGGCCGAGAACGCTGCCTGCGCCAAACAGCAGGATGTAGATCAATCCGGCGATGACGGGCGAGACCGAGAAGGGCAGGTCGATCAGCGTGATGAGAAACGCCTTGCCCTTGAATTCGAACTTCGCGATTGCCCACGCTGCGGCGACGCCAAAGACGAGATTGAGCGGCACCGCAATGGCTGCGACGAGCAAGGTGAGCTTGATGGCCGCCAGCGCATCCGGCTCGCGAAGCGCCGCAAGCGCGGCACCGAGACCGTTGCGCAGCGCCTCGGTGAACACCGCGACCAGCGGGATCACCAAGACCAGCGCCAGGAAGCTGAGCGCGATCCCGATGAGGATTGCCCTGGCGATCGGCCGTTCCGCGACGGGATCGCTCCAGCCGCGGCGCCGATCTGCAGCGGCGGGGGTGATGTCAGTTGCCATAGCCGAACCGCCTCCTGCTCCAGGCTTGAATGAGATTGATCGCCAGAAGAACGGCAAAGGAGAAGATCAACATGATCAAGGCAATGGTGGTCGCACCGGCGTAGTTGTATTCCTCCAGCCGGATGACGATCAGCAGCGGTGCGATTTCCGAAACGTAGGGAATATTGCCCGCAATGAAGATGACCGAGCCATACTCGCCGACTGCCCGACCGAAGGCGAGCGCGAAGCCCGTCAGGATCGCGGGCGCGAGCCCAGGCAGGATGATGCGGCTGATCGTCTGGAAGCGGTTTGCGCCGAGCGTCGCGGCAGCCTCTTCGACTTCACGGCTGATTTCTTCCATCACCGGCTGAACGGTCCGGACCATGAAGGGCAGGCCGATAAAGATCAGCGCGATGACGATACCGGTCGGCGTGTAGGCCAGCCGGATGCCGTAGGGCGCAAGATACTGGCCGATCCATCCGTTGGGCGCATAGAGCGCTGTCAGCGCGATCCCCGCAACGGCCGTCGGCAGCGCAAAGGGCAGGTCGACGATCGCATCGAGGATGCGGCGGCCGGGGAAACGGTAGCGCACCAGAACCCATGCGACGATCACGCCGAAAACAGCGTTGACGAGGGCCGCAATGAGCGAGGTGCTGAAGCTGACCCGCAGCGCCTGAACGACGCGTGGATCGGTGGCGATGGTCCAGATACCCGACCAGCCAAGGGCCGCGGACCGAACGCCGAGGCCCGCAAGCGGGATGAGGACGATGAGGGTTAGGTAGGTCAGCGTGAAGCCGAGCGTCAGCCCAAATCCTGGGATGACGCTCGGCTGCTTGAACCTCCAACCGGATGCGGTTGCAGATAATGCCATCGTTGATTATTGGCCCGGACGATAGATTTCGTCGAAGACGCCGCCGTCACCGAAATAGAAGGGCTGCGCTTCACCCCAGCCACCGAAATCCTCGATGGTGACCAGCTCGACGTCACCGAAGCGTTCGATGTCTTCGGCTGCTGCTGTCTCCGGACGGAAGGGGCGGTAGAAGTGCTTGGCGGCGAGCGCCTGGCCTTCGTCCGAATAGAGATAATCGAGATAGGCTTCGGCGAGTTCGCGGGTGCCTTTCTGGTCGACATTGCCGTCGACGATCGCGACCGGCGGCTCGGCCAGGATGGAGATCGAGGGCGTCACGATGTCGAAGGCGTCGGGGCCGAGTTCTTCGATTGCGAGATAAGCCTCGTTTTCCCAGGCCAGAAGCACGTCGCCGATCTGGCGCTGGACGAAGGTCGTCGTTGAGCCGCGGGCGCCGGTGTCGAGCACGGGAACGTTGCGGTATATCTGGCCGACAAACTCCTTTGCCTGGTCCTCATTGCCGAATTCGGCCCGCGCCCATGCCCAGGCCGCAAGGAAGTTCCAGCGCGCGCCGCCCGAGGTCTTCGGATTCGGGGTAATGACCTCGACGTCGTCGCGGATCAGATCGTCCCAGTCCTCGATGCCTTTCGGATTGCCCTTGCGCACGAGGAACACGATGGTCGACGTGTAGGGGGCATTGTTGTTTTCGAGCGTGCCGCGCCAGTCAGCCGGGATCTTGCCGGATTCCTCGGCAATGGCGTTGATGTCCGCTTCAAGTGCGAGTGTGACGACGTCAGCGGCCAGTCCGTCGATCACCGTGCGGGCCTGAGCGCCGGAGCCACCGTGCGACATCTGGATGGTGACGTCGTTGCCCGTGTCAGCCTTCCACTTCGCAATGAAAGCGGCGTTGAATTCGCGGTAGAGTTCGCGGGTAGGATCGTAGGAGACATTGATCAGGGTCTCCTGCGAAAACGCCATGCCCAGCGCTCCGAACTGGACGGTGCCGGCCAAAAGGGCGGCAGTGAAGATCTTAGAAAACCGAGTGCGCATAGGAACCTCCGAGTGGATTGCCTTTAAACTCTATCGGTTTGGTCGTGTATAAGAACGCAGTTTTCCACTGTTGGCAATCTGCTGCGAGAAACGCTTTGCCGTTCAGGCGAGCTTTCGCGCAATGAACGTTTCGACAGGGGCGCCGAGGCTATCGGCAATGGTCGTGTTGTCGAGCACGCCACGGGTGGCGACCGCGACCTTCTCGAAGACGCGCCGAACTTCGCAGGTCGCTTCGTCCGTGCAATCGTCACAACGCTGATAGGCGACGCGGCTCAGGCAGGGGAGCGGCGCCAGCGGTCCGTCGATGATGCGCAGGATCTCGCCAAACGAAATATCCGACGCGTCTCTCAGCAGCAAATACCCGCCCATCTTGCCGCGTCGGCTGACGACGATACCGTGGTGCTTGAGGTCGAGCAAAATCTGCTCCAGGAATTTCTTCGGGATGTCCTGTTCCTCGGCGATCTGTCCGATCATCACGGGCTCGTCTGGCGCGGCACGCGCCAGTGCCACCAGCGCCCGCAAAGCGTATTTGGATTTCTGAGAGATCATCGAAGGCCGCCTTTTGCCGTAGCTATAATGGATCGGCACCGTTCGGCAAAGTCTCGGTCTCGGTCGGGAGGGTTTCGTCGAAAGCAATACACAAAGGGAACATGACGACTGATTGCCGGTTCGGTGAGCCCCAGGCCGCGCCCGACCGGTGTCGGAGAGCCGACCACGATCAGTTGAAGGACCCGATCTTGAACATTGCAATCGATGGCGCTTCACCCGCCAAACCAGAGCAAGCGGTCAAAACGCCAATCTGTTGCTTCTCTCACCTGCGTTGGGATTTCGTCTTCCAGCGGCCGCAGCACATCATGACGCGGCTCGCAACGGAGCATCCGGTCTATTTCTTCGAAGAACCGATTGACTGCAAAGAAGGCGGCGACTTCCTGGAGTACCACCCCACGCGTTTCGACGGGGTCACGGTGATCCGTCCGCGCATCGCCGAAACACTGTCCGAGGACGAGCGCGACGAGCGACTGCAGATGCTGATCACGCGCTTCTGCAACGCGAGCGCCATTCGGAACCCGATCGTGTGGTTCTATACGCCGATGATGTTGCCATGGGTAAACGGCGTGAGCCCCATGGCCGTCGTCTACGATTGCATGGACGAACTATCCCAATTTCGCTTCGCCCCGCCGCGGCTCATCGAGCGCGAGCGCGAGTTACTGGAACGAGCGGATCTGGTCTTCACCGGCGGCCACAGCCTTTACGAGGCAAAGCGCCACCTGCATGACGACATCCATCCCTTTCCGTCCGGCGTCGACGCCGAGCATTTCGCACAGGCACGACTGAGCGAGCGCCAAGCGCAGGAAACACCCGTCTTCGGCTATTACGGCGTGCTGGACGAGCGGATCGATCTGGACCTCATTGCAGAGGTTGCGCGGCTGCGGCCCTCCTATCGCTTCGAGATGGTCGGGCCCGTGGCAAAGATCGATCCCGCGTCGCTTCCGCAAGCCGCCAACATTTCTTATCCAGGCGCGGTGTCCTACCGCGACCTGCCCCGATGCCTGGCTCGCTGGGATGTCGCGCTCATGCCTTTCGCACTGAATGATGCGACGCGCTTCATCAGTCCCACGAAGACGCCGGAATACCTCAGCGGCGGACGGCCTGTCGTGTCGACGCGCATCCGTGACGTTGAGAGACACTATGGTGATCTCGAAGGCGTTTGGATCGCCGACAGCGCTGCCGATTTCGCCACAGCCTGCGATGAAGCGCTCGAGCTCGCCAGCCGAACCGAATGGCTCGGGCCCGTCGACCGACTGATTGCACAAGGGTCGTGGGACCGTATCGTATCGGAGATGACGGAGCATCTGGCGCGCGTCACCGAGCGCCCGACAGTCCAGTCGCAACCCTCATTCCCCACCCCTTACCGAAGCCGCCCTCCAGCCTTCGACTATCAGATCATCGGAGCCGGTTTCGCCGGCGCCGTGCTGGCCGAACGGCTCGCGAGAGGATCCGGCAAGAAGGTGATCATCTGCGACAAGCGGGAGCATATCGGCGGTAACGCCTACGACATGCATGATGCCGCCGGCGTTCTCATTCACCGCTACGGGCCGCATATCTTCCATACCAACAGCGCCGATATTTTCGACTATCTCTCCCGCTTCACCGAGTGGCGTCCCTACGAGCACCGCGTTCTGGCATCGGTTGGCGATAAGCTCTTGCCGATGCCGATCAACCGGCAGACGTTGAATGCGCTCTACGGCCTGAGGCTCGCCGGCGAAGAAGAAGCCGCCGCATTTCTGGCGAAGATCGCCGAGCCGGTGGATGTGATCCGCACGTCACGCGATGTCGTCATATCGCAGGTCGGCCAGGATCTTTATCGCAAGTTCTTCGAGGGCTACACGCGCAAGCAGTGGGGGCTCGATCCGAGCGAGCTCGACAAGTCGGTCACGTCCCGCGTTCCGACGCGAACATCGACGGATGATCGCTACTTCCTCGATCGTTACCAGGCGATGCCGCTCAAGGGGTACACCCACATGTTCGGCAACATGCTGGACCACCCGGACATCACGATCGAACTCGGCGTCTCCTACGACGATCTCAGCAGCGAGAAGCTGGCCGCGCACACGATCTATACCGGGCCGATCGATCAGTTCTTCGATTTTCGCTATGGCGCGCTGCCCTATCGCAGTCTCGAATTCCGGCACGAGACGATCGACAGGATGCAGTTTCAGCCGGTGGCCGTGGTCAACTATCCATCGGAGGACATCCCGCACACCCGCATTACCGAGTACAAGCATCTGACCGGCCAGAGCCACGCGAAGACGAGCATCTCCTACGAATATCCCTGCAGCGAAGGCGACCCTTATTATCCGATCCCACGCCCGGCCAACCAGGCGCTCTACAAGAAATATGAAGCGCTCGCGGCCACCCGCCACGATGTGAGCTTCATCGGTCGTCTCGGCACTTATCGCTACTACAATATGGATCAGGTCGTCGGCCAGGCACTTGCAACCTACCGCAAGCTCGAAGCAGTCAAGGAGATGGCCGTTGCGTGAGGCCGTCGCCCCAAGCCTCGACCGGGAGAGGGTGTTTGCGAGCTTTTTCCAGGCAGGCTTCGAATGCTCGACGCATCGTCGCGCCGATGGCAATCGGCTCGATCTCCTGCAGGCCACGGGTCATGCCGCGCATTGTCTT
>NZ_CP032509.1:600000-825000 GCF_003952725.1 Georhizobium profundi | reverse complement strand
CAGGCGTTCTCGCCTCGTCCGACAACAAGGAAGCGGCCGAAGATTTCGTCGCCTTCCTCCTGTCCGAAGAAGCCCAAACCTATTTCGCGCAGGACAATCAGGAATACGGTGTCATCGAAGGTGCCGACAATGCCGGCATCGAGCCGAACATCGAGGACGTCATCCTGGCATCGCCTCCGCTCGACCTGAACGACATCGACGATCTGGAAGGCACGCTGAACCTGCTCCGTGAGGTCGGCTTGCTGTGACAACCCTTGTGACGGGCGGCCGCAAACGCGCGGCGCCCGCCATCTTCGTCATCCCCGCCATTCTGGTGGGGCTGGCGATGCTGGTCCCTATCTTCTACCTCGTGCTGCGCGCGACCGAGGCCGATTTCGGCACGGTCGCTTCTCTCGTTTTCAGGCCCCGTACCGGCCAACTGCTGTTGAACACGACAGCACTCGTCGCCGGCGTGCTCATTCTCGCGACCGCGATTGCCGCGCCGCTGGCCTGGCTGACCACGCGCACGAGCCTGAAGGGACGGCGCATCGCGCATATTCTGGTTGTGTTGCCGCTGGCGGTTCCGGGCTACGTGATGGCCTATGCGCTGATCGGGCTATCCGGCTATTACGGCTTCATGAACACGCTCTTCGGCTGGACCTTTCCCAGGCCGCAAGGCTGGCTCGGCGCGACGCTCGCTCTCAGCCTCTATACCTATCCCTACATCTATCTGAATTTGCGCGCGGCGCTCGGCAGCATCGACGCAAGCCTCGAAGAGAGCGCGCGCGCACTTGGCGCGTCACCCCGTGAGGTCTTTTTCCGGGTTACGCTGCCCTATCTGCGCCCTGCGCTGTTTTCCGGCTGGCTCGTCGTCGGCCTCTATGTGATCGGCGATTTCGGCGCGGTTGCGCTAATGCGCTATGAAGTTTTCTCTTACGCGCTCTACACGCAATACGCCGCTGCCTACGACCGCATCTATGCCGCATGGCTCGCATTGATCATGATCACCATCGCGGTCTCGGTCATCTGGTGGGAAAGCAAGCTGCGCGAAGGTGCCCATTTCGCCCGCACCGGCACCGGCTCCGGCGTGCGATCGAGCCTGTCCTCGCTCAGCACGCTCCCGTCCGTAGCCGCCTGGGGCTTCATCGCCCTCGTGGCGCTCGCCTCGCTCGGCCTGCCAGTGTCGGTTCTGGCCTTCTGGCTTTCGGCCGAGCCCCTGCTGCCGAGCCTGCCTGCGCTTCTGACAAGCTTCTGGCATTCCGTGTCGGTGGCGGTCCCCTCCGCCCTGCTCGCCGGTGCGCTGGCGCTGCCCGTCGCCGTCATGGCGGTGCGCTATCCGTCGCCGCTGTCGAGCGCGATCAACCGCCTGGCCTTCATCGGCTATGCCGTACCGCCGCTCGCCTTTGCGCTTGCCTTCGTGTTCATCTCGCTCGGCTTCGCGCGGCCGCTCTACCAGTCGCATCTGCTGCTCGTGATCGCCTATTCGCTGGCCTTCCTGGCGCTGGCGCTTGGCCCGATCCGCGCGGCGCTCTACCTCGCGCGCCCGTCGCTTGAGGAAGCGGCACGCTCGCTCGGCTACAGTCCGCTTTCGGTGGTCGCCCATGTGGTGTTCCCTCTGATCCGGCGCGGCGTGATCGGCGGCATGGTGCTCGTCTTCGTCATCGCCATGAAGGAACTGCCTATCGCATTCCTGCTGGCCCCGACCGGATACCGTTCGCTTGCGATTACGCTGTTCAGCCGCACATCCGAGGGCATGTTGGTCAATGCGGCACCCTATGCCGCAGCCATCATCATCTTTTCCGGCTTGTTTGTCGGGGTCGTTCTCAGGCATGAAGCAAAACATGACTGAAACAGCTGACATTGATCGGAGTTCGGGACCGCTGCTCGCGGCGCGCGATCTCGTGCGGCATTTTCCGTCGGCGCGCGGCGCCGCAGTCGCCGGCGTGTCCTTCGAGGTCATGCCGGGCGAGCTCATTGCGCTTCTCGGTCCTTCGGGATGCGGCAAGACCACGACGCTGCGCCTGACCGGCGGCTTCGAGCGGCCGGACGCAGGCACGATCAGCCTTAATGGCCGCGATGTGACGAACCTGCCACCAGAAAAGCGCGGCATCGGCTTCGTCTTTCAGGATTACGCGCTCTTTCCGCATCTGAGCGTTGCGGCCAACGTCGCCTTTGGATTGCGACACGCCTCAGTTGCCGATCAACGGAAGAGAACGGCGCAGATGCTGGAGATGGTCGGCCTCGCCGATCTCGCCGAGCGGATGCCGCATCAGCTATCGGGCGGCCAGCAGCAGCGCGTGGCGCTCGCCCGCACGCTAGCGCCGGCACCGCCTCTGGTTCTGCTCGACGAGCCCTTTTCCAATCTCGATGCCGCCTTGCGGGTCGAGACCCGCCAGGAAGTCCGCCGGCTCCTGAAGCAGGCCGGATCCGCAGCCATCCTCGTGACGCATGATCAGGAGGAGGCGCTGGCGCTTGCCGACCGCATCGCTGTCATGCACGCGGGCCGGATCCTTCAGATGAGCACGCCCGATGACGTTTATCGGCGACCTGCCGACGAGTTCGTCGCGCGCTTCATCGGCCGTTCCAACATCGTTCCCGCTTGCGCGAACGGATTCCTCGCCCAGACGGATTTCGGCGACCTCGCCATCGACCGGACCATGTACGGCAATGTGCGACTGGCGGTGAAACCTGAGCAGTTCGTGCTGACGCCTGCAGAAGATGGCAACGGCGTCGTCATCGGCCGCGAGTTCCGCGGCCACGATCAGCTCTACTGGGTCCGCGTCGGAGGAACCGAGATTATGGCGATCGCGGCGACCAACAGCTTGCTGACGATCGGCACGCCGGTGCGGCTGACCACATCCGAGCCCGTTGCCCTTTTCGAACAGGCCGTCGCAGAAAACTCGTGAATCTCCACCGAAGCCGGTGTTTTACCATTTGCGAATGGAACCAACGTCGCAGGCCGTCGTTCTCCCGGTCGAAATGCAAGGAGAAAAACAATGAACAGCATCATCTACATCGTCGGCCTCGTCGTCATCGTCATCGCCATCCTGTCGTTCCTCGGCCTGAGCTGATACGACGCACAAAGATCAGGACTACCCCGTCGGACGAGCGGCTGATTCCGGCGCATGATGCGCCATCAGATCGTAAGCCAGCCGCATCTGCTTTCCTGCCCGCGTATCCGGATAGCCTCCTGCATCTCGATGCAGCGGCATGTCGAACGTGATCTCCCCCTCGGCCGCATCCGCGATATGCGCGCCGAGGGAGATCATCAGCTGGATCATCCCGCGATTTTCCGGATGAACATAAGCCACGAACCGCTTGATCCCTGCTTCCGCCGCACAAAAGGCGATGGCGCCGATCAACAACGGGCCTACTCCACGACCCTGATAGGCATCGATGACGGTCACGGCCATCTCTGCGCTTTCCTGATCGGTATCGAGCCGTTCATAACGCGCGATGGCGACGGGGTCAGGCGGAACGACGCTCATGTTCAGCGCGCCGATCGCACAGTGCTCGGAGTTGGATCGAGCAGTGAAGCGGACGAGATCCTTTTCGGAAAGCCGCGTGACACCGCCCAGGAAGCGGAAGAACCTCGACCGTTCCGAAAGATGGGAAAACCCGGCCAGAAGATGCGCCTTGTCCGCCGGCTCGACGGTGCGCACCAGCAAATCCAGATCATCTGCGATGCGCGTTCGGAACATTCCTTCCCTCCGGACCTTGATCCTACCAACATGCGAAACATCGCGCCAACCAAACCGGGGACACCAGCGTGAGCGATTTTGGCGACGAACGCACCGGCATCATCGATGCTTCCACCGCTGCCAAGCAGGATAAAGAGCGGAGCGATGGTGCGCACATTTCGCGCGGTCGCCGCGCCGACCACCCGATGCAGCTTTCCCGGCATGGCTGGCTCGATGTGGCATGGCGCATTTGGAACAATATAGGCGCCAATCGCATCATGCTGGTCGCAGCGGGGGCAACCTTCTATCTGTTGCTGGCTCTCTTTCCGGCGCTCGCTGCGTTCGTGTCGCTCTATGGCCTCGTCGCCAACCCGGTCACGGTCGCAGATCACATCGCCTTTTTGGGGTCGCTCTTGCCCGCCGGCGGACTCGACATCATCGAGACCCAGTTGGATGCTCTGGCCACCCAGGATGTCAGCGCGCTCAGCTTCGGCTTCATCCTCGGTCTCATGATCGCGCTGTGGAGTGCGAACAACGGCATCAAGACGCTCTTCGATGCGATGAACATCGTCTATGCGGAGGAAGAGAAGCGCAGCTTCATCAAGCTCAATCTCCTCTCTGCAGCCTTCACGCTCGGCGGTCTGATGGTGGCGATCGCGCTGATTTTCACAGTGGGTGTCGTGCCAGCGATCATCGCTTTCATGGGTCTGGAACGTCAGGCCGATCTGATGATCGCATGGCTGCGTTGGCCGATCCTACTGTCCATGATCGCAGTCGGCATCACGCTCGTCTACCGATTCGGGCCAAGCAGGCGGCCGGCGAGATGGCGCTGGCTCGTCCCCGGTTCGGTGCTTGCGACCATCGTGTGGATCGCTGCCTCGGCCGCCTTCTCCTTCTACCTGCAGAATTTCGCGGATTATAACGCCACCTACGGCTCGCTCGGTGCCGTCATCGGCTTCATGACCTGGACCTGGATTTCAGTCATCATTCTGCTGGTCGGCGCGCAGTTGAACGCCGAGATCGAGCACCAGACTTTGAACGACACGACCGTAGGTCCAGGCCGTCGCATGGGCGAGCGGGGAGCTGTCGTGGCAGACACGGTCGGCGAAGCCAGGCCTGCCTGACACCAAAACCAAGCCTGCCAGAAACAAGAACGACGCGGCTTCAGTACGAGGCCGCGTCGTTGCGTTGTGTCGAACACGTTCTGAACTCAGGCACTGACCCCGAGACGAGACGCGAAGGCTTGAGCGGCTTCCACTTCGTTCGGACGGATGTCATGCCCGCCTTCGTGCCATTCGAGCTTGACCGCTGCGCCCTGTGCCGAGAAGTAATCGGCCAGCGCCTGCGTCTCGGCCGGCGGGCAGATCGGATCGCGACGGCCGGCCGTAATCACGATGTCCCGGTCCTTGAGGGCCGCATTGGCCGCCGGCGCCCACGGGATCAGCGGATGCATGAGCACGGCGCCGTCGAAAAGCGCACCGTTCTCCAGCATCATGGCCGCCAGGATATTGGCACCATTGGAGTAGCCGAGGCCATAGACGGCGCCCGCCTTGGCCTCATCGCGATGCGCAGCGACGAACGCAGCGAGAGCATCCCGCCGATGCGCCAGATCGTCCATGTCGTACACACCTTCGGCCTTGCGGCGGAAGAAGCGCAGTGCGCCACCCTCCGACACATCACCACGAGGCGAGACGATCGTTGCCTGTGGCATCAGCCGGGCGGCAAAATCGAAAAACTGGTTCTCGTCGCCGCCCGTCCCGTGAAAGGCAAAAAGGATCGGCGCACCCGGCGCGCCAGGCCGGGTGCGATGCTGGTAGGACTGCAGGCTCATGCAGCAGCTCCCGCTGCACCGTCGATCTTCTGCAGCGTGTTTTCGAGATACGGGCGAAGATGCGCATGCTGGCGCGGCAGCTTGAGCGCTTCACCGAGATGCGCCCGGTCTTCGTCGCGCTCGAAGCCCGGCTCGTTGGTGGCGACTTCGAAGAGGACTCCACCAGGCGTGCGGAAATAGATCGCCCAGAAATAATCCCGGTCGATTACCGGCGTCACCTGGTATCCCGTGTCCATCAATGCCTTGCGCACCGCCAGCTGGCTGTCGCGATTGTCGACCGCGAAGGCGATATGGTGCACCGAGCCGGCACCCTGGTCCGCATGGGCGATGTTCGGCATGGTTTCGATGTCGATGCGATGTGCACCGTTGCCGCCGTCGATCGCGAACCGCTTAACGCCGTCGCGCGCTTCAATTTCGCTATAGCCCATGAACTTCAGAAGTTCGCCGGTCGCGCCATCGTCCCGCAGCCGCATGGCGGCAGAGTGAAACCCGCGGATCGCGACATCGTCACCGACGCCATTGCCGGTCCAGGGCTGGCGGTCGTCGTCGCTGGTTTCAACAAGCGCAAAACCGTCACCATCGGGCCCGGCAAAATGCAGGCGCTTCTCGCCGAAGAGTTCCTCTTCCTTTAGACCACTGACGCCCATTTTCTGGAAACGCTCTTTCCAGAACGGCAGCGCACCCTGCGGGACGGCGAAGACGGTCTTTCCGACTTCACCCGTGCCCGGGCGACCGCGGCGGATGTTCGGGAACGGGAAATAGGTCATGACCGAACCCGGCGTGCCGACTTCGTCGCCATAATACAGGTGATAGACATCGGGCGCGTCGAAATTTACGGTTTTCTTCACCCGGCGCAGGCCGAGCGTGTCGGTGAAAAAGCGATTGTTCTCGCGTGCATCCGCAGCCATCGACGTGACGTGGTGCAGGCCTCTGATCTCGTTCAACATCGAAAATTCCTTTCTGCCTGAGAGGGCATGTGAACTGTTGGACCCAATGTCGCGATCTTCCACTGTCTTTTCTAGTACGATAATCTGCTATTATCTGTTGCCAGATTCAGAACAGTTGGAAGGCAATGATGGGACATCTCGAGCGCAGCCGTATCTTTCTTGAGGTCGCGGAACGGTCGAGCTTCGCCGATGCGTCGCGGGCGCTGAACCTGTCGCGTTCTGTGGTCACCAGGCAGGTGGCCGAACTGGAAGAAGAACTCGGCGTGCAACTGTTTGTGCGCACCACGCGCAAGGTGGCGCTGACCGCACCCGGCGCCATCTACGCAGACCGCATGCGCACGGCCGTTCGCCAGATCGACCAGGCGACGGACGCCGTGCGCGACGAACAGCATACGCTGCGCGGCACGCTGAAGGTCAGCGCCCCGCTATCCTTCGGCATGCGCTTCCTCCCGGATGCGATCGCGCGATTTCGCATCCTTTATCCGGAGCTGACGCTGGCCATGGACCTGACCGATCGCTTCGTCGACATCTTGCGGGACGACTACGACATGGCCCTCCGCATCTCGGGTCCGCCCACCGATCGCTCCACCATCTGGCGCAAGATCTGCGAGGTGCCCCGCGTGCTCGCAGCGTCACCGGATTACGTTGCCAGGCGTGGCAGCCCCGCCAAGCCGCAGGAACTGGCCCGGCACAATTGTCTCGCCTATTCGAACTCGAACGATCCGCAGATCTGGCGCCTGCGCAATGGCGACGAGAGAGCCGACGTGAGCATCGCCTCGAAGCTTGCCTGCAACAACGGAGAGCTTCTGGCGGATCTGTCAATCGCCGGCGAAGGCATCGTGCTGTTGCCGCGCTTCATCATGGAGGAGGCGCTCATTGATGGCCGCCTGGTGCAGGTGCTTCCCGATTGGCCGCCCGAGATGATCTGGCTGACGGCATTTTATCCGCCCTATGAGCGGCTACCGGCAAAGGTCGATGCCTTTACCCGCTTCATTGAGGACGCGGTTGCCGCCGATCAGGAAGAGCTGCCGAATTTAGGCCAGAAGAAACCCGCGCGCCGCTTGTAGGCAGCGTAGTCATGCGCCAGCGGCGAGGCGGCAATGGACGCCTCCTCGCCCTTCGCCGCCCGCATATAGACGAGCGCGATGATCATGACCGGAAGGATCGAGACGAGAGAGAACGTGGTCAGTGCCCAGCCGGACCACAGAACCAGATAGGAGACGTAGAACGGGTGACGAAGATATCGGTAGGGCCCATCGGTGACGAGCGTATTTGGGCTGCGGCCTTCGAAGACGTACCAGAGCCGCGCCTTTTTCGATGCCCGGATCGCACTGACGAACAGCAACGATGCCCCGATCATCATCAAAAGTCCTGCCACATGGGCTCCGACCGGCTGCACGCGCGTCATCAGCAGATAGATGAAAAGGGCGATCATCGCGATGCTGATCACGGAAATCATCTTCGCGGCAGGCGGCATCTTTTCGGTGGTGAAATGAAACCGCATCGCCCAGGTGAACTGACCGACGACGACGAGGCCGAGAAGAATGCTGGCGAGATCTAGGAGGGTCTGACTGTTCATCATCAACGACTGTCTGGCGCGGTTTTGGGACGCTAACCGGGGTGTCCAGGGATGGCAAGCGCAACATGCTGAAGTAGCACAGCTTTCTGAACACAACCGTAATATGTCGTTCTGCTAACGCTTCCTTGACCATTCCCTTACACGAAATCTAGAGGGCCTCGTGTCAACATGGGACGCTACTGAATGGGACAATGGCCATGGCGCCAATCGATCGGATGATAACCACAAGCGATGCGGCGCTGCGGGTGCGCGACACCGGCGGCGACGGTTTGCCGATCGTTCTGCTTCACGGCTCCGGCAGCTCGATCGACGTCTTTCATCGTCAGTTCGCAGACCCGATCTTGAGCCACTACCGCTTGGTAGCGATCGAGCTTCCGGGCCATGGCCTCTCCTCGGACGCCGCAACACCGGACAAGACCTACACGTTGAAGGGTTTGGCCGGCGTCGTCACGGAAACCCTGACGTCGATCGGCGTCAGCAGAGCGGTCTTCTTCGGCTGGTCGCTTGGCGGCCATGTAACGCTGCAGATCGCAGCAACCACAAGCATCCCGGTCGCTCTCTTGCTATCGGGCACGCCTCCTGTCTCGCTCGGCCCGCTCGGACTGCTGCGCGGTTTTCAGCCGAGCTTCGACATCCTGCTCACCTCCAAGCGCCACTTCTCCGAACGCGACGTGACGCGGTTCGCGCAATTGTGTTTCGGCGATGCGTTCGACCCGAAATTCCTGACGACGATTGCGCGGACGGACGGACGCCTGCGCGTCAATTTCCTGCGCAGCCTCATGCATGGACACGGCGCCGATCAGAGACGACTGGTGGAAACGTCGTCGATGCCGATCGCGCTCGTCAACGGCGTCCTCGATCCATTTGTTCGCTTGAGCTATCTCGAAACGATCCCCTTCGCCAATCTGTGGCGTGATCGCTCCCACCTGATCCCCGCAACGGGTCATGCCGCATTCTGGCACGCGCCGCAGCTGTTCAATCCCCTTTTGAACGCCTTTGCCCGCGATGCCGAGCTCGTGCTCCGGGCAGAGCGCTTGAACCTGCGTCGCGCCTGACAGGCAAAAGTCTCTGTCATCCTGCTCCTTGACGGAACAAGCACTTGCCGTAATTACTTTTGCAGTGGGACGCTCGGAGAAAACCAAAATGAAAAAGATCCTGTCTGCAATCCTTATGACCGCCGCATTGGCCGCCTGCACCCCGACCCAGGAAGGTGCCGTGATCGGTGCCGTTGCCGGTGGCGCTGTCGGCGGGGCCGTTGGCGATACCGAAGGCGCGATCGTCGGCGCAGCGCTTGGTGGCGCAGCCGGCGCTTTGATCGGCCGCGCATCCGAACAGCCGGGCCAGTGCTACTATCGCGACAGCTACGGCCGCCGGTATGTGGCAGCCTGTCCGCGCGGTTACTGAGAAAACCGATCTATCGCTCATCGGGATCGGGCGCTTTCGCGGCCGATCCCTTTCTCGCGACCTGGCCCGTCACCTTCACCGCATGGCTTGACTCCCTCTCGATTCGGAGTCCTCGCCCGCATTCTCCCGTGCGGACAACATCAACCGCCAAATGCTTCAAAAGATTCACGATCTAGACGCGCCAGCCGCCACGCGGCATAGATGTTGCGGTGAACAAACCCGGAATCCGTTAGAGTCAGCGATTCGTCGTTCTTTCGTTCCGCGCCTGTTCCAGATGCCCCAATCGTGCTTGTGCTTTTGGCGCCTGACGGACCTGCTCGCATTTGGGCGGCAACAGGCCCATATGGAGCGCTGCCAAGCCCACGTCCGGTTTCGGGCAGGAAGGACGCCTTGCCCCATTCACCAGTGACATCCGACCGTCGGATGCCCGAAAAGAACCAGCCACCCGTCTTTTCCGGTCGGGGTGTGACGGCGGTCCTGGGACCGACCAACACCGGCAAGACGCATTACGCGATCGAGCGCATGATCGCGCATGGCAGTGGCGTCATCGGCCTGCCTTTGCGGTTGCTGGCGCGGGAAGTGTATGGCCGGATCGCTGCCCGGGTGGGTGAACAGCACGTTTCGCTGATCACCGGCGAGGAAAAGATC
Organism: Georhizobium profundi; assembly: GCF_003952725.1. Lineage (NCBI taxonomy): Bacteria > Pseudomonadati > Pseudomonadota > Alphaproteobacteria > Hyphomicrobiales > Rhizobiaceae > Georhizobium > Georhizobium profundi. The sequence goes on along the minus strand of NZ_CP032509.1, from coordinate 814,932 downwards.
GTTCCGCCCAAGGCGCGCTACTCCGTCTGCACGGTGGAAGCCATGCCGAGCCGCACCAGCGCAGCCTTTGTCGCGATTGACGAAGTGCAACTCGCCGGCGATCTCGAGCGCGGCCATGTTTTCACCGACCGCATTCTGCATCTGCGCGGAACGGACGAAACGCTGCTGCTCGGCGCAAACACCGTGCGCGGCATTCTGGAAAAGCTGCTGCCCGGCCTGACAGTGGTGGAGCGCCCACGCCTGTCACAGTTGCAATATGCCGGCGCGCGAAAGATCACCCGCCTGCCGCGACGCTCCGCCGTCGTCGCCTTCTCCGCCGATGAAGTCTATGCGATTGCCGAACTCATCCGCCGGCAGCGCGGCGGCGCCGCCGTGGTGCTCGGCGCGCTCAGCCCGAGAACCCGCAATGCGCAGGTCGAGCTCTACCAGAACGGCGATGTCGATTATCTCGTGGCGACCGATGCCATCGGCATGGGCCTCAATCTCGATCTCGACCATGTGGCCTTTGCCCAGGACCACAAATTCGACGGCTATCAGTATCGACCCTTGAACCCTGCCGAACTCGGCCAGATCGCCGGTCGCGCGGGGCGCCATGTCCGCGACGGGACTTTTGGCGTCACGGGTCGGGTGGATCCGTTCGGCGAGGAAACCGTCGAGCGCATCGAAGCACATGTCTTCGATCCCGTTCGCATCCTGCAATGGCGCAGCAAGGACATGGATTTTGCCGATTTGCAGGCGCTCCGTCGCTCGCTCGATCGTCTGCCGCCCACCCAGGGCCTGACGCGCGCCCTGCCGGCGGTCGATCAACAGGCGCTTGATTATCTGGTGAATTATCCGGAAATTCGCGATCTTGCGACAACGCCCGAGCGCGTCGCCCGGCTGTGGGATGCCTGCGCCCTGCCCGATTATCGCCGGATTGCGCCCGCACAGCACGCCGACCTCATCGCGACGCTCTTTGCCGATCTGGTGCAGCTCGGCTCGGTCAACGAAGACTTCATGGCCGAGCAGGTCCGCCGCGCCGATCGCACCGATGGCGAAATAGACACGCTTTCCGCCCGTGTGTCGCAAATTCGGACATGGAGCTACGTATCCCACCGCCCGGATTGGCTTGCCGATCCGACACACTGGCAGGAAAAGACTCGAGAAATCGAGAATCGTCTGTCCGATGCTCTGCACGAAAGGTTGACGAAACGCTTCGTTGACCGCAGGACATCCGTTCTCATGAAGCGCCTGAGAGAAAATGCAATGCTCGAAGCTCAAATCAGTGTCGATGGCGACGTCTATGTCGAGGGCCATCTTGTCGGCCAGCTCGCCGGCTTTCGGTTTACCCCCGACAGCGAAGCCGAGGGGCCGGACGCCAAGGCCGTCCTGGGCGCCGCGCAAAAGGCACTTTCGATCGAATATGAAGCACGTGCTGCGCGTCTGTACGCCGCCGGCAACAGCGACTTCGCGATCGGCTCCGACGCGACCGTGCGCTGGGTCGGCGAGCCGATTGCCCGCTTGACCTCAGGCGACGACATGCTGCGTCCGCGCGTGGTGCTTCTGGCCGACGATCATCTGAGCGGCACGGCACGCACCCATGTGGCTGCACGCATTGAGCGCTTCGTTCAGCACCACATCGCAACCGTTCTCAAGCCGCTCGACGATCTGTCGCGCGCCGAGGACATCGACGGCCTCGGCCGCGGCCTCGCTTTCCAGCTGGTCGAGGCGCTCGGCGTGCTCTTCCGCCGCGATGTCGCCGACGACGTCAAGGCGCTCGATCAGGATGCCCGTGCCCAGTTGCGCCGCTATGGCGTGCGCTTCGGCGCCTACCACATCTTCATGCCGGCCCTCTTGAAGCCTGCGCCGGCGGAACTGATCACGCTGCTCTGGGCCCTCAAGAACGACGGCATCGACCAGCCAGGCTATGGCGAGCTCATCCCCGCCCTCGCTGCCGGCCGCACCTCCGTTGTCACAGAACCCGGCTACGAGCGCACATTCTACAAGCTCGCCGGCTTCCGCTTTCTCGGCAAGCGTGCCGTTCGCATCGATATCCTCGAGCGTCTGGCAGACCTGATCCGTCCGGCCCTCAACTGGAAGCCAGGAACGGGCAGTCGTCCGGAAGGCGCTTACGATGGTCGCCGCTTCACCACGACGCCCGCCATGCTGTCGATTCTCGGCGCAACGGTCAGCGATATCGAAGAAATCCTGAAAGGCCTCGGCTACCGCGCAGATGAAGTGAGCGCCGAAGAGGCCGCCACCTACCTGGCTCGGCAGGAAGCGCCGAGCGAAGAACAGGCCGCCGAGGCTCCTTCCGAAACGACTTCCGACGCCGAGACACAGCCTACCGCGACCGACGATCAGGAGACGCCGGCCAGCGACGAGCCAGCGTCCGAATCGGCATCCACGGAAACCGAAGCTTCCGCCCCTGCCGCAGAAGCGCCGGCGGAACCAGTTGCCGCGGCCGAAGCAGGCGAAGAAGAGCAGCCGAAGCCCGTGCTGCTCTGGCGACCGGCCGGCAACCGGCCGGAGACGCAGCGGCCGCAGCGCCAGAAGCAGGGTCGTGGACGTCGGCCTGTTGGAGGCACTGCCGAGGCCGGCGCCACGCCTGCAGGCGGCGAACCGCCGGCACGCGACAAGCAGCAGCATCGTCGCCGCGACAATCATGCGCCGGGCGGCAAGGGCAAGGAAAAGCGCGGCGGTCACCCTGGCAATCGCAAGGGCAAGGATGCGGAGCGTCCGGCCCCCATGGCGGCGCGGCCACCCCGCAAGGAACGTCCGATCGATCCGGATTCACCCTTCGCGAAGCTCGCAGCCCTCAAGGACAAGCTTGGGAAGTAGCAGGCGCCAATGACCGAAGACCGCCAGCGCATCGACAAGTGGTTGTTCTTCGCGCGTGTGGTCAAGTCACGGACGCTGGCAGCAAAGCTCGCCCAGAACGGACGCATCCGGGTCAATGGCGACAAGATCGACCAGGCAAGCCACCAGGTTCGTCTCGGTGATACGCTGACGATCACGCTGGACAGAACCGTGCGCATTCTGAAGATATCGGCGCCGGGCATTCGTCGCGGCCCGGCCGAGGAAGCGCGAACCCTCTACGAGGATCTTACGCCCGTCGTTGAAAAATCGGCCGACAGCCTGCCCACGGCCCTGGCGCCCATTCGGGAACCCGGAACGGGCCGTCCGACAAAGCGCGAGCGGCGCAAAATGGATATGTGGCGGGAAGGCTCGGGCGACTGACGCGTCACCGCTGCTTGGACTTTGCCGAGCGCTGCCTGCTTTCCACGAGATGGCGCAGATAGCCCATCGAATGCGGCACCGCCTGCGACGCCAAAGTCACATGCGACAGCGAAAAGGTCCGGCGCCGGATGACGTGACCGGTGTTGGGCACGATCTTGTGCAGGACGCCCTTGCAGATGGTCATCTTGTTCCAGGCCCAGTCCTCGAAGCCGACACCCCCTGGAATATCCGAGGGCGGATAGGGCGTGTCCAGATAAATGCTGCGTCGGGCAAAACTGAGCGCCGTCCAGTAATTCTGATCCATCAGCACCACGGGCCTGTAGGACGGTGACTCCATGTCCACATGGTGCAGGATGTGCTTGGTGCCATCGAAGAACGCACAGACTTCCGGGTGCCACACGATGGGGTCGGCCCGCTTCGTCGCTTCCGCATGAGCACGCACCAACCAGCTCGTTGCCCAGAAATCATCGGCATCCAGAAACGCGATATGGGCGCCGCGCGCTTCTTCGACGGCAGTGTTGCGCGATCGGCCGAGATCCCCATAGGCAACCTCGATCAGGCGATCGTCTTGCCTGAGTCCGCCTTTGATGACTGCGCGCGTCAGATCATCGCCGCGATCGAGAATACATAGGAGTTCGACACGGATATCCGCTTCGGCTGCAGCGGCGATTGCCCGCTTCATGCTGGTGAGCGACGCATGGGCAAGCAAACCTTCACGATGTGCATTGAGAACTGCGGTAATGTCAGGCGCCACCGACATGCAACAGCCCTCCCTGTCTTGGCTCGGCTTCGAGCATGCGGACATAGCCCGCCCAGCTATGCACATCCGCGACGCGCTTTTGCAGGCGCCCCGCACGCTGCCGGGCTTCAGCCGGATCTCTGCCGATCGCGCGCAACGCTGAAACGAAGCCCTGCAGCGCATCGGGATCGTCGATGAGGTAACCAGTGTTGTCGTCGATCAGTTCGCTTATCCCCCCACATTGGGCGCAACGACAGGCAGCCCGCATGCCCCCGCCTCCAGCAAGATGTTCGGCAGCCCGTCCCAATGCGACGTGTAGAGAAATACGTCCGCTTCCGTCAGCGGCAGCGCCGAGAAGTCGTCGAACGCACCGTGGTAGCGAAGATTTACGATCTCGCGTGCGGCCTCCGTCATCATCGTTTCGTGCTGTGCATCGCCCTTGCCGAATATCTCGAAATCGAATTCAGGCACGGCACGAGCGATACGAAGCAAGAGCGGGATGTTCTTCTGGCGACTGAGCCGGCTCGCCCAGATGACCCTTTGCCGACCCGCTAACTTTCGTTGTGGCAAAGCCCGACCTGCAGGAGCCGGCTGCCGTGCCACGACCAGCCTCGATGCGAGCGTTTGAGGAATCCCGAGAGATCGGATCAGCTCGTCTCGATGGTCGGCGTTGTCGAAATAGACCCCTGAAAGGTGCGCCAGGCAGTCGCGCAGATAGAGATCGCTGTAGCCGGCACGTCGCCCGTCCGGCGTGAAATCCGCACAGAAGAGCGCTCCGTAGAGCCGCGTATACCGGGCAAGCACCCGCCCTTTCTGTAGGATTGCGTCCCAGCACGCCCGGCTGTTCACATTGAGGATCGCCTCCGGACGAAATCCCCGGACCAGAAGTTCGACCAGACGCACCCGCTCATCATGCGAGAGATCCGGATCGACGCGCGAGAAGGACAGAACCGGTATATCCGGCGCAATCATGTCGCGGGCATTTTCCAGGTCGTAATCGGCCAGGATGACGAGCACCTTTTGGGGACCCAGCCGCTCAGCCATCGCGCGCACCGCATGGGCTGCCACGCGTTCGGCACCTCCGCGCACGAGCCAGGGCATGAAAACAATCCGTTCCGGCACGTGTTCGATCTGGTCGACAAGCGCGGTCAGTGCCCGCTCCAGCCGGTTGTGTGCCGCTCCATCGACGACTTCCAGATAATCCGCATGCGCGAAGTAATCAGCGCCATAAAGCGCCACGTCGAGATCCTCGACGCTGGCGATGGCTTCTCGCGCGGCCTTCAGCGCACCATCCGGACGGCGCGGCTTGCGCCCTTCGAAACGGCCGTAGTCGATGTAGTGCAAAAGCGGATGCATCCCCACGATGTCGGGATTACGCATGAGATACCATTGCGCATCGAAATCCGGACCCGGCGAGCGACCTTCGAGAGCGCCGTGCAGCATGTAGTGTAGGAGCGCCGGATAGTTGGCCCGCCGAACGTCGGGATTGGTGTCCAGATAGAATTCCGCATCGAAGAAACCCGAAGCGACCACCCGATCTGCGTCACTCGGCGAAGGCGGTCGGACCTCAAAGCCCTTGCGACGGCCATGCATAAGGTAGTGGACGAGCGGATTGCCGATCACCTCATAACGCGCGAGGTAGGCAGCCGCATCGAAACGCGGCCCCGGCGAGCGTCCTTCGTGACCATGCCGCAGAAAATGATCGAGCGGATCCCGCCCGGTGCGGAGCACGTCTGGATAGGCGAGCAGATACCAATCGCGGTCGAAGTATCCGGACAAGGCAATGATTTGGCGCCAGAGGGATTGCGCAAACCTCTGCCGGACAAAACGCACCGGGGCCCAGGATTGGGTCATGCACTGTCTACTCGAACTGACCGCCAGCCCCGACTCGGTGCATGCGGATTTGAACGATCACATCCATGCATGGACTGGAACGGCACGCAACCCGACGACGTCCGAAGCAGGGCAGGACGTCGATTCTCGCTTAATTTCTGCAGGATCTAAGCGAGAATGCCTCCCGCATTGACGATCCCGGCGCTGTTGCCCGGCAAAAATGCTTCGCCTGCTCCAAAAAGACTGATGGTGCCGTTGGTCGTGGCGGTATAGCGCCGCCCGGTCGCCGTGCCCGAGAACGTCGCGTTCCAAAGCGAGAGCACTGCCCCGTTGGAGACGAATGCGAATTCCTCGATGAAGGCGGGATCGTCGACCAGCGTCACCGTCTGGTTGTTGCTCGTGACCATGAGATGGCCGGACAGGTTGAAGTGCCTCAACGCACCGCCGGAGATCGTATAGTCGCCAAGGAAATTGATCTGGCCGAAGCCGGTGCCGGCAATATGGGATCCATTCGCACCGCAAGGTCCGAAATCCACCACCCCGAGCGTCAGCATCGCTCCCTCCTGGACCGTCAACGCGCTCATCCAGGGCGACGCCATGACAAACCGGACGCCGGAAACCAGGACTCGGGCGCCGCCACCGGCAAGGATGCTCGACGAGATGACGACGGTCGACGGATCCGCGTCGTTGCCTTCGATGCGCAATGACCCACCACCGACGAGAGGGCGCAACACGGCTGCACCAGAATGCGTGCCCGCGCCAAGCTGGATCGTGACGTCGAACGTCATGCAGTCGAGCATATGGGCCGCATCCGCCGCCCGCTGCAGTGTCGCGAAAGCTGTGTCAGGGCTCAGGCCGTCCGCTGCATCGGATCCGCCGGATGCGACGAAGAGCGTGCGCGGGGCGATCAGCCGCTCGCGCACACCGGAAATGCCGGCAGGAAATGACGCCACCCCGGTGGCCGATTGCACAACCATCGCCTCGATAAAGGTCTCGCCGTCACCGGAAACCTTGAGATGGAAATCGTCGTCGCCGGTCAGCCCGAATTCGGCACGCCCAGAGAAGCCGGTCTGATAGAGGATGCTCGCTGTGTCGGTCGCTGTCGCCTTGTTGATCTTCACTTGATGACCGGCGCCTTCATGGTTGAAGAGCGATGCGTCTCCGGCAAGCGCCAGGCGATTGGGTCCATCTGCCGTGGCGTTGATCCCGAGACGCTCGGCAAAGTCGAAACTGAATTCCAGGACCTGCCACGCGCCCTCATGGAAGACGAGAAGCCGATTTTCGTCCGAGCAGAACGCGATCCAGCCTTCGACCGGCTGGTAGAACCGCCACCCGCCATCCTGCCAGGCTGCAATCTTGGCGTGCTGGCCGATCCAGGCGCCGGCAGCCGTTTCCGGCACGATGAAGCGCGCGCCATCCGCAAGGTCTGCCGGAGGTTCACTCATTGCTCTGCTTTGCACGCCCATCTGCATGAGCGCGTCGATCATAAGTAGAGCTTCGTTATGGGTGACATGTTTCTGTGCCTGAGCCATAAGAATATAGGGGATTTTTAAGTTATTCGTTTTGTCCATAGAATTCCCCTTTATTTAACAGATTTCTTATCATACTATTCTTCTGGGGCTCGGGGATAAGCGCATCATGCAACAGGTGCGCAATGCAACGGTGTGCCCTTGCGTAGGGGTGGGCACATTGAACGATTCCAAGGCCATGGCGGCATTGAGAGGCCGCGTGAAAATCCAAATCGATCGCGAGCGGGCGGCCAGCTCTTCCCCGAACAAACCGACCAAGACTTCAGCCAGGGTCGACATATCGGTTGTTTTGAACCTACATGATGAAGCCCGTTACTTGCTGCGGACACTTCGATCCTTGCAGGAGGCGATGCAATACGCAGCGCAGTTCGGCCTGCGGATGGAGCTTGTCGTCGTGCTCGACAACGCCGATGCAGACATGCGATCGGCGCTGTCGAGCGTCGACCTCACCGTTTTTGATCATTTTCAGGTCATAGAGGTCGCGCACGGCTCGCTCGGCCCCTCGCGTCATGCGGGCATCGATGCGGCTCGCGGCGCCATCATCGCAACTGCCGACGGAGATGATCTCATCGGCTTCGACTATTTCCATCGCATGCACGCCGCACTGAAGGCCGGCGGACCAAAGTCGATCATCTGCCCCGAATTCTATCTGGGTTTCGGCACCACGTGCTACGTGTGGCAATTCCTGCCGCTGAAGGTCGTCGGCGCCGCGGCCATGATGGACAACCACCCGTTCGTCTCGCGGATCATGCTCTATCGCGAAGCCTTCAACGAATTGCACTTCGCCGACGTCTCCTACCAATCCGGCTACGCCTACGAGGACTGGCATTTCAACTGTTCGGCAGTCGCGCAAGGCTACGACATCGTGGTCGCCAAAGACGCGCTGGTCTTCTATCGCGAACGCCAGAGGAGCATGAGCCGACGCTTTCGCGCCGAGACACCGGGCCTCATTCCGCCAAGCCCCTTCTTTGAACCGGCACGGTTCCACAAGATCGCCTGGGCTGATTTCAACGGCGACCGGCCGCGCAGCCTGCCGCCGACCTTCTCAGCAGCAGCCTTCGTCGATCTGCCCGGAATGGCAGACCTCGTGGCAGCAGCCAACGCCATCGATCCCGCGATCAGTCTCGGGATCCTGAAAAACAAACACGGCAGCACGAACTTCACGCAACCTGCCGGACTGTCACGTGCATATTTCGAGCTTTGCGGCATCCTTGCCGGCCAGGAATTCACCGACATCCTGCTTGTCCCCTACCTTACGCGCGGCGGGGGCGAGAAGTTCATCCTGTCGGTTCTTTCGGCCCTGAAGGCCAAACGGCCCGACACGCGCTGCCTCGTGCTCGGCGGCCAGCGCATCGCCCATCATCACTGGGTGGATCGCCTGCCGAATGACAGCCTGTTTGTCGATCTGCACAGCCTCGGCATCACGGGGCTGAGCGAAGCCGACATCGAAACGATCACGCTCCGCATCATCCAGCATCAAGCCGGGCTGAAGCGCCTGCATCTGAAACACTGCGAATATGTCGATGCGTTCATGCGCAACCATGCCGATCGGCTGTGTGACGTCTCAACCTACTTCTACCATTTCTGCGAAGCCATCGACACGATTCATGGCCTCAGGTTCGAGAACGGCTTTGGCTTTGATCTCATCACCGAGGCTGGCCACAGTTTCAATGGCATCGTTTCCGACCATCAGGCGATCCTGACCGATCTGAAAGTGCGACTGGGCGATCATTTCACCCCTAAGCTTCACGCTCTCTACGCAGCATGCAGCGATGAGCGGCGCGTATTCTCGGACCTAGCGGCGCCGAATGGACGGCTGCTTTGGGCGTCGCGCATCGATCGCCAGAAACGGCCCGAGCTTCTGGCTGAAATCGCTCGGGGCCTCCAAACCAGTCAGCCTGGGTTGGTCGTCGACGTCTTTGGCAATTTGGGGGTCGGCTCTGAACCTGAATGCCTCCGGAACTTGCCCAACCTTGTCTACCACGGCACCTTCGATGGCCTGTCGGCCCTAGATGTCGAGAGCTACGATGCCCTGATCTACACGGCAGCGTTCGATGGGCTTCCCAATGTGGTGTTGGAGGCCATGAGCGCGGGCTTGCCGGTCATCGCGCCGGCCGTTGGCGGCATCGGAGAAGCGGTAAGCTTTCAAACCGGATTTCTCGTTCCAGACTTGATCGACGACGACGCACTCGCATCCGCCTATCTGGCCGCGGTAGCCGAGCTTTACGCCGATCCCGTTGCAACGCGACGCAGATCGGACAACGCACGCAAGCTGATGGAAAGCCGACATTCGATCAGTGAGCACCAAACCCGGGTCGATCAGATCTTTACTGATCCTGTGACTTCGGAAAGCCGGATTTCGCCGGAGCGGGGCATCCAGCGCGCCAATGGAGTGCGGGCGACCAAACCGCCGCCAGCCGGACCGATTCTCATCGGCGGGCAGAAGCTGAACGCGGCCAACCCACCAAACTGATCGAATAGCTGCTGGAAACCGCGAGAGCGATGTGATGCACGGGAACGATGGCATGAATGGCAATGGCCATGTTTATGAGCCGATGACGAAGCGGCAGAGCGGCTCCTCGGCCAATTCGAAGCAGCCGCCGGCAGAGAGCAGCGAGCAGGCTGTCATGCGGCGGCGCCTCATGCATTACGCCGAACAGATGCGCCGTATGTCCAACATCATCCACGAGCTCTCCGAGCGTGCGGACGATTACGAAGACAAGCGCGTGAACTGGTATGAGCCGGAACTCGTCAAATTGAAGGAGGAGGTTGGCCGGTACGACAATGTGCGCTCCACCTGGTACGAGCCGCAGCTAGAGGCAAGGCAGCAGCGCATTGCCCATCTGGAGCAGACTGCCGAAGCCTATGAGGCGGAGCGAAGCTCCTATTTTGCCCCAGCTCTCGCCCAACGCGATGCACGCATCGCCGAACTCGAGCAACAGGTGCTTGATCTGCAGGCGCAGCTCGCCGCGGCCGTCGCTCCCAAGAAGAAGCGAAGCGGCATCACCCGGCTTCTCGGCATTGCGCCCCGCTAGCGCTTTCGATTAAGTCCAACGGCGATGTTCGCGGCAGCGACGCGGCATCGGCTTGTCGAACGCAGCTTGTCATTGGGGTCATGCATGTCCGTACTCGTCACCGGCGGCGCCGGCTATATCGGCAGCCACATGGTCTGGGAACTGCTCGATGCGGGTGAAGAAGTCGTCGTCCTCGACCGGCTGAGCACGGGCTTCGACTGGGCAGTCGCTCCGGAGGCGAAGCTCGTCGTTGGCGACATCGCCGACCAGGACCTCGTCGAATCCACCATCCGCGATAATGGCGTCGATGCCATCATACATTTTGCCGGCTCTGTCGTCGTGCCAGACTCCGTCGCCGACCCCCTTACCTATTACGAGAACAACACCTCCAAGACGCGATCGCTGCTGGAGAGCACCGTCCGTGCCGGCGTTCCTCACTTCATCTTTTCCTCCACGGCCGCCGTTTACGGCACACCGCAAAAGGTGCCCGTGACCGAGGACATGCCCACCCAGCCGGAATCGCCCTATGGCGCATCGAAGCTGATGACGGAGTGGATGCTACGCGACACCGCCGCCGCCCACGATTTCGCCTATACGGCGCTGCGCTATTTCAACGTGTGCGGCGCCGATCCGCGCCTGCGCACCGGACAATCCACGCGCGGTGCGACGCATCTGATCAAGGTTGCTTGCGAAACGGCGACCGGCAAGCGCGATTTCATGGAGGTGTTCGGCGGCGATTACCCTACGCCGGACGGCACCTGCATCCGCGATTACATCCATGTCACCGATCTGGTGCGGGCACATCGCTTGGCGCTTGCCCGCCTTCGCAATGGCGGCGGTAGCCTGCTCGCCAACTGCGGCTATGGCCGTGGCTATTCCGTGCGCGAGGTCATCGACACCGTGAAGAAAGTGACCGGTTTTGATTTCGACGTGCGCGAGCGGGAGCGTCGTCCCGGTGACGCCGTCACCGTCGTCGCCGATGCCGCCATTGCCCGACGGGAACTGGGCTGGACGCCGGAGCTCGACGATCTCGATCTGATCGTGACCCACGCGATTGCATGGGAACGCCATCTCAAGCAGCTGAATTCCAGCCAAGCCTGATCCACGAGGGCCCTCTGCAGTCCTACCATTGACCACACCCATTTGATACGTATACTTATCATAATGCATAGGCGAGTGGGAGGATTTCGTGCAGTTTCATCTCGACGGCTTTCGCACCGGTGATCCCGCCATAGCGCCTCCGGCAAGACCAGAAGCAGGAGGCATGCCCGCCGGCTCGGCGACAACAGAGGTGGACGTCCTGATCATCGGATGCGGCCCGGCTGGCTTGACGCTCGCTGCGCAACTTGCCGCCTTTCCGGATATCACCACGATGATTGTCGACCAGAAGCCGGGCCCGCTCGAACTCGGTCAGGCCGACGGCATCGCCTGTCGCACGATGGAGATGTTCGAGGCCTTCGGTTTCAGCGAAAAGGTGCTGAAGGAGGCCTACTGGGTCAACGAAACATCCTTCTGGAAGCCGGATCCTGAAAATCCCCGCGAGATAGCCCGCAGCGGGCGCATCCAGGATACCGAGGACGGGCTGTCGGAATTCCCGCATGTCATCTTGAATCAGGCCCGCATTCACGACTTCTATCTGGAAGCGATGCGCAATGCGCCGACCCGCCTGGAGCCGCACTACGGTCGCCGGTTGGCCAGCCTTGAGATCGCGCGGGGCGAGGAAGCCGGAAGCCACCCCGTGTCCGTCAAGCTTGAGCGCACCGAAGCGTCGGGCGCCGACGCCCTGGAAATCGTCAAGGCGCGCTACTTGGTGGGCTGCGATGGCGCCCGGAGCGCCGTTCGGCAGGCGCTCGGTAAGCCATTGCTCGGCGATTCGGCAAATCACGCCTGGGGCGTGATGGACGTGCTGGCCTTCTCGGATTTTCCGGACATTCGCCTAAAGGCTGCCATTCACTCGGCCAAAGAAGGCAATGTGCTGATCATCCCGCGCGAGGGCGGCTACCTGGTGCGTCTCTATATCGAGATGGACAAGCTCAACAAGGACGAGCGTGTCGCCAGCCGCAACATCACGCGCGAGCAACTGATCGCCGCGGCACAGCGCATCCTCCACCCCTACACTTTGGACGTGAAGGAAGTCGCCTGGTGGTCGGTCTACGAGATCGGCCAGCGCCTCTGCGCAAGCTTCGACGATCGGGAGGACGATGCTGACGATAGCCGCCTGCCTCGTGTCTTCATCGCCGGCGACGCCTGCCACACGCACAGCCCGAAAGCGGGCCAGGGCATGAACGTCTCCATGCAGGACAGCTTCAATCTTGGCTGGAAGCTGGCAGGCGTGCTGCGCAACATCCTGAAGCCCGAGATCCTGAAAACCTATTCCGACGAGCGCCAGGCGATCGCCCAGGAACTGATCGACTTTGATCGCGAATTCGCGAAAATGTTCAGCGCGCGGCCGAAGACGTCCGGCAACGGCGACGACCAAGGCGTCGATCCCAAGGAATTCCAGAGCTATTTCGTCAAGCAGGGGCGTTTCACCGCGGGTACGGCGACACAATACCGTAAGTCTTCACTTACAGGACCTTCCGGCCATCAGCATGTGGCAGTCGGTTTTCCGGTTGGCATGCGTTTCCATTCCGCCCCGGTCATCCGCTTTGCCGACGCTAAGCCCATGCAGCTCGGACACGTCGTGAAGGCTGATGGACGCTGGCGCATCTTCGCCTTTGAAGGATCCGGCGCCGCCTCGACTGACCAGACGGTTCGAACAGATCCGATGCGATCGCTCTGTGACTTTCTCGCAGACGACTCCGCGTCACCCATTCTACGGCACACGCCGGCCGGGGCAGACATCGACGCCGTCATCGACCTGCGTGCGGTCTATCAAGCCGACCACCAATCGCTCCCGCGCGAAAGGCTGCATCCGCTGCTGACGCCCTGCAAAGGCCGCTACGGCTTGATCGACCACGAGAAAGTCTTCTGCCCCGACCTCAAGACCAGCACCGACATCTTCGACCTGCGCGGCATCGACCGCAAAACCGGCTGCCTCGTGGTCGTCCGCCCGGACCAATACATCGCGCACGTGCTCCCCCTCACGGCCCACACGGAACTTACTGAGTTCTTCGCGGGTGTGATGGTGGTCACGGATCAGCGGATTGCGTCGGCTTAAGACGACGCAATCATCGCCAGCGCTGTGACGGAGTGGAAGAAAAAGCCCACGCTCCGGCTGTTTAGCTCCCGGTGCGGCGAAACGCGTAGGCTGCATTTGCCTCGCAGCCATTCATCCCGATCAAAGCCAGGGCACCGGCATCTGCGCCGGGCGCAGCATCGAAGCGGATCGACAACGTCGCAGCGGCACGATCGGGTGCAAGAAGCGTCGCAGTGGCGTTGACGGTGATGTCCAGAACACCGTTCTTTGGCATTGGCACCAAGCCGGTAAAGTGATCCGATCGAACCCGCGTCCACCGCACCACAGGGCTCTGCCCACCGCCGGCAAGCTTCGCGGGATCGAACACACCGCCCCATGCAATGGACTGTGTTTGTGTCATATCACTCACCATGGACGGCACCATGGCAACGACTTGCGGGTTGCAGCCGGTGACGTTCTCGACTTCGACCGTTCCTGTCCAAGTGCCGTCTTCAGGTGCGATCTCGTCGAAGACCTCGATCTCGCAAGTCCCGTCGCCACCCATAGCCAGATCGAGATCATCGCGCGAAGTCCGGCTCCAGCTGAAAGCGCCATCGTAGAACACAAGCGTCTGCTGCGCAGCATCATCCGGGGTCGGTACTCCCGTAATGTCGGCGATCTCGTCACCCGAGATGGCGCTGACATGACAGGAACATCCGCCCTCGCGGCAGTCGGCAAAGACGATGGCGTCCTCGGCAAGCGCAGGAGCGGGAAGGACGGTCAGCAAAATGAGAAGACGCTTCATCATTGTTGTCCCAGGAGGCGGCTGCGCAGAGTTGCGGCGGTTTCGGAATCGAGGTCGAGCGCTGTGCCGCCGATCATGCCGGTCATCGGATCGACTGCCGCCTTCCCTGTCACGCGGAGGGTAGCCTTCAGCACGCGCAACCCGGCTAGCGCGTCATCGGGCATGTCGGATGCACGGCACAACCGGCCAGCGGCGATGTCTTCACACGGGCCGAGCATCGCATCCCATTGGCGAGGGTTCAAAGCGGCGAGTATGCTGTCACCGGTCGACGCCATCCCGAACAGCGTGGATGGCAGGCCGTCGCCCGCGCCCGCAGCAGTGGTCAGAGTGTAGGGATCCTGCATCAGCCACCCAGGCAGCATCACAAGCCGAAGCCCGGAGAGAGGGTCGTTGTAGCTGCACGGGTTCGCCCCCATGCACTGGCGGTGAAACGGCGGCTGACTGTCAACGGCAGCAACATCGAATGTGGGCTGGCCGATTTCGGCTGCACCAGCTTCGGTAATCTCGACCACCGCTGCAAGGCCCTCGCCTTCGGCGCCGGAGGCAACCGCAGTGATCAGCCACTGGCCGGGCAAGAGATCGACCTCCCACGCATCGTTGATCTCGCTGTCGCTGCGCACCACCTCGCCATCAGGCAGAGGGATGGCCGACCATTGCCGGAAGGTGCCCATATAGGGACCTGTGACGGTGATTCTGACAGGGTCGGCGTCCGGACCCGCCGGGCTGAGCGCGGCTGATGGCGCGATGACGAAGTCGTTCGGTCCTTGAGCGGTGACCGTCACCTGCCCTGCAAACACCGTATCGCCCGCATCGCCCACCACCTCGTAAGTGCCAGGCAGGAATTTCGCTTCGATGGTGCCAACGACACCCTCATTCATTGCCCATGCTTCAGGCGGCAGGACCTGTCCGGGCGTCGGCGTCGCCGACCATGTGATCGCCAGCGGAGAGACGTCGGTTCCTTCGCCGGTAAATGTCACGGGCACGGGTTGTAGCACGCCAGATGTGTCCGGCCGATCCAAAGTGACCGTGATCGGCACGCTGTGGATCACTTCGCTGTCGCGAAACACATAGGCAAAGACATAGGCGCCCGGTGTGTCGGGCATGGTCCAGCCCATGCTGTCCTTGCCTTGGGTATAGTCGTACCCCCAACGCTCGCCGGTCACTTCGGACAGCAATTGAATGTTGTCGAGGAACGCGCCCGGTCCATCCCAGGTGATCGTAACCTCTTCGCCCACCTGCGCTGCGGACGGGGCTGAGATCGACACCTGTGCTGGCGTCAGGCTGATCGGGTGCTTTTCGCTGATGATCCCGCTTTCCAGGACATAGGCGAGATCGAACTGGCCGGTGCGCCATGGCAGTTGCAGCTCCAGTGGATTTTCATCGCCCACCGCCGTCTCCGCCACCCATTCGCCATTGGTATCGAACAGCCTTATGTAATCATAGGGCGAGCGTGGCCCCGACCAGTTCACGGCGATCCGCGCGCCTTGCGCGGCGGTATCTGGTGCCGACAACAAGGCCTTCTCCGCTGGGCCGTCATAGGGGCGCACCAGCATCAGCACCCCATCCTTGATGCCAGATACCCAACCCTCTTCCGGGTTCATTTCCCGGTAATCCATCTCGGAAGATGGAGGGAACAGGAAGCATCGCGCTTCGGCCACAAAATAGCTGCCCGGCGGCTCGAAGCGGAAGGCGGCGCAGGCGCCATCGCCCTCACAGGCCGCAGCGCATTGGTTTGCCTTGCCGTCAGCGGGAAAGCTGATCGGTGCGGGCTCGGTGCCTTCCGCGCCTGTCGTCAATCCCGTGGGCTCCAGCGCGATGTTCGGCATCCTTGGCGCACCGGCGAAATAGGGACCGGTAGAAGGTGGCGGGGCCTCCTCCGCCGCCGGCGGCGTGGCCTCTGCCGGCGCCGCAGTAACGGTTTGTGTCAACGCCTCTGCCAGCGCCCCTGCATCGGAGGCCTGAAAATACCTGCCGCCGGTTTCGGTCGCCAGGCAGGCAACCTGCGCGCCCTCTTCCTCAGTCAGCCCGAAGCCGATGACATGGGCGGTGAAATTGAGACCCGCCGCTTCCAGCTCGCGACCAAGGGCGCAAGGGTCCGCCTCGCACGTCTCCAGCCCATCGGTGACGAGCACCACCGTTGCCGCTTCCTCACCTGAACGCAGGATCCCAGCCGCCTGACGCACCGCCTCGGATAAGGGAGTCTTGCCCTGGAAACGCATCATGTTCACGCGCGCGACGATATCCGGCCCGGTGCCAGCAGCCGGCGGAACCATCAGCTCGATGTCGCTGCAATTGCCCCGCTCGCGGTGGCCGTAGGCCATCAATCCGAGTTCCTGTTCAGCCGGGATCGTCGCCAACACGTCGGCGACCGTCTGCCTGGCGATCTCCAGCTTGGTGCGCCCGTCGATCTGGCCCCACATCGACCCGGACCCATCCATCACGATGATGGTCCGTTGCTCCTCTGCCATTGCTGCTGTGCCGAGAATGGCAAGCACAGTCGCGATCGACGCAATGGCCCTCATCGTCATTCCCCGACCCATGTCACAAGCTGGTTGGTGGACCAGTTGCAGGGGCCGAATTCGGTCGAACCGCTCACGTCCCAGGTCACCGAAAACAGGCGCGGCGTCAAAAGCCGCATCCGCCCGGTCGATGTCATCGCGCCCATCTCGGTCTGCGCCGTTGCGGTCCCGATCGTCTCGACTGGCGTCACGTCATTGAAATCATGGGGCGTATATTCCGGGTCGGGATCGGCAGCCATGAAAGCCATCTGGATCGTGTCGCCCGAGAACACGCCATTCCAGTCGAGACGGGCCGTTACCAGTGTCTGGTTCGCCAGCACCTGACGAAACATCTCGCCCATCGGCCCGCATTGCACGGTGATGTCGAAGGGTTGGCCATCCTGCCACTGGCCGTCCACAGGTTCCAGCGCGGTTTGCGGGCAATAGCCGGTCCCGCCAAAGCGCGCATGAAGGGCATCGGCGGTCTCATTCGTCAGACTGAGGTCGCTTGCCGGACTGTCCCAGACGCCTGCCGTGTCGGTTGGCACGGCCGCGATGCCCATGACCACGGCGAGTTCTGCCCCGTCGATTGGCAAGGCAGCACAGGTGCAACCCGCTCCTTCGACACAATTGGCGGAGTAGAGCCCGCTGGCATAAACGTCCTCAAAGGGCCGACCTTCATCGCCCGGGGTGAAGACCCCGATGCTTTGAGAATGTGCCGGAAGCGCACCAAGCACGATGATGAGAAAAGCGCAGATCTTGCGATGAAGCACGGGGACATCCTGTTGATGTTTGTTCCCGAAACTAGGCGCAAGATTAGCGATCGCGAAACTACCATCTGGTAGTCAGCTGTGATCCCGAAAGCCGAATTCATCACGCTCGAGACCGGCTGCGTTCGCAGCCGCCAAGGCAGCGCGCAAGATGAGGGCCGTATGGCTGACAGGCAGGCTGTGCCCCGCCGCTTCGACCAAGCGGAAGCGTCCTTTCGGTAGGGTTCGCGCGAGATCTTCGACCGCATTACGGCTGACCGTGCGGCTTTCCTCGCCATGCAGGCACAGGAAGGGCACATTGATGCGGTCCGCCTCGTCCTGCCAGTTTTCGTTGGTCAGGCGCATGTCGGCACGAAATCCGGCCCCGCGCTGCGCCCAAGCCAGCTCGAAAGCTTCCTGCAAGACTGCGGCAGCCCCATCCTGACGGAGGATAGCCTGATCGAAATCGCAGCCGTCGAAGACGAGGCGGGGAATTTCTTCGACACCTGCGCGGGCAATCTGGCTAAGCCCGAGCGCCACGATCTTGTCCATCAGACCCGGCAGATGCTGCGAGGCCCATGCATTGACGCGATGCCGCGTGGGCATGTCTGCCGTCTGCGACCAGGTCTGCATCGGCGGCGTGGCCGGCGCCGCAATGACAGCGGCTACGCGATCCGGCGCGTCGAGCGCCAGGCGCGCGGCAAAGCGGGTGCCGATGTCGTGAGCAAGCACCACCACTTTCGATAGACAAAGCGTATCCAGAAGATCGACGGCCTGCTGCACCGCCAGCGCGACCGGATCCTGATGATCCCCAAGGACGGTATGCCCGTATCCGGGACGCTCCGGCGCGATGAGCCGCAGGCCAAGCGTCTGCGCCGCCGCGATCATGCCCGGCACGGCGGTGATACCGAAGAGCGCTCCATGAAAGAAAAGAACAGGCACGCCGTCTGGCAACCCGAAATCATGTCGGGCAACCACGCCATGCCTGCCATTGTGCAGCGTTGCACCCTGCAGCCGCGGGGACGTTTCGGCAGGAACCGAGCCGGTCTGCCGGTACATGAGCGTCAAGGCATAGGCCGAAGAGATCAACTGCTGCTGCGAATTCACCCCCATCTTGGCCATGATCGATTTCAACTGCTGGCGCACGGTGCCTTCGGTACGCCCGAGTTCGCGCGCGATGCCCTGAACCGACTGGCCTTGCATCAGTCCCTTGAGAAGCTGCCTCTCAGAAGCGGCGAGCCCCGCAGCATCGGCAAGCCGCGCGCGGATCGCGGCATCGATGCCACGCTGCACTTCGGTCAGCAACATCGGACTGTCAGCGTCCGCAGGCTGCTGGCCAAAAAGCAGGATCCTGCCTCCGGCCGGGTCGGCGACCAGCAGCGGTACAGCGCCCTTGTCCCGGTTTACGAGAAATCGTTGCGCCGCCTGCGGAGACATGGCGATATCCTGCAGGCGATCCCCAAGCATGAGGCCCAGGCGCTGTTCGGCTGCGGCGTTCTGGCCGACGAGCCGACCACCACGATCGACCAGCACTTCGATCGGTCCGATCTCCGGTGTCTTGCGATCCAGGCCTGCCAGAAGCTCAGGCAAATCCTGCAGGTTCCGCGCCAAAACAGCGGCACCACCCGGATCGCTCATCGTCGCCTCGACCTCATCCACCAAGGCGCGATATTTGGCATCGATCTCCGATCTTGGCACTGCGCGTCACCGGCTTTTGTGGATCAGGGCGATAGTCGTCGTCGAGGGCACCAAGGCAAGCAATCGCAGCGGCGCGCCTCGATACGATCCACGCTGCCGACCCCACCGAATTTGCGTCTCGCATGATCGAAGTCAAGGCTGCCGTTCGCCACATAAGGCTAATCGGAAAGCAGCCCCCGCCCTAACCAAATAGCGGCCAAATGATCCCTGCTTGGCAGCACGCTTGCGAGCATGAACAACCGCTGGATCGGCCGCCAAGGATTGCGATCCATGCCGCGATACGTCGGCATGGACGTGAGCCGAATCGGACGAATGTTTGGCCATCGAGAAGGCTCCTGAACGGCCTTCACGTAGACAACTGCGGACAGAGCGGGACAGTTCGAGCTGACGGAGAGGGGGGACTCTATGCCAAAACTGCCCGAGTCAGGGCTCTACCGAGCAATCGCCGCTGTAATGGCGCTGTTGCGATACTGCAGTCGGTACATAGTGCGATACATCAAAGACCACAAGATGGCTGCGAGATCGCTTCATTCGACAGAGCAAGACTGAAAATCTTGAACCCAATTATTCACTTGTCGGCTAAGGAATCAACCTCTCCGGCTTCGCTACCAAAAGCTTTGGATCGGAGAGCTTCATGTCCGCACTCGAACTGAGGAGGTGGTTTGATGGAGCGACGCGGCCGTAGTCCAGCATCAAAATGGGGCGCGCTTGCCCACCTTGGGAGAGCATCTTGGCCGAGGGAGGCAACGACTAAGGGGTGGCAGAACCAAGCGTCATTTCCGTAGCGACACAAATCCGCCTCGCAGGACGCGTGCACTCTCGTTCGGGTGGTTCTTATCGGCTTAATCCGAAAACCTAAAGTTAAGGCTACTCAACCATCCCAATTGAAGCCTTTTTCAGCGTGTCTTCATCACTTGGTTTGGTCGCGTGGATCTAGACAGCGTTAACTATACAGCTAGGTGGTGCGTGATATCCAATTGAATTATCAGACCTATCGTATACTCCAACTCTCTCTCTTCGTGAGAGACGGCCTCCGCCAGTGCTGTAACACTGCCGAAGGCCTGACCCGCCAAACCTCTTAGGAAGGTCCAACAGGCTATGAACACCAATATCCATATTCCCCCATCCTGCCTAGAACTGAGAACCAGCCTCGGTATCGTTTCGCCGACAGCGCCTCCGCGCCGCTCTGGCTTGCGCGATCCCGGCATAGCCGGTCGTTCGCTTTAAACCCGGCCGCGACAGCTCCCTCAGTTCATTTCATTTTCCGCATCCAGTCGCCCGGGCTGTTGATCAGTCGCGTCATCTTTTCCAGCGCTTCCCTTTGCGCCGGTTCGATGCCGCCTGACCTGCGCTCGTCTTCGCTTCCGATGCGCCAGTTCCAGGATGGAATCCTTCATGTCAATTTCAGATGGCGTGCGCCTTGCCGCGTCCGCAAACCAAGCTTCATCGTCAACACCGTCATCGACAGCGTCATCTCATGCCGTCGACCAACAGCATCGGCTGGTCGTCGATGACGCCATTCGGCAGCTTCGATCCTGCCACTCGGCGAGTACCGATGTGCACTGGCAGTCGGCAGGTTTCATTGCCCTTTCTGCGCAAGTCTTGGCAGCCGAAGGGCGGATGCTCGAACAGCTTCTCCGGGAGAAGGTATCCTCTGAAGCTCGGTTCAAAGTGCTCGATAGCGGCATCGATTTGCCCTTGCTCGATGAGGCTGAGCGCATGCTTGCGTTGAACGAATGGTCGTCACTGTCGAGCTTGGCGGTTGATCCGGATCGAAGGGCGACGCGTCATTATCGTCCCGACCTGATCGTCATTGAGAGAGCGACCAGCCGTGCGATCATTGTCGACGTCATGCGGTCTCTCTCGTCTTACTCCGGCAACAGACAGCTCAATCACCTGAAGAACCGAATGTTGGCGGCGGCCTTGGTCGCGCCGCAGATCCTATACACCGAGCATCAGCGAACTATGGTGACGCGCACCGAGATCGCGATCCTCGATCTGGCCGACAGCCGTGCTTCGTACGGAGACGGCATTTTCGGCATGTGCCACTTGGATGCTCTGCTCGGCATGCCCGGCCTCGCGGCTGATCTGCAGCAATGCCGCGTTGTCTATCGGGCAGCGGTCGACGCCCTTGTGCGAGAGATCGCTGTCGGCACCTTCAGCCTGTCTCGGCTCAGACCGACGGTCGGTTCAGATCCGTCCTCTACCGACGTCGCATCGACCGACGTTGATGACGAAGACGATCTCGGTGACGGCACGAAGCGAATACCACCACACCGCCGGGCCGCGACCATGGCCCCGGTCGGGCTCGCGCGACTGCACCCAGCCAGCGTCAGCATCAGCGCCTGAGGCGCAGGGGCTCGGCCCCTGCCCTCCGCTACTCATCCCTCATCATCCTTTGAACTGCGCCGCGCCCAAAGCGAGCAGCGGCAGCAGCGGAGCTGTGTCATGCAAAATCCAATTAAACTCCCAGTCAAACCCACCCTCGAAGCGGCGTCCGAGAAACGCCTTTCCCGTCGCGTCCGTCCGACATCCGATCCGTCAACCGCTCGCGCTCAACAGCCATGTGGAGCTAGCGATCAAGTCGTCGGGCAAGCACGTCTTGCATCCGGCAAGACCCGTCTCGTTTCTGCGTTGCCGGATGCTGCAGTGCTCATCGGGCTTGCCATGCAATTTGCACGGTTGGGTAATTTCCGCCCAGGCTCTGTTCCGAACGTCATCCTGACGCAGCTCGGATGGCACGGGCTCGCCGGAGATCACGCCGCCCTTCTGGTTCTCAGGCACATCCACAGTCGGGCGCTTCTGTACATCACCGATCCAGACGGACGCGTTCGGCTCCAGCCAAACACCAACAACGCGATCGGAGGTGCAGCATGAAAGCGTACGCGACGTTTCCTCGACACATCACCGATCAGTCGCAGCGGCAGGAGCACAAAGGTTTCATGAGCCTTTCCCGTTTCCTGCGCCGGGCGATGATCGTCCGCGCTCTCCGGAACGAGCGCGAATTTCGCTCTGGCCAACCGGGACGGTTCATCCTGCTCGTGCCGCCGAGTTTTGAGCCCAAAACAATGGTCAGCGCTGCAAGGCGCGCTCTGTCTGAGTGTCAGCGCGATCTCCAGGATTTATTCGAGTATGACGTCGACCCAGTGGATGCCGAGACGTCTTCCATTTGGCTTGAGGATCTGCCCGTCCGGCTGATGGAGATGCCGAGGTATCTGCTCCTGACGCATAGTCTAGATTTCATCCCCCACAGGTGCCGCCTGGGTTTCGACGCTGTGCTGCAGATGCAGCCTCCGACACCGGCGCACTGGCGGGCGGCGCTGAAAGTGTGTCTCGGCCTGGCCGCCACAAACGCGGAGATCGATCGTATTGCGCGCCTGCCGATTGATCTCGTCGCCCTTGCAACGGGGCGGCGGCGATCGGTCAGCGAGATCATCGATGAAGTCGAAGCAGCCATCGCGGAAGACGATGCGAAAGAGGCTCAGTCAAAGGAGCCCAACGCATCATCACGGCAGCCCCGCTTGATGAGCCTTCAGGAACTTTCTGGCTATGGACCTGCGCAAACATGGGGCCTCGACCTCGCGTCTGACCTGACTGCATGGAAAGCCGGAGAGCTCGCCTGGGCAGATGTCGATCGTGGCGTCCTTCTGTGTGGACCTCCCGGGACAGGCAAAACGACTTTTGCAGCGGCACTGTCGAAGAGCTGCGAGGCGCATCTCGTCGCGGCGTCTGTTGCACGATGGCAAGCGACCGGTCATCTCGGTGATCTCCTCAAGGCCATGCGCAAGGATTTTGCGGAGGCCCGCAAACATGCACCGAGCATTCTGCTCATCGACGAGTTCGACTCGATCGGTGACCGCGCAAGGTTCAGTGACCATCACGCCAGCTATTCGATCCAGGTCGTCAACGGTTTGCTTGAATGCATCGACGGGCTTGATGATCGCGAAGGCGTTGTCATTGTCGGGGCATGTAATCACAGCGACGGGATCGACCCCGCGCTTCTGCGCCCTGGACGCCTAGATCGGCAGATCGACATCCCACTCCCTGATGAGACTGCAAGACGAGTGATCTTGCGTGTCCATCAGCCGGATGGGCTGGCAGATGACGTCGTCGAGAAGATCGCGTCCGTGACCGATGGCTGGTCGGGTGCTGACCTCGAAGCGCTCTGTCGCCGAGCGAGGCGACGTGCGCGGAAAGAACGCCGGGCCGTTGTCGTCGGCGATTTCATGGCGGAGCTCCCCGAAGAGATCATCGTGCCCGACGAGCTCGTAGAAGTCATGGCGATCCATGAAGCCGGACATGCTGTGGTGGCGTCTGCACTCGGGCGCGGCGTCGAGTTGATTGAGATCAACCGCACCCTCAGACGCAAACATGCTGGGCCAGGCGGCCATGTCACGATTCAGCAGCAGCCGCTGAAGCGGCGATCACGTGCAAGTTATCTAGAAGAAGTCACCATCCTGATGGCAGGCATCGCAGCGGAGACCGTGTTTTACGGCGAACATGCAGATGGCGCGGGTGCCGTGCCCGGCAGCGATTTGCAGCGGGCAACTGACCTCGCCACGATGATGGAAGCGTGTCTGGGATTTGGGCCATCTTTGGTCTTCCATGACGCACAAGACGCGTTCTCTTTGGATAGACTTCGTCGCTCCGACCTCAAACTCAAAGAGCGCGTGGATGCCGTCCTGAAGAACAGCCTGAAGACCGCAACGGATTTGATCGCTGGTGATCGGCAGTTCGTAAAGTCGATCGCAAGGCATCTGATCCGCCGTGGATCGATGCAAGGTCATGAAGTGAGGCCGCTCATCGAACGGCAACGGAAGGCCGGAAAGCGAAGGGCGGCGATCAAAGCTGTAAACGCAGCATGATCGTGACCCGAGGAGCAAGGCATCGACAGCATATCACTGCTCTTTGGTTGCCCCTCGCCGCCCTGTCCATAGGCAGCGCCTTGAGATTTTTGATTCATCTCTAAACGACGTTTACAGGCCCGGCAAAGTCGACCGCAAGAATGCCAAGTGTTGACATGAAGGCACAGCCGACCTTTGCCGAGGGGCCTTTATCCGACACGTCGGCTCCCTGCCCGATGCCTCTACCAACGCGAAGGCTTGTCCCACACAGCATGGCTATGAAGGCGTTTCGATTTGGGTGCGGGGCAGGCTCAATTGAGATGATGTCTCCGCACATCTTCTCGATGCGTGCTTCGGCGATTCAAAGATCGATATCCGCGATTCTCGACGCGACAAATCCGATTCACAGGCGAACGGCGTTTGCTCATGCCCCGGCATTGACGTGCGGCGGGAAGCTGCCCGAAGGACGCCAAGCAAGTCCGTTCGGTCGAAGGGCAAATGGATGCGTCCGTTCGTTTGGATGGTCCGTTTCGGACGCCGTCCAACCGGCATGCCCGAGCCAGGACGTCAGTGACGGGATACCGGCTGTTGCCGCTCCCGACAGCGATGATTCACGACGTGACTTTGGTGATTCTTCGATGAACGCCGTTTACAGGCTGACCGACGGCTTCGCCTAGCGGCGTCAGTGTTGACATCACGGCCGAATATTCGCGTCCTGAGGATCACGGCTCCTGGGACCGAAAGCCATTTTTGGTCGCTCGCGGCCTGAGCCGACCGACGACAGCAGCTCCTGCAGGTCGTGTTGCCGGAATGCATTTCGATTTGCGGGCACATCCAGACACATCAATCTGATTTCGTACGATTTGCATCGATGTCGCTATTTTTGATTCCGGCCTCGAGAAAACCGATTCACGGAATAAACGCGGTTTGCTGCGAGTGGCTGTTGCAGCACCGCGAGGGCCCTCGACGGATCTTTTGGCAAGCGCAGTCCCTGATTCAAATCGATGGCTCTCGGCATTGCGCCGATGGGATTTTCGGCACACCATTTTTGCAGGGGCATCCCGCCCCTGTGCTTGACAATGACCAACCCACTCATCCTGATCGCGACCGCTTTCAGCTCCCACCACTGCCGAACCGCACGTGCCTGCTATGATCGGCGCACTCCAATTTCCGTCTGCCCCCGTGTCAACATTGGCAAGGGTGGACTGCCCACATGACGAGACCTCCCGGAGCACGGCCGACTGGCACCCGCCAGGCGGCCATCCGACGTCGGCAGCAGCGCGAACGGCAGCAGGCTTACCGTGACGAGATGCGGGAGATGCGACGCCCCGATCGGGACGACGTCGCACGTGTCTGGCTTTGGCGATCGATCCGAATGGCGAAGAAAGCCAAACAGGAACACCGAGACTGGATGTACGAGACGATCTTGGAAACGCTGGCTGGCCAGGGTTTCGATTAGCGCCAAAGCCAGATAGCCCTGGACGAGCTGATCGAGCGCTATGGCCAGGCTGCCAAGCCCCCGTTTCGCAGAAAGCGACACCTGAGCGATATGGCTGACTGACATGAGCAGCCGGGGTTGCCCACCGCGCCCAAGGATTACGAGACGACCTTATAAACGTCGTGCAACACCAATCCCCGCATTCCCCCCGTTACTCCCTGCTTTAGAAACGCGATTCTCCAGATGTGAATCAGAGATATCAGGTGATCCAGGTGCTGCGGCGCTCGGGT
The DNA here is from genome assembly GCF_003952725.1 of Georhizobium profundi. NCBI lineage: Bacteria > Pseudomonadati > Pseudomonadota > Alphaproteobacteria > Hyphomicrobiales > Rhizobiaceae > Georhizobium > Georhizobium profundi. Next base: position 789,158 of record NZ_CP032509.1, on the reverse strand, counting down.
CGAGTTGCCATTCCAGCAATGGCGTCATCTGTCAGACCATTCCGATTGCATCGCCCATGCGGTTTGGAGCCGGAGCGATACCGATCAGATGAAGTCGGTCAATCATCCGCACTTCAAGCGAAACTTTCCAAAGAACTCTATCTCGAGCACGGCTGGCAGTTGCCCAACAGGCTGGCCATGTCGGGGGCAGGAGCCCGCTCAACTTCACACTGGCCCAATGGCCGGCACGCCTCCTTAAGATCGAATCGCGTGAGGTCAAACAGATTTGCCAGGACGCCCGGGCGCGTTCTGACAATGCGAAGAGCTTTGGCCGTGCGCTCGCTGAGCGCAGTTCCTATTGATTGCGGTACATGCACAATGCCCGCGAAGCTTCAGCAATTTTCCGAGCTGAGGGTATCAAAGATTGCTCCAGGGCGGGACTGAAAGGGATTGGAGTATCCGGGCGCGTGACGCGCGAGATCGGGGCCTTCAGATAATCAAACCCCCGCTCGGCGATGGTCGCCGCGATTTCAGATGCCGCACTTGCTCGTTGTGGTACTTCGTCCGCAATGACCAGGCGCCCGGTCCGCTTCACTGATGCAAGGATCGTTTCCTCATCGAACGGCACCAACGTCCTTGGATCTATGACCTCGGCCTCGATGCCCTCTTCAGCGAGTTCTACCGCGGCCGCCAACGCATGATGCACACAAATTGACAGAGCCACGATGGTAACGTCACGACCATGTCGTTTGATATCTGCTTTACCAAACGGGATTGGGGTGCGAGACGGTGGCACGTCAGACTCAATGCCCAGTATCTTCGCGTGAGAAAAGATCATTGTGGGATTGGGACTCGCAATAGCTGTTCGGATCAGGCCGTAGACATCGGAGGCCATCGAGGGAATGACAATCTCCACACCAGGAGCATTCCAAAGCATGGCGTGAGGGCTCTGACTATGCTGAGGCGCGCCTGCACCACGAACGCCTTCAAGGCAGTGGTAGGTAACCGGAACCTGAAGTTTGCCACCGGACATGTAATGCCCGTTAGCGGCTTCGTTCACGATCTGAGTCCACGCAAGATAGACAAAGCTGCCGGTCAGCAAATCAACAAAAGGTCGGGCTCCCGCCATTGCAGCACCTGCGCCAACAGAGGCGACGCCGCCTTCGGCTGTCGGTGGGTCTAGCACGCGGTCCGGATACTGATGGCGAAGTTCCTCCGTCAGATGCCGCTCTGGTCCAAGACCCAAAGGCGCACTTCCGATCAGTGTCACCATCCGGTCGTCGGACATACTATCTAGGAGCGCATCCACGAAAGCGGCGGCATAAGTCTTCTGGTGCGGCATTCAGGCGGCTCCCTGCGCGAACACGAAATCTGTGGCTGTAGCGAGTTCGGGGTAAGGCGACTGGTGGACCCGCTCCACGACTGCTCTCATGTGGGCTTGGGTCTGCTCGTCAAGCAGTTCGATCTGCATCCGAGCTGAGTGATCGTCCTGCAAAATTTGCCGCGCAAGTTTGAGCACAGGATCGTTATGGCGATACCAGTATGAATGTGGACCGTCATCGATCTTGGTTCGTCCCGTTGCCATGCCGATGTCGGTGATGCCGGTGGCAAGCTCAGGCCAGAGCGGCGCGCTGCCAGCCCAGCGGCGGGTCACCGTTTCGATAAAAAGGGGCCCCTTGCCCGCACGGCAATGCGCCGCCGCATGAGCAACTACACGATGCACCTCTTCGACTTCGGTTCCATCAACTCTGATAGCTTCGATGCCGAGCGACCCAGGGATGCTGCGCAGATCATTGGCAGCGTGCACCAGCGTTGGATAGCCGCCTTTGGCCATGCCAAGCGCATCGGCGCTGTTGTTCTCGCAGATGAAGATCACTGGCAAGCCCCAGAGAGCGGCGATATTGAGGCACTCGAACGCGATACCCTCCTCCAGCGCCCCGTCACCGAAAAACGCAGCAGTCAGACTGCCATCTCCCTTCAGCTTACAAGCATATCCGCCGCCGGCCGCAAGCCCGACTACACTGCCGACCACACCGGAGGTCTGCAGAAAGCCGAGCTCGGGATCGCACAGATGTATCGTGCCGCCTCGGCCGCGATTGATGCCATTGGCCCTCCCCATGATTTCAGCCAGACATGCTTCCGGATCTGCGCCTCGCGCTAATACATGGCCGTGGTTGCGGTGCGTCGTTGCAATCTTATCGCTCGGACCAAGGGCCGCCATAGCGCCGACGCCCGTCGCCTCTTGGCCGATATAAAGATGGTAGTGCCCGGGAAAGGCCTTTTCGGCGCCGGCAGTAGCGACCGCTTCCTCGAAGCGGCGGATCAACATCATCTGCTTCAGGAACGTCCAGCGGCGCTGTCGGATTTCATCATTCATGGGCTGTCGTCCTCTCGATCCGGCCAGCGATGACCGACCAGCAGTTCTTTGACCTTTGCCACGATCCGGCTCTCGTCGGGCTGAACCAGCGGCTCGAGCGTTCGGCTGATCGGTACGGGGATGTTCTCAGCGCAAAGCCGCATCACTGGGGCGTCGAGCCAATCAAATGCGGCTTCGTTGATGCTTTGGGCGATTTCCGCGCCGGCGCCGTATTGCTGCGCACCGCCATCGACAACCAGCGCGCGGTTGGTGCGCCTGACCGAGCACGCGATGGTCTCGACGTCGAGCGGCAGAAGCGTGCGCGGATCGACAACCTCAATCTCGATACCATCCTCTGATAGGCGCTCGGCGGCCTTCAGCGCATGTTGTACCATCCGCCCGACAGCGACGACGGTGAGGTCTCGGCCTCCACGCGCGACGACCGCCTGGCCAAGAGGAACGAGCGAGGTCTCGCCCACTGCTACCGGGCCTTTGAGACCGTAGAGCATGCGGTCCTCGAAGATGAGCACCGGGTTTGCGTCGCGGATCGCCGATTTGTAGAGACCCTTCGCGTCCGCAGGGGTGGAAGGTACGGCAACCTTCAACCCTGGAACGTGGCATGCCCAAGCGTACAGCGACTGCGAGTGCTGCGGCCCCAGGCTGGAGCCCGTGCCCATCGTCGTGCGCACGACGAGCGGTACGGTGAACTGGCCATTCGACATATATGCTACCTTGGCCGCCTGATTGACGAGCTGATCCATGATCAGCGTCATGAAGTCGCCGAACATCACCTCAAAGACCGGCCGCATGCCGGTCATCGCGGCGCCGACAGCCATCCCGAACGCTCCCGGCTCTGATATCGGTGTATCGATGACCCGCTCGGCGCCGAATTCGATGAAAAGGCCCTCGGTCTGCTTGAAGACGCCGCCGGCCTTGCCGATGTCTTCGCCCATGAGAAAGACGCCGGCATCGTTTCGCATCTCTTCCGCCAATGCGTCGATGATCGCGCTGCGATAGGTGCTGATGGACGTCTCAGCCATGAAGCTGAACCCTCAGGTCGAGGCTTTCCGGTGCAGGAGAGGCCTTCGCGAACTGAACTGCCGCCTGAATCTCCTCCTCGACGGACGCCTCGATGTCCTGAAGCACCGCGGGCGAGGCGATTTCAGCCGCTTTTAAGTGCATGGCGAGCTTCGGGATGGGATCGCGATCGCGCCAGAGCCGCGCATCTTCCTCGCTCTTGTAATCCTGCCTGTCGCCGGCGTGGTGTCCGCCGAACCTGTAAGTGTTGCAGAGAAGAAACGATGGGCCGCCGCCTCGGCGGGCGCGGTCGCGGGCTTCAACAAAAGCGGCACTGACCGCAAGAACATCCATTCCGTCGACCTCGACCGAGGGGATGTCGTAGACTTGCCCGCGCGATAGAAGGCTCTGACCGGCGGTCACATCCTCTGTTGCCGTGAATTCACCGAAGCCGTTGTTCTCACAAACGAAGACGACTGGCAGCGACCAGATAGCAGCCATGTTCATGCATTCGGGAACGAGGCCTTGATTGAGAGCGCCATCCCCGAAATATGCGACTGCGATCTGCTCCGTGCCCCGGGCCTTGGCTGACAGCGCGGCGCCGGCGGCAAGTGGGATGCCGCCGCCGACGATGCCGTTTGTGCCGAGATTGCCGTTCTCCCGATCAAAGATGTGCATGGAGCCCGACCGGCCGCCGCAATAGCCGGTTTGTCGACCCAGTATTTCGGCCATTAGCAGATGGGGCCGCGCGCCCTTGGCAAGGCAATGTCCGTGCCCGCGGTGGTGACTGGCGATGTAGTCGTCCTTGCGAAGATGCATGCAGGTGCCCGCATTGGTGGCTTCCTGTCCTGCGCAAAGATGGACGAGGCCCGGGACGAGGCCACCCTGCGACAATGAGCGAACCTGTTCCTCAAAATACCTGATCAGCAACATCATCCGATAGGTTTCGACCAGGAATTTACGCCGCAGATGGTCATGCTCATCAGCCGGTGGAGCGGAAGACGTGATCACCAGACCGGCTCCGAAATGTCGCCGGATGTACCCTCGCGAAGCTGGAGCCGCAGCTCGTGGCCGTCGAGATAAGTGGCCTCGCCTCTCAAGAGCGTATCTTCGAAATAAATCCAGAGGCTCATGGGAATGAGCAGCGTCTTTCCGGTTGCTGGCGCGCCGAAGAATTCGCCGGTGGGTGCGCCTGAAAAATAGCCGTTGCCCACGATCACATCGTCGGAGATCACCCATCGCTTGGCGAAAAAGCCCTGGCCGGAAAAAGTTTCCATACGCCGCTTGTAGAATGCTCGAACTTCGTCGAAGCCGCGCACGTTCAAACCGGTTGCATACATGATCTGAAACGGATCGTTGCGCGTCATTGTTGCCATGGTCGCGTCAAGATCACCCGACCATTCCGCTACCGTGTGCTCTTCGAGGCGTCGCCAGTTCGCGTCAGCCTTGGCACCGCCCGCCATAATGCGTTCGGCGGAAAAATCGAAGGGGCCGGTATCAACCATCGTCGTTCTCCTTGACTGTCTTCGTTCAGTAGGCACGCTGGCCGCCATCGACCGGGATGACGGCACCTGAAATGCCGGAGGCAGCGCGTGAACAGAGAAAGGCGACCACCGCGGCCACCTCCGCCGGCGTCACCAGCCGCCCGAAAGGAGTCAGCTTTTCCAAAGCCTGATTGCCACCTTGCCTCGCTCTTGCTTCAATGCCGGCACCGCGCATGGGCGTGCTCAGATAACCGGGCTGCACACAATTCACGCGAACTTCGCGTTCGGCGAGCGCAATGGCAAAAGACCTGGTCATCGCCTCGATGCCGCCCTTTGTTGCTTGATAGGCAAAGGCATTACGGGTGCGGCCCATTGATGCCGTCACGCTGGACAGGTTTACGATGGCGCCGCCATCGACAATTTTTGGGCCCGCTTCAGCGCAAAGACGCGCGACGCTCAACAGATTGATGTCGACGATCTTGGAAAAAGCTGCGGTGTCGAAATCGGGGAAAGCCGTTTCGACCATGACCCCGTGAGCATTGATTAGTGCAGTGAGGCGGCCCATGCCAGCAGCTGTTTCCACGGCTTCCGCGACACTCGCAACCGATGTGACGTCGATCTGCCGGTAGATCACTCCATCCAGATCCTCGGACGGCGCCTCGATGTCGCAGGAGAGGCACGACCAACCTTCGGCGGCCAGGATGCGGCAGGTCTCAAGCCCAATTGATCCGGCACCACCTGCAACGAGTGCGACTCTCGGCAGATCAGCCATTGATTTCGCCCGTCAGGGTCTGGCCATCCACATAAACCGTCTCTCCAAGGATCAGACCATCACGAAAATCGACGACAATAATGGCCGGCGCTGAAAGCAATTTGGCAGTTATTTTGACCTGACCGAAGCTGCCGCGAGGTTCGACCGTGAGCGTTCCTTCCACATGAATGCAGTCCTCCGTCACGATAACGCGATCGAAATGCTTCATTGCGGGTCCTGGCCAACTGCTAAAGCGGCTTAGGTAATATTCCCGCACCGCTTCGCGACCGTTCACGTCGACCCCAAACGCCGGAATACGCTGCCACGGATTCTTTGGGTGGATGGTCGCCATTGTTGCTTCGATGTCGCCGTTCCACTCCACGAGGAAATGGCGCTCCATCATCATTTTGTTGCTGCGCGCAGCCTCAGTGTTCGCGATGAAGAAGCTGCCACGCACCCAGCGCTCAAGCCGCACGTCATCAGCGGTGAAGGTTACCATCGGATATGTCCTCCCGCGCAGAGGCTATGGCCGAGAGCAAAGTTTCAGCAAATTCAAAAAAGGAATTGTCCGTATTGACGTGGCGAATATAAATCGGTTGCGACAGATGAGGCCGTACGATGCATAATCCCAACACGTTCGACCTGAACTTATTGAGGGTGTTTGATGCACTGCTGCGTGAAGGCAGCGTTTCGGCCGCAGCAAACCGCGTCGGCCTCTCGCAGCCGGCGGTGAGCAACGCGCTGCAGCGCCTGCGCATGATCTTAGGAGACCCGCTGTTCGTCCGCACTCGTCGCGGCATGGAGCCAACTGCGTTTGCGCTGCGGCTTTGTGATCCCGTCCAACAGGGATTGTCACAGATACGATCGGGACTTTCCCAGGTCGTCACCTTTGATCCGATGACATCGGAGCGCACCTTCACCCTGTTGATGAACGACGTTGGCGCCGCCGCCTTCCTGCCTGAAGTGATGCGCAAGCTGGCGCTAGCCGCGCCGCGGGTAAACATGCGCGTAACGGAACTCGACCATGCCGATTACGAGGATAGTCTCGATCGGGGCGAGGCGGATCTGGCGATCGGCCGGGTGATGCTGTCGAGCAGCTTCTGCTCGGAATATCTGGTCAAGAGCGTGTATGTCGCGGTTCTCCGTAGCGATCATCCGGCATTACGCCGACGTCGCGGCGTCAGGCCGGAGCTGACGGAAGAAGCATATGTTTCAGCGCCTCACGTCATTGTTAGCCCGCGGGGCGCGACGGGCAATCTCGTTGAGCGGGCGCTTTATCAGCGCCGGCCGGACCCACGCATCGTGCTCGATGTGCCGCATGCGACATCATTGATGAACATTCTGCCCGGCACGGACCTCGTCGCGACCGTGCCCGATCGCTGCGTCGCTTTCCTCTGCCGCGACAGGCGGTTAACTTGGGCGCACATTCCGATCTCGCTCGAGCCTAACATGGTCTATCAGTGGTGGCACAAGCGCCAAGACTACGATGCCGGACACCGCTGGCTTCGCTCCTTCACCGCCGAGGCCATTCGCATCGACACCAGATAATGCGTTGCGGAAACCAGTATTCACGCTGTGAATGGGATTTATTCGCTATTGCAATTTGCCTGACATGGCAGAAATCCTCACCATCCGCTTCGATCCGTCCGTCGCCGTGGAGGAGACATCGCTTCGGTGGGATCTTGGAGGAAGCCGGCCTTTCGCGCGTGCGTTTCCGGCTGACAAGCTTGGGAGGATCATGCCCGTGAGTATCCGTATTTCCGTCGCGGCGCTCAGCGCTGCCTGTGCCATGTCGCTCGCCTTGCCGGCCAGCGCCCAGACGACGCTGGAGATCAGCGTCTATCACAACGAACAGGACAATTTTGGCGACACGATGCGCTGGTGGATCGACGAGATCGCCGCCCGCACCGAGGGCCGGATTGTCATCGAGCCGGTCTATAACGGCGCGCTAGCCAAGGTCACCGAAACCCTCGACGCAGTTCGCGACGGCGTTGTGCCGATGGGCATCGGTCTCGCCTCCTTCATGTCCGGCGCGGTGCCGGCGCTCGGCTATGCCGAGATGATCGGCGGGCTGCCGGCGACCGCAGAGGATGCCAGCGCGGCCTTTGTCGAAATCTGGCCGGACGTCACAGCAGCATTGGAACCCCAGGGCGTCGTGCCATTGTGGGGCCAGACGGCGTTCGGAACCGGCGTGATCTGCCGCGACGGGTTCCTGCAGTCAGCGGAAGACTGGCAGGGGCAAACGGTGCGTGCCGCAGGCCGCTGGCAGTCCAAGCAGGTGGAAGCGATGGGCGCGAGCCCGGTGCCAATCGACACCGGTGAGATCTATGTCGCCCTGCAGAACGGCACCGTAAACTGCGCCCTGATGAACCCGACCGTGACCGCAGCTTTGCGCCTCTACGAGGTGGCTCCTTATTACACCAACCTCAACCTGCCGTCGAACATCGTCACCTACATGATCAACCGGGATATCTGGAACGATCTTTCGGAGGAAGATCGCGCGATCATTGAGGAGGTCTCGGCCGAGGCGACGGTCCGTGCTGTACCCTACATCATGGAAAAGATGGACGAGCAGATCGCCGCCATCGAAGCGGGTGGGGGTCAGGTTCACGTGGGTACCCAGAAAGAAACCCAGGCGTTTCTCGATGCTTCGCTTCCGATCTTCGAGGAGATCGGAGCGGCGAGCGGCGATGTAGGCATTTCACTGGAAGAGAAGCTGAGCGTCTACTGGTAGCACGACGATGAACGGTGCGCCGGAATGGTTCAAGCACTATGAGCGGGCGGTGAAGTCGGTCAATCGCGCTTTCGCCGCCGCCGCTTCCCTGCTGACTCTGATCATCGTGATGCTGGTTCTTCTAGCCGTTGCGACCCGCATCGGCGGATCGCCAGCGCTCTGGCCTTACGACGTTGCCCAGTTCACGCTTGTCTATGTCGTGTTTTTGGCCATGGCGCCGGCGCTGGAGAGCGGCCATCATGTCGTCGTCGAACTCTTCGACGGCTTGGTGCCGGGCACGATCCGACCATTCGTCGGCCACGTCGCCATGGCGCTCGTGATCCTCTTCGGCGCGATCTTTCTCTGGCACCTCTACCGGGTGACGGCGCGTGCTTTCGACGACGACCGGCTAGCGGTCGCGGCGATCCCGATCCCCTTGAAATGGGTCTATCTGATCGGCCCGATCGGCATTGCGCAATTCATCCTGACGGCGCTGATGGGCTTCGGACGGGCGACCTGGCCGTCCGCTGCTGCGTTTACCGCGCGTCCCGATCATTGAAGCCAACTGGACGCTGAGGTAGCGGAGAGACCCATGGAAGCGATCGTTTGGTTTGCGAGTTTTGTCGCTTCTTTGATATTGCTGATGGCCGTGAGGGTGCCAGTCGCCGTGGGAATGGGCCTGATCGGGATCGCCGCAACATGGATTTTCGTGTCCGGCGGCGCTGTCAGCCAACTGGCCAATATCGCTTACTCTCAGTCAGCAAGCTTCATTCTCGTCGTAGTGCCACTTTTCATCCTGATGGGTGAAGTGATCGCCCTCAGCGGCCTCGGAACCTCGCTTTTCAGGGCCGCTGCAATTTGGACAAGACGCCTGCCAGGCGGACTTGCGGTGGGGACCATCGGCGCCTGTGCGGGCTTTGCCTCTGTTTGCGGGTCTAGCCCTGTCACGGCGGCAACGATCGGCGCCATCTCGGTACCTGAGATGATCCGAAATGGCTACAGTCGGCGGCTCGCCTTTGGAGCGACGGCGGCCGGCGGCACTCTCGGCATCCTTATCCCGCCCTCGGTGCCTATGATCCTCTATGGCGTGATCACCGAAACATCGATCGGCAAACTATTCGTCGCTGGCATCCTGCCTGGCATCATGATGGCATGTCTTCTTTGTGCACTCATCGTCATCCAGGTGATGCTGAAACCAGAGATCGCGCCACGTGTCACAAGACGAGTGCCAATCGTGGAGAAGATGCGTGCATCCGGCGAGGCAGCCCCCGTTGTTCTGATTGCGCTCGCAGTAATCGTTTCGATCTACTTCGGATTTGCAACCCCTACCGAGGCCGGAGCTGTTGGCGCGGCTGCCGCCATTGTCACTGCGTTGGCAATGCGGAAACTAAGGATCAGCCTGCTGGCCCGCGCACTCGACAACACGGTGCGTACAACCGCAATGTTCATGCTCCTTCTAATTGGGGGCCTATTCTCGTCCTTTGCGCTGACACGCCTTGGCGTACCGCAAGAGATGTCTAATTTTCTGACTTCGCTAGACGTTGCGCCTTGGATCATCATCGTCGTCATTAACGTCTTCCTGCTGATCCTTGGCATGTTTCTGGACCCGCTAAGCATCCTTGTGATTGTCGTGCCAATCTTCCTGAAGGCAGTCGTCGCGCTCGGCTACGATCCGATATGGTTCGGCATCATCATCACCATTCAGATCGAGATCGCTGCTATTACCCCACCACTCGGCTTCAACCTATTTGTTTTGAAGCGCGTGGTCCCTGATGGCGTTTTCTCCGACATTGTTGGTGGATCATTAATCTTTGTTATCCCGTTGCTCATTGGCATAGCCCTATTGATGGCCTTCCCCCAGATCGCACTATTCCTGCCGGGCCTGATCTAACTTAGCTTCAGGATGGCCCCACGGGCCACTGCTCACAAGATTGAGCTCGTGGTCGCCAATCCCTAACCAGCATGTCTCCCCACAACTCGCCGCTTTTCATGTCCCTCTAGTCAATCGATCAATGCGGTTTGATGCGACGGCGAAGACGCCCGTCAATGATGTGCGCGCGATACCCTCAACACTATAGAGAGGGATACATCTATATATTTGACTGATCGTTCTCGACACGCGATTCCTCTCCTGTTGTCAGGGAGGCAGTCTTATGGAGCGGATTACTCAGGCTGAGCGAATGCTCATCGGCGGGGAACTGGTTGAGGGCGGGAGCGGTGAATGGTCCACTTCGGTCAACCCGGCCACCGAAGAACCTATCGGTCGCGTACCAGTTGCTACGCGTGATGACGTGGAGCGCGCCGTGGTCGCCTCAGAGCAGGCGTGGCCCGAGTGGGCGGCGCGCACACCGATGGAACGCGCTCAAGTCATGAACAGGTTTGCCGACGCGATCGCGGCGCGGGCGGACGAGATTTTGCGCGTGGAGGTGACGGACACCGGCAACACGATCCGTCCGATGCGGATGATCGACGTTCCGACTGCGGTCGAGTCCCTGCGCTACTATGCCGGCCTTGGTCCGGATCTCCGCGGCGAAACGATACCCGCCACGCGCGATCATATCCATATGACGATGCATGAGCCCTATGGGGTGGTGGCGCGCATTGCCCCATTCAATCATCCGGTGATGTTTGCTGTCGCGCGAACTGCCGCAGCGTTGGCAGCCGGCAATGCAGTGATTGTCAAGCCTCCGGAGACGTCGCCACTGTCGGCCATGATCCTTGCTGAGATCGCCAAGGAAGTTCTTCCGGCCGGTCTATTCAACATCGTCACCGGCGACGGGCGCGGCGCCGGCGATGCCATCGTTCGACATCCGCGCATCAAGCGCATCGCCTTCATTGGTTCACCGGTCACCGGCCGCGCCATCCAGCGCGCCGCAGCCGAGGTAACGGTCAAGCACATCTCGCTGGAGCTCGGCGGCAAGAACCCGATGATCGTCTTTCCCGACTGCGATCCGGAGAAGATCGCCGATGCGGCCGTCGCCGGCATGAACTTCTCCTGGCAGGGTCAAAGCTGCGGATCGCTGAGCCGGCTTCTTCTGCACGAAGACATCCATGATCGTGTGCTCAAGGCAGTTGTCGAACGGGTATCCGCCCTAAAGCTCGGTGATCCGTTGAGCGAAACCACAGATGTCGGGCCGGTCAATTCCGAGGTGCACATGAAGCGCATCCTCGAGCATTGCGCCGCCGCGGACGCCGACGGAGCGCGCAAGATGCTCGGCGGCGGAAGGCCGGCCGGCAAGCAATTCGAAAAGGGGTATTGGGTCGCACCCACCGTCTATGCCGACATCACGCCAGCGCATAGGCTTTGGCAAAACGAAGTGTTCGGCCCGGTGCTCGCCGTCAGCAAATGGAAGTCCTTCGACCAGGCTGTGGAAATGGCCAATTCCACCGAATACGGACTGACCGGGGCGATCTGGACGAACGATATCCGCGATGCGCTCCGCATGGCGCGCAAGGTCCGCTCGGGTCATTTGTGGATCAACGGAGCCAGCATGCACTTCCTCGGCGTCCCATTCGGCGGGATGAAGACCAGCGGCGTCGGCCGCGAGGAAGGCCGCGAAGAACTCTACAGCTACACCGAGACCAAAACCATCAACATCATGCTCTGACGGGATCGCCATGCAGGACAAGACACAGAACCAGACGCCTGAATGGGGCTCCGACGTTATCGCTGAGACGCTAAGCGCGCTCGGCCTGCGCTACATCGCACTCAACCCGGGCGCCAGTTATCGCGGCATCCATGACAGCCTGGTGAATTTCACCAATGACGACCCGGAAATTCTCCTTTGCATCCATGAGGAAGCGGCCGTCGCAATCGCCCACGGCTGGGCCAAGATCACCGGCCGGGCAATGGCCGTAGCGCTTCATTCAAATGTCGGGCTGATGCACGGTTCGATGGGCATCTTCAACGCGTTCTGTGACCGGGTGCCAATGATGGTGATCGGGGCGACGGGACCACTCGATGCTGCCAAGCGGCGGCCTTGGATCGAGTGGATCCATACCGCGCAGGACCAAGGCGCATTGGTACGCGACTTCATCAAGTGGGACGATCAACCCGGCAGCGTCGCGGCAGCACGTGAGGCCTTGCTTCAGGGCACTGCTATCGCGGAAACCGCCCCGCGCGGCCCCGTGTACGTCAACGTTGATGCGGCGCTTCAGGAAGAGAAAGTCGTGACGGCACTGGCTCCGATCGATGTTCGCCGTCGCGGCGCACCAGTTTCAACAGACCCGGCTGCAGAACTCGTTGCGTCAGCTGTCGCAATGCTTGGAGATGCAAAGAACATCGTGATGCTGATGGGCCGGATGTCGCGCGACTTAGACGACTGGACCCGCCGCATCGCATTGGCCGAACATCTTGGCGCCCGCGTGATCACGGATTTTAAGACCGGATCGACCTTTCCGACAGTTCACCCTGCGACTGTTGGCAAAGCAGGTTACTTTCCCGATGCCGATGCAAAGGCTGCGATTGCTGCCACCGATCTGATCATCAATCTGGACTGGCTGGATTTCGGCGGAACATTGCGGTCGGTCTTCATCGATGGGGTCGTGCCTGCGAAGATCATCTCGGCATCGCTCGACAGTTACGCCCATCGCGGCTGGTCGAAGGATGGCGGCGCGCCGTTTCCGGCAGACATCGCCTTCATGAACGAGCCGGACCGCGTGATTGCGGCGCTCGCTGCGGCTCTGGGCCTTCCGGAAGCCACCTCGCCCGGTCTGCCTGAGCAGCCGGAACTGCCGACTGGCGATATACTGACGCCACAGGACATTGCCGCTCTCCTGCGTTCAAAGCTTGATGCTCACAGGCCCTGCCTCATCCGTGGACCATTGAGCTGGACAGGAGCGGACTGGCCGGTCGACCATCCGCTCGGCGCACTCGGCTACGACGGTGGTGGCGGTATCGGCTCAGGCTGCGGCATGGCCGTCGGCGCGGCGCTCGCGCTGCGCGATACAGAAAGCGACCGGCTGCCGTTGGCGGTACTCGGCGATGGCGACTTCCTGATGAATGCATCCGCTCTCTGGACCGGCATCAACAAGAACGTTCCGCTTCTCGTTATCGTTCTCAACAACCGCTCCTTCTACAATGACGAAGTGCACCAGGAGACCGTCGCCAAGCACAGGAGTCGCCCACCCGAAAACAAGCACGTGGGCATCGTCATGAATGATCCAGATATCGACATTAGCGCCATCGCTCGCGGGTTCGGCGCCTTCAGTCCTGGATTGGTACGTGGTGCCGATGCGCTGCTTCGGACGCTGGACGAGGCGCTCGCCGTCGTAGCCGATGGCGGAACCGCAGTCATAGAAATCGACACAGCAAAGGGTTATGCGCCTTCCATGGTCGGGGCTCTGCGCAGCGGTTCCTGACCCTTTAACCCGCGGCTCAGCTCTTCCATCAGCGATACCTGGAAATGGGAGAGCTGCTTGCCCCGTCTCTTGACGAGATAGACGGGGACCCGCAGTTCCATTCCCGGCGTCATGATCACGCGCAGCGTACCCGCGTCCAACTCGTCAGATACGGATGAACGAAACAGAAAGGCGGCGCCAGCGCCGGCGCGCACCGCCTGCTTGATGGACTCGGCGTGCCCGAATTCCATGGCGATGTGCTCACGTTTCACGCCGTAGCGCGCAAGACAATGCTCTTCGATCTCGCGTCGAGGCGTACCGGATTGCGCGGTGATGAAGGGCAGCTTGGTCAGTTGGGATGAACTGAGGTTGCTGCCACCGATATTCGATTTGCTGGATGCGACGAGGATGAGTTCCTCGTCCATGACCTTGTCGACCTCAAGACCCGCAGTCTCGTGGCGTGGATCCAGAATAGTATAGGCGAAATCGCAGTCACCGATATGGACGGCGTCCGTTACCGACACCGGCGTCGCCACACGCACCGAGATCTCTCCCTTCGGATAGATTTCGTGGAACTGCGAGATCAAACCCGGCAGAACATAGGAGCCGAGCGTCATGGATGCGCCTACGGTTGCTTTGCCGACGAATCCGCGCTGAAAATCGGCCATTTCGCGTTCCATTTCGCGTGTGCGGCTCACGATCTCACGTGCCCAGCTATAGACCCGTTGCCCCTCCTCCGTAAGGGTGACTTTACGTCCTGTCCTTCCCGTTAGGGGCGCGCCAAACTTCTCAGCAAGCGCCTTCACATGCGCCGAGACGACCGGCTGAGCGATGCCCATACGCTCCGCGGTACGCGAGAAGCTGCCGAGTTCCACAACGAGACAGAACACCTCAAGTTTATGGATCGAGATCTGCGAGATCAATGAGCGCATGATAGCTTCCGAGCTATAGTGAGATCGGAACTATATATTCGATGCCGGGCATGCGGCAAGCTAGGCTCACTTCAGCAGATGGAGGGCCATAAGCATGAACCAGCAAATTACACGACAGGGCGACGCAGCAGTTTTAGACGCGACATTGACCGCACTGGTCATCGCAAACCGGATTCTCGCGCGAGAGGACGTCATCGACGATTTCGGACATATCAGCGTCCGCAACCCGCTCAATCCGAACACATATTTTCTATCGCGGTCTCGCAGCCCCGCTGTCGTAACCCGCGGGGATATCATGGAATTTACGCTGGACGGCGACCTTGTCGGCGACGATCATCGCCGGCCATATGCGGAGCGTCACATCCATGGCGCGATCTACAAGGATCGCCCAGACGTCAATTCGGTGACGCACCACCATGCCCGTTCGGTTCTGCCTTTCACGATGGTCGACATCTCACTGCGACCGATGTTCCATATGGCGTCGGTCATCGGCAAGGACATCCACACCTGGGACAGCCAGGACGAGTTCGGCGATACCAACATGCTGGTAGACAGCATGGAGATGGGCCACTCGCTCGCGCGCACGCTCGGCAACAACCGCGTTGCGCTGCTGCGTGGCCATGGCTGCATCTGTGCGGCCGACGACATCCGCTCGGTCATCATGATTTCGATCGCGCTCAAGGACAATGCCGCACTCATCCAGCAGACGCGGCAGCTCGGTGAGGTTACGTACCTGACCGATGGCGAAATCGACATGGCCAGCAAGATGCTGCTCAGCGAAATGCCTTTGGCACGTGCCTGGGATTACTGGGTCGGCCGCGCCGGCTTCAG
This sequence comes from Georhizobium profundi, assembly GCF_003952725.1. Taxonomy (NCBI): domain Bacteria; kingdom Pseudomonadati; phylum Pseudomonadota; class Alphaproteobacteria; order Hyphomicrobiales; family Rhizobiaceae; genus Georhizobium; species Georhizobium profundi. The sequence continues at coordinate 773,755 of NZ_CP032509.1, read as the reverse complement.
CGGACTTTAAAAGATGAGAGCCGGCGGATGGGAGATTCGCCGGCTAGTCTACAAACAAGGAGGAGACCAACATGAACTATCACATTCTTTCGAGTGCTTGCGTAGCCGCAAGCCTTACGCTGACCGGCTTGGCAAACGCACAGTCGCTGGGCATCGGAGCGGGTACCCAGGGCTCGCAGAATTATGCAGTGAATGCTGGCTTCGCCGAGTTCCTGTCACAGGAACTCGGTCTGGACGTGCGCGTGCAAGCGTATGGGGGTTCAGGTCAGTCCATGCCGCTCATCGATGCCGGCCGCCTGGATCTTCAACTGGTCCCCAGCCCCGACTTCGCTGCTGCAGCGTTCGGTGATGAGCCCTTCGAAGGCCGTCCACTCGAAAACATCCGAGCGATTGGGTCGCTGAGCTCTTCGGCATATGGCTTCATGGTACGCGCTGATTCCGACTACAGAACAGTCTCCGACATCGAGGGGCTGACGATCACCTATGGCTTCGCTGCGCAACCGACACTTCGCCTACAGGTCGACGGCATTCTCGCCGCTGGCGGTCTCTCGATCGACGACATGAGTGCAAGCAATGTACCCTCGGTGCCAAATGGCGTCGACGACTTGATCTCGGGGAATGTGGATGTTGCATTCTTCGCACTCCAAGGGGGAAAAACCCGTGAAGCCGACGCAGCAATCGGCATTCGCTGGCTTGCCGTGGAGGAAACGCCTGAAGCTGAAGCCGCGATGCAGAAGTTCGTCCCGACGTCATACATCAAGGTTGTGCCAGGTGGATCTGCACCAGGGGTCGAAGAAGACACACCCATGATGGGCTACGATTACGTGCTGACCGGCGGGGCCCATCTCGACGACGACGTGGTGCGCCAGATTGTTGAGCTTCTGCATGACAACCCTGACAAGGTGCGTGGAATCCTCAATACATTTGCCGAGTTCGAACCGGCTGAGATGGCACCGCAATTCGAGGGCATCGAATATCATCCGGCAGCGTCTGCTTATTACCAAGAAATCGGCTTGGTGGACTGAGGCTTAGGCGATGTCGCTGGAAGAGAGCAACGTGGAAGCGCCACATCGTGGACCGCTTCTCTGGCTGGAACGCTTGAGCGGCACGCTCATCGTCCTCCTTTCGATCGGGTATGCAGGCGACCTGCATCGCTATCTTGGCGTCTCTATCTATGATGCACAGCTTCTGGCGGCAGGTCTGACATTGGCACTGACCACCGGCTTCCTGGCGATCGCCAGGACGTCGGTGGGCAGCTTGTTGAAAGTGGCAAGCCTGCTCGCCGCCGCCGTGACACTCGGCGTCGGCTTCTATCTCGCCATCGACTACATCAACATCACAATGGAAGCGCCCTACCTGCCTTTCTGGCTGGTCGCGCTCTCTGGTGTCGTGTTGGCGGCGCTCATGCTCAACGTCGTGCCATCAGTCGGCATGGGCATCTTCGTCGTCGTACTCCTTTTCATGGCATATGGCCTATTCGGACATCTGATGCCGGGCGAGTTTCGCAGCCGGGAGACGATGTTTTCTGAGCTCGCAATCTATTTGGCAACGGACGCCAATGGCATGCTTGGTCAGGCACTCAAGGTCGCCGTGGTCATCGTCGTCCCTTACCTGCTGTTCGGCAAGCTACTCTCGGCTTGTGGTGCTGCCAACTTCTTCAACGACGGTGCGCTCGCGCTTATGGGACGATATCGCGGGGGACCCGCCAAAGTCGCTGTTACAGCTTCATCGCTGTTCGGCTCGATCTCGGGCAATGCGGTCGGAAACGTTGTCGGAACCGGCGTCGTCACTATCCCTATGATGAAGCGCGCGGGCTTCTCGCCTGCCTATGCCGGAGCCGTTGAAGCGACGGCCTCCACCGGCGGACAATTGGTGCCGCCGGTCATGGGCGCGGCCGCCTTCATCATGGCCGACATGATTCAGGTCGACTATGTCGACATCATGCTAGCCGCGCTGCCTGCCGCCATCCTTTATTACGTTGCGATCTTCATCAACGTGGACCTCCGGGCTGGAAAGCGTAACCTGCTGGCCGTACCAGCAGACGCCATCCCGAGCGGCTGGGGCGCATTAAAGGCCGGCTGGCACTTCATCATTCCCTTCGCGGTTCTCTTTTATGCGCTCTTTGAGCTCAACATGCGGCCGGAACGGGCGGCAGTTCTGGCGACGATCGTGCTGCTCGTGGTCAGTTTCGTGATGGGCTACAAGGGTCAGCGCATGAAGGCGCGCGATATCCTGCCGCTCATCGCCGATACCGGACGGTCAGCGCTCGATCTGATAATTGTCTGCGCCGCGGCAGGCATCATCATCGGCGTTCTCAACATCTCTGGCCTTGCCTTCAACCTGACGATGAACATCGTCGCGGCTGCAGGCAGCAACGTCATCGTGCTCGCGGTCATCACCGCGCTGATCAGCGTGGTGCTAGGCATGGGCATGCCGACGGTCGGCGTCTACATCCTCCTGGCAACCCTCGTCGCACCCGCCCTGGTGGAAGTCGGCGTGCCGGTCATCGCCGCGCATTTGTTCGTCTTCTATTTCGGCCTTCTGTCGATGGTGACGCCACCCGTGGCGCTTGCCTCTTTCGCAGCGGCAAACATCGCCGGCGCTTCGTCCTGGGCGACCAGCATCGAATCCATGAAGCTTGCCTGGCCGGCTTATATCGTACCGTTCCTGTTTATCTTTACGCCTGCGCTGATCTTCGACGGCACTTGGCTGGAGGTGATCTGGACCTTGTCCACCGCCATCCTCGGCATCTATCTCGTGACGGCAGGCATCGTCGGCTTCTTCCGACGGTCGGTCAGCCCAGCCGAGCGAGTAATGTTGGTTGTGGCGGGCATTCTTGCCCTCTTGCCAGCGAGCATCCTCCCAGGATTTATCTGGACCGACGTGGTCGGCGTCCTCGCCTTCGGGGTCCTTTGGGCAATGATCCGCCCCATCGCGCGAGCGCAGCCGGCGGAAGCAAGCGCAGGCTGACTGAACGAACAAAAAATGGCCCGCCGGTAACCGGCGGGCCATTTTCTTATAGACCGCCTAAACGCTCAGGCCTCGACCAGCCGCTCCAGCAAAGTGCGCGCGGTCATGACTTCACGCATTGGCATACGGTCAGTCGCCTCCCGCGGGTCGACGTCGTAGCGCAGGCCCTCCCCGTCCCAGTACCACCAGTAGGCGATGGCACCGGCCTTATCCCGGATCGGCGTCTTGAATGTCGGAAAGTCCCTGTCGCCTTCCGGAATTGCGGCATGGCCAACCCGTTCGCCGGAAACTGCACCACGTTCGAGCATGTTCTCCAAGGGCAGAAGCGCACTGAAAAGCGTGGCTGTGGCAGCGATTTCCTCGATATTTGCAGGCCGCTCCTCGTGAAGGCCTTCAAGGACCCGCACGACGTGCGGATAAGACCGATGGTCGTGCGTCACCTGCACATAGGCAAGGCCCTTGTCAGTTTTGATTTCGACGATGTCGCCGGGGCTCAATCCCATTTGTATTCGCTCCATGCTCGGGCCTAAAGGCTGTAGGCTTCCAGCGTGGCTGGATGAAAAAGCTCCTCGACCTCGACCTTCCGTGGGGATAGGCCTTGGCGATAATGATAGTCGAGAAAGGTGGCGAGCGTTTCGCGGTTGCCGTTAAGGCCATAGGTCCAGATATCGGACCCCATCAGCACACCAGCGCGGCGCAGATTGTCTTCCACGAAGGGCATCGTCACCTTGGTCGCAGATGTATCCGACAGCGCTTTCTGGGCCATGGCCTTCGCTTCCGAGAAGGCCTTCAGCAACGCCCCCGGCAAGAACGGATAGGCATCGGCGAGCGAGCGGCGCATGCCAAGAACATGCATGATGGGAAATACGCGCGTTTCGCGGTACCATTCCTCGGCCGCATGGGTATCGGGAAACAGCCGATCGACCTTTTCAAAGCCCTCGTCGAAGCACATCGGCGCGCGCGGGCCGATGAAGCCCTCGATGGTGCCGTCAATCAGCATCTGATTGAGGGTGGCGCCTTCCGGGGCTGCTTCGATGCGGATGTCGGCAGGCAGGTCGACCTTGATTTTTTCGGGCCGGCCCGGCGTATTCATACCCCCGCGCACCCAGGCAATATCGGATGGCTTGACACCATAGGCATCCTCTAGGATGCCGCGTACCCAGACATTGGCGGAGAGCTGATACTCGGCAATGCCGATCTTCTTGCCCTTGAGGTCTGCCGGTTTCTTAATCCCCTTGTCGGTGCGGATGTACACCGAGGTATGGCGGAATGCGCGCGAGAGGAAGACCGGAATCGCCACATAGTGCGGATCACCACGAGCAACCGAGATCGAGTAAGATGACAGCGACAATTCACTGACATCGAAAGCCTGGTGGCGGAAAGCGCGGAAGAACATTTCCTCGGGCGAGAGCAGCATGCAGGTGGGATCGACGCCATCGATCTTCACGCGTCCGTCCGCGATCGGTCGTGTGCGGTCATAGTCGCCCATGGCGAGTGATAACTTAAGATCGGTCATCTGGTCCCTCTTCCCCTGTAACTGAAACTTGGTGGCGCAAGTTGACCGGCAGCCCGGTCTCCGCCGATTGCAGAATGGCGTGGCATACCTCCAGGCTGGCGAGCCCCCAGGCGCCGGTTTGAGCCGGTGAACGGCCACAGCGAACGGCGTCGAACAACGCCTTGGCAACTTCGGAGCGCGGTACGTCTACGGGCGCGGCCGGATGAAAAGTGCGTGCCTCGTCGCCATAGACATGAACACCCTGTGGCGTCAGGCGCAGGTCCCCGCGGTCCCCGCTTACGATAATGGGGCCGAAATGCTCATGGTGATCCGGCATGGACGGCTCGGCACCGGCTCCAAATGTCCGCGCCGTCTTGAGCGCTGCCTCTTCCCGTGCGGAAGCGATGGTCGCGAGCGCTCGTCTGGCGCCACCATATTGGGCGGGATCTTTGAGATGACCCAACTCGCCGATCCATTCCATCCATTCGTCGCTGTCGAAATGCGCATAACCGGAATAGGTGAACGCGGCGAAGGCGCCGCTTTCGAATGACATCAGCGCTGCATAGGCTCCCTCGGTCGGCCGTCGAGGATCCCATTGTCCTGTCATGGCCGTGACGTTTCTTCCACGTCCCCCAGCTAGAAGCCGAACGATATCGATCTGATGAGCGCCCTGCGAAAACACGACGCCTCCGCCCTGCTTCGTATCGAGTTCTTCCAGGCGTCGAGGACGGTAGAGGAAATCGGTGAAGTTCCATGTATTGATCATGTGCACCGCGCCGATTGCGCCTTCATCTATCAAGCACTTGGCCTGAACGACGGGGCCATCGAAACTGTGGCTTGGCCCCACGATGAGATGAACACCGGCGTCACGGCACGCCTTCACCATCGCCGTACCATCATCGAGGGAAATGGCGAGCGGCTTGTCGACCAAGATATGTTTGCCGGCGCGAGCGGCAGCGACGACGTGATCACGATGCATCTGGTGCGGCGTTGCCACGTAGATCGCTTCCACGCTGGTGTCGGCGCATAGATCTTCGATCGTTTCATAGGTGTAGCCGCCGAACTCCTTCTCGAAGGCTTTCCGCGACGCGGCGCGCGGCGCTGCCGCCGCAACTAGGGCAACACGCGGGTCAGCGCGAAACGTCGGCAGCATGAGCATGAAAGCGCGGCCGAGCCCGACGACACCGAGGCGGATCGGATCAGAGGTCAAGAACGAGATTCCCGTCTTTGGCCCGCGACACGCAGATCATGATGAAATCATCCTTTTCGTCATCCATCAGAACCATGTCGCGATGATCGGGATCGCCGGCGACTAACCCGCATTTGCAAGTGCCGCACGTTCCACTTTCGCAGGAGCTGACGGTCGGGATGCCGGCGTCGCGCACGGCTTCAAGGATCGACCGATCCGCAGGCACCCGGACCGTCTTGCCGCTTTTGGCCAGTTCGACCTCAAATGGCAGATCGTCGGCGCGTACAATCTCGACCGGCTTGAAGTCCTCGAAGTTCACCCGCCCTTCAGGCCAGTGGCCGGAGATAGCCTTGATCTCTTCCATGAGGGGCTGGGGCCCGCAGCAATAGACATGCATGTTGCGGGCCTCCTCGAAATGATCCCAGAAATCGTAAATCTTCTCCGGATCGCCGTCGTCATGATGGATTTGGAGGCGATTGCCGAAAGCTGAGCGCATCTCTTCGAGATAGGCGGTCTCGTCGGCACTTCGCGTGCAATAGATGATCTGGAAGTCCTTGCCCTTCTCCGCAAGCTCCGTCGCCATCGCATAGATCGGAGTGACGCCTATGCCTCCAGCAATCAGCAGATAGCTCGGCGCTTCTTTGAGCGGGAAATCGTTCTCCGGCGATCCGATGGTAAGGGCGGTGCCTATCTGGGCATCTTCGTGCATCGAGTGAGATCCGCCACGTGATTGCGGCTCCCTCTTCACTGCAATTCGATAACAGTCCGGCGACGACCCTGAACCAAGCAGCGAATACCGCCGCATCGCCCCAGCGGGCGTTTCGACTGTTACGTGCGCTCCTGCTCCAAACGACGGCAGAGCTTCACCATCCGCGTGTTGGAGAGTGAATTCGGTGATCGTGGCCGTCAAATCCCGTCGATCGACGACCTTCACGGATAGTTTCTGTTCGCTCTGTTCCATGGCGCGGCCCTTTTCCTCAGGCTTTTCTCAGGACGCGGTTTCCCTCGCCCAGGGGCGATTTACTTAGTAACCTAATTATATGGTGTCAACGTCTGGACGCTGATAGTGGCGCACGATATGTTCAGTTAGCAAACTAATTCATGGAGCCATCTGATGCTTACGCATGAGGAAAACGAACTGCTGACCCGGGTAACCGGTGATGCACCCATGGGCAGGTTGATGCGCCAACATTGGACACCGGTCTGCTTGGTTGAAGAGGTGGAGGAGCGCGATGGTACGCCACTCCTCGTTGAGGTCCTCGGCGAGCGCTATGTGGCATTCCGCGATACCGACGGACGCCTTGGCCTGCTTGACGAGTTGTGCCCGCATCGAAGGGCCTCGCTGGTTTTCGGTCGCAACGAGGAGTGCGGACTGCGTTGTCTTTATCACGGGTGGAAAATGGACGTGGACGGCAACGTGGTCGCCATGTCTTCCGAACCTGAAGGAAGTCCGCTGCTGAACAAGGTCAAGCATCGCTCCTATCCAGTGAAGGAATGGGGAGGCTTTGTCTGGGCCTGGCTCGGCGAAGAGGGAAAGGTCCCGGAATTCGACCCGCCTGCTTTCGCGCCTACGGAAGACACGCAGGTTGCGATCGTCAAGATACGCATTCCCTGCAACTGGGCGCAAATCCACGAGGGCCAGATCGACAGCGCTCATTCGTCGTCGCTGCATTCTTCCGACATGAAACCAGCCCGCGTTGAAGGCGCTTCCGCCGACGAGCAGGCGTGGTATCGGCCTTCCACCGATAAGTCGCCGCGCATGCAGACACAGACGACGAGCTACGGCTTTCACTATGCCGCGATCCGCAAGCCGATCAAGAATGCTGCCACACACAACTACCTGCGCATCACCGAATTCATCGCGCCTTACATGTCGCTGATTCCACCGAACAACAACTACAACGTCGCAAGCGTCATCGTTCCGATCGACGACGAAACGACAGCGTTTCACTTTGTCGCTTGGGGTGGTCAAAAGTGTCCGTCGACGGAGGAATGGCGACGGTTCAACCACGCTCAACCTGGCATCGACCTGGACGACAAGTGGAGATCGCGGCGGACCCTGGAAAACAATTTCCTGCAGGACCGTGAAGCCATGAAGCAAGGTAGCTTTACCGGTGTGCCGGGCATCCCGAATCAGGACATCATCATGTGGGTGTCGATGGGCAAGATCGTCAATCGGACCGATGACATTCTCGGTGCTTCCGATCTCGCGATCGTTGAATTCCGGCGCCTCATGGTGGACGCGGCCCGCAAGGTCGCAGAGGGCGGCGAAGCGATCGGCACCCAACAGCCGCGTACGCCCCATGCCCGCATCGCATCGCGCGAAGGCGTCTACCCGAAAACCGTCGATTGGCGGACGCTGGTTGACACCTCGGAAAGCCGCGAAGCGGCTGAATAGCAAACCAAACAAGGATTGGGATGAATGATCCCCTCTTGAGCGGGATCATTCATCTTCTGCTCAAGCCGATTGGCCGAAATCCCTTCGAAAGTGACGGTGATGCGCATGGCGGTCGCGCCCTCAAACCAACCACGAACCGCAATCTATGTCTTCGCCGTCCTTCCACCGCTCTTCTGGGCGGGAAATTTCCTCGTTGCACGTCTGTTTCACGAGGAAATTCCGCCCTTTCAGATGTCATTCTGGCGCTGGCTGCTGGCCCTCGTGATCATTCTTCCATTCTCGCTGCGCGCGGTGATCGCATCGCGCCCGATGATCAGACAGGAACTTGGCTTCCTCTTTCTCCTTGGCGGCATAGGAATCGCAGCGTTCAACTGCTTCATTTACGTGGCACTTCAATACACTACCGTCGTCAATGCGGCGCTGATCAATTCGCTGATGCCGGTGGTGACGTTCTTGCTGGCGCTGATCTTCATTGGCGACCGGCTGACACCACGTCAAATAGTCGGCGTAGCGGGCTGTGCTTTCGGAGCGCTCTTCATCTTACTGCGCGGGCAGATCGCGAATCTCGCGGACCTGGTTATCAATGTCGGCGACATTCTTGTACTCGCTGGTCTGACCTTTTGGGTACTCTATACGGTGCTGATCCGCTGGCGCAAAACCGCGCTGCCGACGAGCGTGTTCCTGACTGTGACCATTGCCTTTGGCGTCGTCATTCACTTGCCGTTCATGATCTGGGAAGTGAGCCAGCGCGGAACTTTCGTTGCCAACGGAGCAAACATCTCGGCCCTTATATATCTCGCGATCTTTCCATCGCTTCTTGCCTACAATTTCTGGAACCGTGCGGTCGCTGCGCTCGGTCCGGGCAAGACGGGTCTTTTCATGTACCTGATGCCGATATTCTCCACTGTCCTCGCAGTACTCGTGCTTGATGAGACATTCCGGTCTTATCACCTTGTCGGCATGCTGCTGATTTTCATTGGAATTGCACTCGTCACGCGACCAGCGGCACAAAGGTAAACGACGCGCTGACCCGCGACTTGATATTCGTCGGCCAGCGGGTATTGCTGCGCGTGTGCAGGTGCCAGGGAAGATCGAGGATTTGCAGCATGACCAAAAGCCGATCGACTGGAACCGTGCTGCCGTTAGAAACGAGCCTTGGTTATCAGATCCGGGCAACCCACCGACTTTTCCAGCGCTATCTGCAAGGCAAAATTGAGCCATTCGGCGTCTCTCTCGGCATGTGGTATTTCCTGCGTGTGCTTTGGGAAGAGGACGGATTGACCCAGCGCGAGCTTTCACAGCGCGTTGGAACAATGGAACCTACAACGTTGACGGCTCTTCGGTCGATGGAGCGCAGCGGCTTCATCCGCCGCGAGCGAAACGCCGACGACGGTCGCAAGATCAACGTCTTTTTGACGGAGGAAGGGCGTGCGCTTCAAGAGAAGCTGTTACCTCTGGCGCGCGAAGTCGTCGAGGATGCCGCCTCCACGCTCACGCGAAGCGACAAGGAGGCCATGCTGGAATTGCTCGCGAAGGTGCAACTGAATCTTTCCGCGAAAACCGAGCGGTAAGCCGAGGGTTCACGGCAAAGCGACGAGAACAACGCCGATCGTCGCGACGAACGAAGCGACGACAATATTACGGTCTGGCGGCGCCTCCGTCCGAAAGACGTAGGCTGCAAGATAGATGCCCAGAAACACCTCGAGCGATCCGATGATCGCGACGACGGCAACATCGGTGTGGAGAAGCGCGAAGAACTGCGCCATCTGCCCGAACGACATCGACAATGCAGCAACAAACTGCCACCTCTCCATACCGTTGAACGACGTTGCCACAACCTTTCTGTAGTTGCGGCTAGCAAGGCTGCCGCCTGCGTACCAGATGATGCCCGTCAGAGCGCCGATAAAGGTGCCCAATATCGGATCCGGAACGGCCGACATACCGAGCTTGCGCGCACTATAAGAGGCGCCATAGGACGCAGCCGATAAAGCGCCGAACATCCTGCCGCGACCAAGCTCGCTCAATCTCCGCTTGGCTGTCTGTCCGCTTCTCCGCGCATCATCCCGCGCCGACGTGACCCCTAGAAGGCTGGCGAGGATGATTGCCATGCCGGCGCCAGCCAGCCACCCTACCGTCTCCCCGAGGATGATGAAGGCAAAAAGCGTGGCAAATATTGGGATCAGGCGACGGAACAGACCGGCATTGATCGCTCCTGCGAGGATAACCGAGCGGAAAAGCGTCAATCTGCCTACGACTGTCGCGAGCATGCCGCTCGCCGCGAAAAAGCCGAGACCGGCAAGGACTTCGGTGGTCATTGCGGGCAAAGGCGGTCCAAGCAGCAGCCAGAGGCTGCCGGACAGGCAGGCCGTCATGAGGATGGAGAGAAAGGCGCCATTGTTTCTCTCACCCTCGTGCGCGCCCTTGGCGATGGCGACATTGGCCAGTGCGAAGGCCAGTGCACCAAAGAGGGCGAAAAGGGGACCGATTATCAAGACGCTCTGTTTCTCCTGCGGCTCGTCCCGGCGGAGAGCAGGTGCAATCGGTATAACAACTCCCGCCGTCGCGTTGCGACGGCGGGGATCGTTTTGCTCAACTGTCGGACCGGACCGCGATTTCTCGCGGAGTGCGGACGAGCGGCAAGGTACCTTTTCGCCACCAAATGATGCCGAGCACACCTGCGCCGACAATGATGGGGACCGACAATTCGAGATATGGCGCCATAGCAGCGCCGGAAGCGACAAAGCATATGAGACGCAGCCAGTTTGGCATTTCGCTTTCCAGTGCTAATGCCAGAATCACAACTGCGACGACGCCTCCGAGTGCAGCGAGCGCGATATTGAGGCCCGGCCCCTGCCACAGCAGTGCCTCGTTCCAGACGAAGAAGAACGGAACCAAAAAGCCAAATGCTGCAAGCTTTACCGACGTGACCGCAATTTTTAGCGCATCCTCGTCGGCAATCGCGGCAGCGGCAAAGGCGGCCACCGCAATGGGTGGGGTCAGTGCAGAGAGCACGGCGTAGTAAAGCAGGAACATGTTGGCTGGCAGTACGGGAATATCTGCTGCGACAAACGCTGGCCCCACCAGCACTGCACCAAGGATGTAGGCGCTGGGTGTAGGCATGCCCATGCCGAGCAGAATGGCGATAGCCGCGCCGAACAAAAGGAGCGGAAGCGTCCCTGAGCCAGCGACCAGCATGACAATGTTTGACGCTTTCATCGCCAAGCCGGTCATCGTCAGCCCACCGATGACCAGACCCGCCGCAGCACAAGCACCGGCGACCGGCAGCATGCGCAGCGTGGTTTCGCCCAGACCTTCCATGACGTCGCGCGGGGTCATGCGCGTACGCTTGGTGAAGAAAGAAGCGATCACAAGAGCGACCGTTGCGTAGACCGCCACATAAGTCGGTGTATAGCCGACGAGCAACGCCCAGACGATTACGGCGAGCGGCAGAACGAAGACCCAGCCCGACTTCAGCGTTTCCAAGATGGGATCGGCTTGGTCGATGCCCCGCAGGCCCTGGCGTACTGCTCGAAAATGCACTTGGAGATAAACCGCAAGATAATAGAGCAGCGCCGGGATAAGCGCGGCAATGACCACGTCTCTGTAGTCGATGCCGGTGTATTCAGCGAGGATGAAGGCCGCCGACCCCATTACCGGTGGCATGGCAGAACCACCAGTGGACGCAGCAACTTCAACGGCACCCGCAAAGCGCGCCGAATAGCCCAAACGCTTCATGATGGGAATCGTCACCGCACCGGTCGTCGCCACGTCAGATGTGGGACTTCCCGAGATCATGCCGTACATCCCGGATGAAACGACCGCGATCTTGGCCGGGCCACCGGGCGATTTGCCTGTTAGCGCGGCAGCAATCTGGAACATGAAATCGGCGCCACCGGCCTTGGACAGCAACGCGCCGAACATCACGAAGAGGAAGACATAGCTCGCCGCGACCTGGATCGGGACGCCGAACACGCCGTCGGTTGTGTACATGAGCGTGTCAATGAACGAGCCGAAATCGATATAGCCGTGCCCAAAAGGCGGCGGCAGGACATGGCCGTAGAGATTGTAAGCGAGGAAGATGAGAACCACGATCGTCAGACCCGGTCCAGTCGTTCGACGGGTCGCTTCAAGCGTCAGGCCAAGCAGCAATGCACCGAAGAACAGTTGGTCCGCGCCAAGCGGGTTCAGCAGCGTAATGTGATTGGCGAGGTAACCGCGGATCATGAAAAAATAGATGCCGCAGGCGACGCTCGCGGCCGACAGTATCCAGTCGAAGGCGCTTGGCATGGCAGGCGAGTGCCGCGACGCTCCGACCGCCAAGAAAAGCAGCGAATAGATTCCACAGACGAACAGGATCCCGATAAGCAGCGCATCGGGCAGCGCAAAAATGTTTGCATAGACGACCCCAGCGGCAAACACCGCTGAGGCCGCAAACAACCAGAACCGGAAGACGCCGTCGAATTGGCGGCGCCTCCCGGTGTCAAACAGTCGGCCAATCATTGCATCAGGCCTGCTTCGCGGTAAGCGCGCAGTGCCCCATCGTGAAATGGTACCGCGGTCTCGCGCACGAGGAGTTCCGTGGTTAGATCAGCCATGGCAGGATGCACGGTCTGGATTTCCGCGACATTTTCGAGAATTGCCTTGGTAAGCGTATAGGCATCTTCTTCTGACATGTTTTCGCTGGCAACCAGCACGGCTCCAAGTGCCACAGTCTCGATATCTTCAGGCTGGTTCTCGTAGGTTTCCGCAGGAATTGTGAATTCGCCGATCGAAAACTCTTCCGCCACGCTTCTGCGCACATCTTCGGGAATATCGAGGATCTTGATGTCCAGGCTGTTTTCAATTTCGCGGATCGAGCTGTGCCCAACGAAAACACCGTTGGTGTAGACGTCGACGCGTCCGTTTAGGAGCAAGCCGCTTTGCTCTGAAGAGCCAGCCTGGACGACGCTTCCACCCCAGGAAGCGATTGCTTCGTCGTCGGCACCAGCCGCCGCCATCATGGCAGATGCAACCTGCCCCGTAATATTGCCAGCGCGGTTAATCGTGATCCGGACCGGCGCCTCCTTCTCGACCAGATCGGCAAGTGACGAAATTCCGTATCGGTCGCTGAAGCTCTTGTTGACGACAAACTGCATCGGCGCCCAATCATAAAGGTAACCGATAGTTCGCAGATTCTCGATCGGCTGCTGGAATGGCTCGCCGCCCGCAACCGCTATGGCCAGCTCAGCGTCGTGAATGAGGCCGATTTCTGCGCGCCCTTGGCTGACCATGGCGGCATTAGCGAAGCCTCCACCCGTGGTTTGATAGGTGACGGAAGATCCAGGTGCTCCCTTTTTCAACGCTGAATCGAGACCAGCGCCCATCAACGTCCAAAGCCCGCCCGGGCTTGCACCAGCAAGCGTGAGATTGAGCGATTGCGCAGAGGCAGGCACCTGCATTCCCAGCAGGCATGCCATTGCAACGGCGGATGCGATCTTCCGTGAAAAACTCATGATATCCTCCCATTCAGATTGCTCAATCCAAGGCCCAGCTCCTCAAAGCCCTAGATTGATTAGTTTGGTAACTAACTTTATGCCTAAAAATTTCGTCGCGTCAATCTTGGCTCGCTACCGAACGATATCTCTGGGAGCAACCGCGGCCTGCCAACGATCTGGATTCCCCATTCCTATCCGGGCTGTCTACAGCACGCGCCCAACGAACACCTGCCTATTACCATCGTGGAAGAAGGGCTCAGCATCATGGCCGGCATCTATTGGGAAATCGGTAACGACTGAATCTATCGCCACGACAGGCAGCGTAGCTTGGAATGGCGCGTTACTCGGCTAGCAACGATTCACATACAACTCGCCTAACGCGCCCCACACTAGGGGATCTCGTGCAACGCGCTTCATTTTAGAAGTCGAGCTGAGCGTTGCCATTTTAGCTGGGTAAAGCGCGCTGATTACGTCTGTCGAAAGAAGGGCGAGCCTCCGTTCAGCGTCAGCTTTGCGCCCCCAAGTCGGACGTTCGCGAACTCTCCATTCGCAGCCGAAAGCGGTCATTCTTACCTTGCTATCGATCCTGCACTTCACACGGGTGGGGTCGCAGGTTCAATCCCTGCCGCGCCCACCATCTTTCAAGCACTTAGCTGGAAGGATGGTCTCACCATTCCATACCGGGGTATCCTCGGGGTAGCGATTTGCTCGCTACCCCTCGAGTTTTCACGACATGTGAGCGGCCGTCGCAGCGGCCCCAGCCGAGGCAGGCGAGCTCGAAGCAGGCCGCCGCGCGCCGATAAGCTCGAGGGCGTCGGTAGCAACCACCTTCACCTCTTCGGGGCCGAGGGTTCGGGCGCTTCCCGTATTGGCATTTTCGCCATGATGATCGTCACACGTTGCATTGTTGCAGCGGTCGAGCTGCATGAGCTCCCGATGGCAAGGGTGCGACGATCCCTCGCTCGCAATTGCCTTGACGATGGATCCGAGGTTTTGATCGGGGATGAAGTAGGCCCGGTATCGCCTGTAGTGCGTCTCGAGGACCCGGCGCACCGTGAGGGCCACCTTGCCATGATCGCCCTCGTTCCGATCAACGTAGGCGGTCAGCTCATCAATCATCTCGATGTGCCGAGCCCGACAGAGAAGGTCCAAGTTCACGACCGAGGCCTCTGACCACTGGCCCCCGGCGGCGAAGTCGATTTTGAAGGCCGCGCAGGGCGTGCCCACGCAGCGAGCCTCGATGTCGAGGAGCAGATGCTCGTCGTGAGACAGCACGATCATTTGGCGGCATCGGCCGCAAAGCTCCTTAATGACCTCGACCGTCATGTAACGGCGATGGCTGTCGTGGCTGCTCAGCGGGTCATCGACCACGACTGTCTTACCAGCGAGGTCCGTGTCGCTGTCTAGCATGGCGAGGAAGAAGGCGAAGGCGAGCGTGGTCTTGTCCCCGGCTGACAGCGTGTTGCGGAATGAGGGGATTGCGTCCGCCTGCCGTCCCCGGCCGCGCGCGACGGTCTCGCCCTTGATGAGTAACCCGTAGTCCACTTGACCCGAGTTGCCCTGCATACTGTTGGTGATCTTCGAGATGGTGAAACTGGCGCCAAAGCGGCCGAGGTAGTGATTAACGTGGCTGTGGTACTGCGCGGCCGAGGCCTCGTTCACATCCTTGAGCTTTTTCTGAATGTAAGTCCGGGACTTGCGCGCCCGCGCGTCCCGCTTCTTCGCGCGGAAGTAGGCGTCGACCCGCTTCTGGACTCCCGCGTCATGCCGGGCGATGCGCTTCTTCACGTTGTCGCGGGTCGCCTGTGCGGCCGCCAAGTTGGTCGGTGCGGCGGTCGAGACCTTGGCAGCAGCTTCATTGATGGCGACGACGGCCTCGTTGTAGGCGTTGATGAGTCCGGTCGCGGTTGCCAGCTTGGCGGCGATCTCGGAGAGGTCAGCCTCGGCCTCGAGCTTGTCCAGCGGTGACGCGCGCTTCTTGTCGCACAGCGCCTTGGCCGCTTTGTGGGCGTCCGCGATCACGGGCCCGAACTCGGCCATCTCCGGGAGTGGCTTATCCAGCCGGACGTATTCGCCCCACTTGCGGGCCGCCTCGGCATTCGTCTCGACCTTCGCAGTCTGGCCGGTGCGGGTGTCCTCGCCCAATGCAGTCTCGACCTCGACGC
The DNA here is from genome assembly GCF_003952725.1 of Georhizobium profundi. Lineage (NCBI taxonomy): Bacteria > Pseudomonadati > Pseudomonadota > Alphaproteobacteria > Hyphomicrobiales > Rhizobiaceae > Georhizobium > Georhizobium profundi. The sequence goes on along the minus strand of NZ_CP032509.1, from coordinate 758,064 downwards.
CGAGCTCCCGGACCGTCGCTAGGTGGGCCTTGTAGGTGTCGCCGAAGATTTGGCCGTACAGCGTCACCATGCCCGCCTGATCCACGTCCTCGCGCCCACAGAAGGGGCAGGAATCCTCGTGGATGTGGTCCAAGCCATAGCCGATCCACTCCTCGGCCTTCTTGTCGAGGTGGAAGCGGGCGAAGTGCTCGAGCAAGCGGTCCCGTGCCGAGGTGTCGATGTCAGCGACAGTGCTGGCGAGGACGGCCCCCATGCCGGCCGGGAGAGCGAGGGCGGGAAGCGCCTCGAGCTGCTTAAGAGCGGCAATCTTGTCCGCCTGTTGCACCGCCTTCACGGCGCGCTCGGCATCCTCGAGGCGCTTATCGTAGTCGGGGTCGGGCACCAGCGCGAAGAACTCGTCCAATCCCATGTCGGCGGGTTTGTCCTCGACAAGTGCAGTCTCGGCCGCCTTCAATTCCGCTGCTGTCTTCCGGTTGATCTCATTGAAGCGTTCGAGGTGGGTTGCCAGTCGCACGCCCTCCTTACCGATGATGACGGAGAAGAGGCCACGATCATGGGCGAGCTCGGTTAGCTCTCCCGCATAGATGTTGTCGGCAATGAACGAGGTATCGAAAACCTCGATTGGCGCGCCCTTCGACTTCCACTTGCCGTTGTCAAAGCGGATGTTCCCGGCGTCAGCGATAAGGGTAATGTCCGGCGCGGCACCCCCGTTGCCCAAGGACTGGCGAGCGAGGACGGTGTTGGAGCAACCATCCCGTGCCGCTCGGAGGACTGACGTTAGGGTCGATTTGCCCCTCCCGTTTCCTCCATAGAACAGCGTGAGCTGCGAAAGCTTCGGGGACCCGGGCGTATCGAACGCGCGCAATACCCCCACGTTGCGAATGACGAACTTGCTGAACATGAACAAATAGCTGACTCGGAAACACCTGAGAGTCAAAGGTGTTCGCCAGAACTGTTCTCTATTGGTCCAGCTATAGTGCGTACCCTCGGCCGGGATGCGGGCGCGGCGCTGTGGAAGCGATGGCACGGCGGCGGGCGGCCTCGTCTTCGGATAGGGCGTGCTCCGACCTATCCGGCAGCTTATTTCAGTCCACTCCCCCAGAGCAGTCGGTCGGCTTTCGGCCCCTAAGGCGTCGGCAGGAAATCATTTCCCAAGTGCGACTGGTTAAGCTGACGACAAAGACTGAAATGGGGTGGTTTGCGGACAGTCAGCTTTTGGGTGCCGCGGGCCAAATAGCTGCCGCTAGGATATTGGTTGGTCTCGAGGACAGCTTATGCCCGCGACTTGGTCTCTAACGTCCGCCCATCCGGTTGCTCTTGAGCGTGATTTTTTAAAGCGCTGCAGACGGCCACGCTCCTTGAGAAACGAAAACTACCGACGGCTGGCTAATAGGTCCGAAAGGCTGCTTTGATCCGCACTCAAGAACGGCTCGTACGTTTTAAGGTCGCGAATTTAGGAACCGCTGCATCCGGTTCATCGCCTCCGACAACCGCGCTTCGCTCTCCGCTCCAAAGCATACCCGGATATGACTGTCACCAGCTTCGCCGTAAAATCCGCCAGCTTCAACCACGACGCCTTCGCGCTCCATGAGTTGGCTCGCGAGATCCTGCGACTTGAGGCCAGTGTCGGAAATATTGGCAAAGGCATAGATCGTGCCTTGCGGCAGGTCGCACACTACACCTGGCATCTGGTTCAGGCGCTGAACGACGAGGTCGCGGCGGCGGCGATCGCCTTCGACCATGCGATGCAGTTCGCCGGCAGGTCCAGTGAGTGCGGCGACTGCGCCGTACTGGATGAAAGTGTTCACATGCGTCACTTCATTGGTGGTGATCTTCATTAGCGGCCCAATGAACGAAGCGTCCGCCGCGATCCAACCTAGGCGCCAGCCATCCATGGCGTAAGCCTTGGTGAAGGCAAACATGGTGATGGTGCGCTCCCGCATCCCCGGCAATGACGCGATCGAGATGTGTTGAGCGCCATCGAAAACGATCTGTTCGTATACCTCGTCGGCGACAACGATAAGATCGTGTTCGATTGCCAGGTCGGCCACGGCTTGAAGTTCCTCTCGGCGATAGACCCGACCCGTCGGATTGCAAGGATTGATCAGCACAATCATGCGCGTGCGATCCGTGATTTTTGGTTCGATCAATTCGCGACGAATTGAGAAACCGTCGCCTGCATCAAGCGGTGCGGTCACAACCCGGGCGCCCGCAAGTTCGATTTTGCCGATGTGTTGCGGATAAAAGGGCTCCAACAGGATTGCCTCGTCGCCCTCGTCAAGCAGCGCCATGAACGCCGCAAAGGATGCCTGAGTCAGACCATTCGTGACGATGATCTCGTCTGCTGTAAAATCCAAGTTATTGTCGGTGCGCAGCTTCGTCGCGATGGCATTCCGGAGCTCAGGGATGCCTTTCAGGTCGCTGTAGTGAACTTTACCGTCCCACAGAGCCTGAATTGCCGCTTGTTTGATGTGGTTTGGCGTGTCTTCCAGTGGCTTGCCAAGCTCCAAATGAATGAGATCGCCCGGCTTGCCGTAAGCCTTCGCGAACATGCCAAAGTTCTTCTCGCTCGATTGCGTGATCCGGCGCGCAAACCGCGATTTCTGATTTCGGGCCGGTGCGGTCATGTTCTCGATCCTTCTCACGCTAGCGTTCGGCTTGTTCGAATTGACGTTACGCTTCTCACATGATCGTATGATCAAATCAATGCCACTGGATGATGGATATCATCTCGCAAGTGCGCGACGATCGGAGGCCAGACTAATCCCAATGGGATTGATGGGTGTGACCAACGCACGGATAGACGAGCGTTCGGATTTTCATATACGGAGCAACGGAACACACAATCTGGGAGGCACCTGATCTCTCAGAGAGATCGGGACGATAGAGGCAATGCACATGACGGTCGTAACGTTCGGCTCAAAAATCCGTAACGATACTGCGGGACTTCACGCGGTGAAGCGGCGTATGACGACGCAGGATCTGGTTTACGAACAGTTGCGCGATGCACTCATCGCAGGGAAATTTGAGGCTGGACAAGGGTTCACTATTGCTGCGCTCGCTGAGCAGTTCGGTACCTCGCACATGCCGGTACGCGAAGCGCTAAGGCGACTCGCGGCAGAAAATGCTCTCTCAATCGGAACCTCGGGTACGGCAATGGTGCCGCTGACGTCGACCGCCGGGCTCGACTATCTTGGGCAGGCCCGTTGCGTTCTGGAAGGTGCCGCTGCGCGGCTTGCGGCTGAACGCATCGACCCGGCTTCCATTGACCGGCTGAAAGCGATTACCGACGTCCATGTGAATGCGCTACGTGACGGAGCGTCCGACCGGATGCTCGCCTCTAACCGCGAATTCCACTTCATGATCTATGAGGCGGCAGGCAATCCGGTGATGGTCAATCTGATCCAGAACCTGTGGCTGCGCTACGGCCCCTACGTGCGGATGTTGTCGGATCGAATGACCGACCTCCTCATCCACGACGATGGCGGCGATTACTCCCGGCATCACGTGGAGATCATGGATGCGCTCCGGGCGCAGGACGGAGCGGGTGCTGAAGAGGCGCTTAAAGCGGACATTCTTGCGACGCAGGCACTGCTCCACAAGTTCTGCCGTTGAGCTGTAATCGCTCAACTGCGCATTTGATCAAATTTTCCTTGCATCCCGATTTCGTTCCCCTATCGTGAGCCTGTCGCCCGACAGAGGCGAAGCCGGCCGGCCCAAACTTGCCGGACCGAAACAAAGGGGAACTCGATAATGAAACGCATTCGCTCGGCGATCGGGCTTTCGACTCTGGCCGCCGCCCTCGCCGCAGGAACAGCTGTCACCGCAGGGGCTGCAGAATTCCGCTTTGCCGGTCCGCTCGACGCCTACACACTTGATCCGCACGCGGTTTCAAACACGCTCGTCTTCGCCGTGTTGCGCAATGTCTACGAGCCTCTCGTGCAGCGCGGCCCGGATCTTTCGCTGCAGCCGGTGCTCGCGACCGAGTGGACGCAGCTCGATGATCTCACCTGGGAATTCAAGCTGCGCGAAGGCGTCAAATATTCCAACGGAAATGACTTCAACGCCGATGACGTCGTCTTCTCGTTCGAGCGTGCCAAGAAGGGTGGAATGTCATCCCATCTCGCAGACGTGGCGAGCATCGAGAAGGTCGACGACCTGACCATCCGGCTGATTTCCGACGAGCCGAACCCCGTCCTGCCGAACCAGATCGTCAACTGGTTCATGGTCGACCAGGAATGGGCCGACGAAAATGGCGCACAGGAACCCGGCCAAGCGGACAATTCCACTGAAGGCTTCGCCAACCGCAATGCGATGGGCACCGGTCCTTACGTAATTTCCTCGCGCGATCCGGGCGTGCGCACCGATTTTGCCGCCAATGCCGACTGGTGGGGCGAGATCACCGGCAATGTTGATAGCGCCACCTTCTTTGTGATCGCGAACCCGTCAACCCGTGTTTCGGCGTTGATCTCCGGCGAAGTCCAGATGATCGACGGCGTGCCGCCCCAGGATGCCCAGCGTATCGAAGAAACGAACGGCATCGAGATCGTGGCCACGCCCGATTTGCGGACGGTCTATCTGCAGCCGGACATGCTGCGCGACGAGCTGATCCACGGCGGCGGCGTTGAAGGCAATCCCTTCAAGGATCCCAAGGTGCGCGAGGCTATGAGCCTCGTCATCGATACCCAGGCGATCCAGCAGCGGATCATGCGTGGCTATTCGACTCCTGTCGGCCTGCCGATCGCCAAGGAGATCGAAGGATCGACTGAAGAACTGAATACGCCTGTGACACCTGACCTTGAGCGAGCACAGCAGCTTATGGAAGAAGCCGGCTATGCGGACGGCTTCCAGGTAACGCTCGACTGCACAAACGATCGCTTCATGAACGACGAGGCGACATGCCTCGCCGTGGGATCGTTCCTGGCCCAGATCAACATTGCGGTCACGCCGCGCACGCAGGCCACGGCCCGCTGGGCGCAGCAGATCAATCCGCCCGGCTACGACACGTCCTTCGCGATGCTCAGCTACTCGCCGTACACCTACGACGCGCACCAATTCCTGACAGGACTTGCCGTCACGCGTGACGCAGACGGCGGCCGCGGCGCCTTCAACATCGGCGGCTATTCCAATCCTGAGCTCGACCGGCTGACCACAGAGATTGGTGCGGAGACCGACCAGGAGGCGCGCAGCGCGCTGCTTGCAGAAGCGCTCACCATCCTCAAGAACGACCATTCCTTCATCCCGATCCACCAGTTGCAGATCCTGTGGGGGCTGCAGGAAGGCGTTGAAGTGGTTCAACTGGCGGATCTCGCCTATCCTCTCGCCTGGTTCACGGTGCCGGAATGAGCGGCGACGCTGATTTCGCGCGCCGGCTGGCGGAGCTCATCGCCTTTCCGACGGTCAGCTCCGTTTCCAACTTGGCGCTGGTCGAGCATGTGGAAAAGCTCGCACTGGCTGAAGGGGCGCGTCTGCGCCGCTTCGCCGACCCGTCGGGTGAAAAGACCAATGTTTTGATCTCAATCGGTCCTGAGGCGGAAGGCGGCATCGTCTATAGCGGCCATACCGACGTCGTGCCGGTGACCGGTCAGGAATGGTCGGGCGACCCTTGGACGTTGCGGGAGCGCGATGGTCGGCTGATCGGTCGCGGGGCCACGGACATGAAGGGCTTCCTCGGCTGCTGCCTCGCAGCCATGCCGCAAATCGCTCGAATGAACCTGAAGAAGCCGATTCATCTTGCCTTTTCCTATGACGAGGAAGTCGGCTGCACCGGCGTTGGCCCCATGGCTGAGTGGGTGGGTGCCAACGCCAAGCCACGTCTTGCCGTGATTGGCGAGGCGACATCCATGGAGTTGGTGAACGCTCATAAAGGTGGCTGCATCGGCTGGACATATATCCTCGGCAAGCCAGGGCATTCCTCGCAACCAGAGCGCGGCATCAACGCTGTGATGATCGGGGCAAAGCTCATCGACGAAGTCTCGGCGATCTATGCCGACATGCGCAACGGACCGTTTTTCGAGGCACTCGATCCGCCTTATTCGACGATCCAGGTCAATCAGGTCGAAGGCGGCAGTCACGGCAATATTCTTGCCGAGCATTGCAAGTTCTTCTGGGAAATGCGGCTCGTGCCCGGCGAGAGCTTCGACGTGGTTCTCAACCGAATGCACGGAGCAGCCCGCGATCTCGAACGCTCGATGAAGGCTGTCGACCCGGCTGCCGGCGTTCGGATCGAGATTCAGGCGAAGATCCCGCCGCTCGCTCCAACGGGTGACGCGGCGCTGGAAGCGGAACTTCTCCGGCTTCTCGGCTGCGACAGCACACGGGCCGTCTCCTACGGCACGGAGGCAGGCATCTTCCAGGCGGCCGGCGTCCCATCTGTCGTTATCGGCCCAGGCGCGATCGCCGACGCGCATCAACCGGACGAAAGCGTCGCGATCGACCAGCTTGCTGCCTGCACCAAGTTTCTTACCGAACTGGCGGAAACGGCGACGCGATGATCATCCACGCCATCGAGCGCATCCTGCAGACGCTGGTCGTTCTGCTGGTGATCAGCTTTATCGCGTTCATGCTGATCACCACGCTTGGCGATCCGATCGGGCTGCTGCTGCCGCCGGACGCGACGATGGCTGAGCGCAACGCACTGATCGCCCGTCTCAATCTCGACCAGCCAGTCATGCAGCGGTTCCTGTCCTTCGTCGGCGGAATTCTGCAAGGCGATTTCGGGCTTTCCTACCGCACCCAGCAGGATGTTGGCTCGATGATCCTGGAACGCCTGCCGGCCACGGCAGAGCTTGCGTTGGTGAGCCTCCTCGTCACCATTGTCGTCGCCGTGCCCGCCGGCATCCTCTGTGGCGTCAAACCGAAGGCGTTGGTCTCGCGCGCCATCATGTTCTTCTCGATCGCCGGCATCACGCTGCCAAACTTCGTGGTCGGCATTCTGCTGATCGCGATCTTCTCTGTGCAACTCGGCTGGTTTCCCTCCTTCGGCCGCGGCAGCACAGTCAACCTTGGCGGCTGGACCACAGGGCTTTTGACCGCGTCCGGTTGGCAGGCGATCATCCTGCCCGCCATCACGTTGGCGACGTTCCAGATGACGTTCGTCATCCGCATGCTGCGCACGCAATTGATGGAGGTCGGCCAGAGCGAGCACATCCGCTTCGCCCGCGCCCGCGGCCTGAGCGAGACACGCATCTGGTTCGTCTATGCAATCCGCAACGCCCTGCTTCCGACCGTGACGATGCTCGGCCTGCAACTCGGCAACATCATCGCATTCTCGGTCGTGACGGAAAGCGTGTTCGCTTGGCCGGGTCTGGGTTCGCTGTTCCTGCAATCGGTTCAGGCAGCCGACATTCCAGTCATTGCGATCTACCTGATCTTCGTCGGCGCGGTTTACATGGTGATCAACCTCCTGGTCGAACTCTCCTACCCGCTGATCGACCCGAGGCTGAAGCGGAGGAACGCTTGATGACGACGAAAGCGATCCTCCACAATGCACGCAGCGCACCTGGGCCGACATTCGCAGCCTTCGCCATTCTGGCACTCTTCCTCTACGCGTTTCTCGTACCGCTCTTCACCGCCGATCCATTCCGTCTCGCCGGAATGTCGATCATGGATTCCTTCACGCCGCCGATGTGGATGGTCGGCGGCAATCCGAACTTCCCGCTCGGAGCGGATGATCAAGGTCGCAACCTCCTGACTGCCATGGCCTACGGCCTGCGGACCTCGATCATCGTTGGTGTCTCGGCGGTGCTGATCGGGCTGATCCTCGGCGGATCCCTCGGTCTTGTCGCTGGTTTCGTCGGCGGACGTACGGACGCGATCATCATGCGCGTCGCCGATGTGCAGCTCGCCTATCCAGCACTCCTGCTCGCCATGGTGATCGACGGCATCGCCACCGCAATGATCGGACGGGAGCGCAGCGCGGGGCTGGCCATCGCCATCGTCATCTTCGCCATCGGGATTGCGTTCTGGGTCCAGTTCGCGCGCACCATTCGTTCATCGGTCATGGTCGAACGCGACCAGGATTATGTCGCGGCCGCACAGATCACCGGGCGAAGCAAGCTCGCGATCGTGCTGCGGCATATCCTGCCGAACGTGATGGCGCCGGTGCTCGTCATCGCCACCATCAATCTCGGCATCGCGATCATCACTGAAGCGACGCTGAGCTTTCTCGGCATCGGCATCCCGCTGACGCATCCCTCGCTCGGCGCGCTCATCCGCAACGGCAATGCGTTTCTCCAGTCCGGTGAATGGTGGATATCGGCTTGGCCGTGCCTGGTGCTTGTGGCGCTGGTCATCGCGGTGAACGTGCTCGGCGACCATCTGCGCGATCATTTCAATCCGAAGCTGCGCGGGAGGTCATGATGCAGGCACCGTTGCTCACCGTCCGCAATCTGTCGATCACACTGCACCGAGAGGGCAAGCACCTGCCGGTACTGAACGACGTGTCCTTCGACGTTGCGCCGGGTGAAGTGCTTGGCGTGGTTGGCGAAAGCGGGGCTGGCAAATCGGTGGCCGGGGCAGCCCTGATCGACCTGCTCGTACCGCCGCTTCGGCGCTCGTCAGGCGAAATTTCGCTCGGGCGCGACCGGCTGGATCTCATGTCGCCGCGCCAGATGCGGAATGTGCGCGGCAAGCGGGTCGGGTTCATCTTCCAGGATCCGATGACAAGCCTCAATCCGGTGCTCTCCATCGGCAAGCAGTTAACAGATACGATGCAGGCGCATCTGAAGATTGGACGCGCCGAGATCAAACGACGTGCCCTCGCATGGGTCGAGCGCGTCGGATTGCCCAACCCCGAACGCATCTTGAAGGCAGCGCCGCACGAATTGTCAGGCGGCCAACGCCAACGCATCGTGATCGCGCTCGCGCTCTGCGCCGAACCGGAAATCGTCATAGCCGACGAGCCGACGACGGCGCTCGATGTTTCCGTCCAGGCGCAAATGCTCGATCTGATGCGCACGCTGCACAAGGAAACCGGCACAGCCATGGTGCTGATAACCCACGATCTCGGCGTCGTCGCCAAGATGGCGGACCGGGTCGCCGTCTTCTACGCAGGTCGCGTGGTCGAACTGGCCGCGACGTCAGATCTCTTCGCGACGCCGCGTCATCCCTATACGGCGGGTCTCATGGGCGCCACGCCGGCGCCAGATGCCGAAGGCCGAATGCAAGTGGTGCCTATTCCAGGCGCCATGCCGGGCATCGGCGCCCTGCCCTCCGGTTGCGCGTTCCATCCACGCTGTACCAGGGCGCAGCCTGATTGCCGGGAGATCGTGCCGCCGCTCGCCGCGCTCGAAGCCGGGCTCGCGGCCTGCCTTCATCCATTGCCGCGAGAGGTGCGCTCATGATGCCGGGCGAAGTGGTTTCCGTCAGGGATCTGTCCAAGACCTATGGCGGCAAGGCGAGCACCATTGAGAAGCTTCTCGGACGAAAGCCACGTGGTCTGAAGGCTGTGCGTGGCGTCAGCTTTTCCATCGATCGCGGCGAAGTGCTGGGCTTCGTCGGGGAGTCCGGTTGCGGCAAGTCCACGCTGGCGCGCCTCATCGCCGGCCTGATGGCGCCAAGCGAGGGCGAAATCGTCTTCAACGGCAAAAAGCCGCGTCTGCAGATGGTGTTTCAGGATCCGTTCTCTTCCCTGAACGGCCGCTGGCGGGTGCGCGACATCATCGCCGAGCCCATCCGCACGCATAAACTGCGCAAACCCTCCGAGATACCGGGCCGGGTCGCCGAACTGCTTGAGCAGGTCGGGCTCTCGGCCGCGGACGGAATGAAGTTTCCGCAAGGATTTTCCGGCGGCCAACGGCAGCGCATCTCGATTGCGCGGGCGCTCGCGGGCGAGCCGGATTTTCTCATTCTCGACGAGCCGACCAGCGCGCTCGACGTCTCGGTCCAGGCGCAGATCCTCAATCTCTTGCGCGACCTTCAATCGCGGCTCGGGCTCACCAGCCTCTTCATCACCCACAACCTCTCCGTCGTGCGGCTGATGGCCGACCGGATCGGCGTCATGTATCTCGGCGAACTCGTCGAACTCGCTCCAGCGCACGACATTTTCACCGATCCGAAGCATCCTTACACACGGCTTCTGATCGACGCCGCACCCGACCTTGATCCCATCGACCGGACGCTACACCCGATTCCCGGCGAGTTGCCCGACCCGTCCCGCCCGCCTTCTGGATGTTCGTTCCGCACACGCTGTCCCTATGCGCAGCCGCTCTGCGCGGAACAGGCTCCGCCCCTGCGCAAGGGCAATGGCCGGGAAATTCGCTGCCACTTCGACCTGCAACCGCAGAGCCTATCGGTGCCGGAATGAGCCGCGCCGCAACAATCGCGCTGGCCAAGGGCACCGTCGCCGACGACAGCTTCCGGGCGCGGCTTGCGCGCTTTGTCGCCATTCCGTCAGCCAGCCGTGTCGCTAGCGCTCGGCCGGAACTCGGCCGGTTCTTAAGCGACGAACTCGTGCCGCTGTTTCGATCCATGGGATTCACGACGCGGCTTCTGGAGCATCCGGATGCGCCCGGCCCCTGCCTTCTTGCCGAGCGGATCGAAGGCGACGGCTTGCCGACCATCCTTCAATACGGCCATGGCGATGTCGTCGCCGGGCTGGACGGATGGAGCGAAGGCCTAGCCCCATTTGATCTCCGCGAGCGCGCAGGACGCTGGTACGGGCGTGGCACCGCCGACAACAAGGGGCAGCTCAACGTCAACCTTACCGCCCTTGAAGCGCTTCTAAAGACGAGGGGCCGGCTCGGCTTCAACCTGAAATATCTGATCGAGATGGGCGAGGAATCCGGGTCGCTCGGACTGCGTGACATCTGCCGAGAACACGCGGACGCGCTCAAGGCTGACGTCCTGATCGCATCAGACGGGCCGCGGCTCGCTGCCGACAAGCCCACCATCTTCCTCGGCGCGCGCGGTGGCATCTCCTTCTACATCGAGATCAAGGCACGCGAGAATTTCCAGCATTCCGGGAATTGGGGCGGGCTCTTAAGCAATCCCGGCGTGGAGCTCTGCCACGCCATTACCGCACTGATTGGCCCGGCGGGCGAGATCAAGGTGCCCACGCTGACGCCGGGCGCGATCCCCGAAAATGTCCGCGAGCATCTATCGCGCCTGAAAGTGACACCGCAGCCGGGCGATCCGGAGATCGAGCAATGGTGGGGCGAGCCGGGGCTGACCGCCGAGGAAAAGGTCTTCGCCTGGAGCAGTTTCGAGGTGATGGAGATGGAGTGCGGCAACCTTGCCCAACCGCTCTACGCCATCCCACCCAGCGCCAGGGCCCGTCTTCAGCTCAGATTTCCAGTGGGCGTTGATGTCGATGCAGTTGTTCCGGCAGTCCGGAAGACACTCGCTAAAGCCGGATTTGACCGCGTCATAGTGCATGACACACATGACGCGGTGTTTCTCGCTACAAGGCTCGATCCCGACCATGATTGGGTCCGTCGCATAGCTGCGTCGATCGAAACAACTATGGGTACTTCGCCATCGATACTGCCGAACCTTGGTGGCTCGCTCCCGAACGATATCTTTGCGAGCGACCTAGGCCTGCCAACGATCTGGATTCCCCATTCCTATCCGGGCTGTCTCCAACACGCGCCCGACGAGCACCTGCCCATTTCCATCGTGGAAGAAGGTCTCGGGATCATGGCCGGCATCTATTGGGATATCGGTAACCACTGAACCGATCGGCACGACAAGCAGCGCAGTCGGGAATGGCCTCCTATTCGGCTTGGGACGCCCCACCCGCAGTTCGTAGAGCTCTCGCCGAAGATCATGAGATCTCGGGCAACACACTTCAGTTTCAGAATTCGAGCCGAGCGTTACCATTTTGGCTGGGCACAGCGCGCTATTGCGTCTATCGAAACAAACGCGAACATTCGCCGACGGGCGGAATGATTTCACCTAAATATCGATGTTGCGGCAAATTGCAATCACCAGCCGAAGGGCTTCGAACGTCCGTATTGAGGCATAGAGGGGGTCTGGCTGAACGTCCGACTAGGGGGCACAAAGCTGACCTGAGACCTGCATGACGAATGGCCGGTTATGGGATTTTGTCGTAATGCTACGAATGGCCGGCATGGGGTCGAAAGCTGTCATTAAGATCCGCGTGCATTTCAATGGCAGCTATTCGGGCGTCGTCGCCCAGAACCGGACCGTCCGGAGACGGCCCCAAAGGCGTCGGCAGGAAATCATTTCCCAAGTGCGCTTGTTGGACGCTGGAGCGGCTGACGGCCGCGATCACTGAGCCATCATTGCCATGGTGCGATCGCGGCCTGGTCCACCGCATGGGTCGACAGATGTCGTTAACGCAAACGACAGCGAATGACGATTGCAGAATGCCCTTGGAAAGCGCGGCAGCAACCAATGCTAGATCTGTTAAAGATTCTCGCGGCGTCATCCACACCACATCCGGCTCGCGTGGCGGAGCAAGCGACTGCTTCATTAAACCTCAATTCACCAAGCACTTCGCTTTCCGGGAGCAAAGTACCCTTCCATCCATTCTCGTCATGCTCAAGTCGGGCGATCGCCCTACAGTGTGCATGGACAGCAGATTGGACGGAGTAATTGCTTGCGCATAAGGAGAGCCGTAGAAGCTCTCGGCGTGCCTATGGGCGCGCTGTTGCTTTGACGACAGCCGGCCTCGGCGTCGCGATAGCTATCGGACTTGTAACGAAAGACAGGATTTTGAACGCAGGCATTCCTGTGATCGCACGGAACATCCAGAGTGCCGAGTTGCGCGGCCGGATAGATTGACAGATCTTGTCGGTCGGCAGACGTCCGGCACGCTGTAAGCGGCTCGAAGACCCTCCGGAATTCGGATTAAGGTCGACGCCGAGTCGGGTTGGTCGTCTTTAGCTGGGTGTCACTGTGCAATTTGAGCGACGCATCTGACACAGCCATTTATGGCTGCCAGCATAATGTGACTACGACAAGTCGTATGCCCTTTTAACCAAACCGCAATCATGCATGGCGGTAATCGCTTCTGCGGGCAAGATCAGTCTTGAGGCCATGAGCGCCAATGACCGCGATGATCATTTTCTCGCAGATCTGACTTGTGGCGATTCTTATCCTAACGTTGGGCGTTGCTCATCGGAGATGAGCCTATGACAGCTTCTGCCCCGCTGTAGGTTGGGGACCTCTCATGAAATTTCTGTCGCACGCTTCGATTCGAGCAAAAATTCTGACGCTCGTTGTCGCGCTGGCCGTGACCTCTGTGGGCGGCGCCGCGTTCATGGCTTATGAAGCCAATTCCTCGAGCGCCACTTTCCTAGAATTCATCGAGGCAGACATCGAAGCGACGTCGATGGTCTCCCGCGCGACAAGAAATCTTCAGTCTGTCGCTTATCGCTCCTATCAGGCACTCGATAGCGAACCTGGTTCACCAGCGCATGCAGTCGCGCTGGAAAGCTATCAAGGCAACGCCGAGCAGATGGTGGAACGTCTTTCGACTGCCATGGAACTGATGCCCGCGGAAACAACAGCGCTTTCGTCGCTTCGCGATCGCGCTACGCAGATCGTTGAGGGCACGGGCAACGCTATTGATATCGACGCTGGCGGCGATAACGGCGCAGCCCGCGCGGTCATGATCGAGACTGATCTCTTCATTGACGACCTGACGACCGATCTCCGCGTCTGGAGCGAAAGCATGTCGGACATCGTCAAGGAGAAGAGCACGGCCCTCAAATCCAATAGTGACCGGCTGGCCCTGATCAGTCTTGTTGCCCTCATCGCGCTTTCCGTGGTGATGGCAATCATCTCCTTGATCGTTTCCACACTGGGCATCACGCGTCCCATCGCGGCGTTGAATGGCCGTATGCAGTCACTGGCGGAAGGTGATCGTGAAGCAATGGTGCCGGGGCTCAGCCGTGCCGACGAGATCGGCAAAATGGCCGATGCTGTCGAGGCTTTCCGGCAGGCTGCCATTGAGAAAGTTCGTCTTGAAGATGAGGCGATCGAAGCCCGAGGCATGAGTGAGACTGAACGGCTGGAACGCGAACGCCTCAAGGCCAAGGAGGCTGCAGAAATCCAGGCAGTGGTCGACGCTCTCGCCGAAGGGCTTGGCAAGCTCGCCGACGGAGACCTCAGCCATCAGCTGGATCGCCCCTTCGCCGGCGAGATGGACAAGCTGCGCGCCGACTTCAACAACGCCGTCAGCAAACTCAATGCAGCAATGGTGTCAGTCACGGAGAATGCCCGCGCGATCCATTCCGGCTCGGAAGAAATCCGGGTCGCAGCGGATGACTTGTCTCGCCGCACGGAACAGCAGGCAGCTTCGGTCGAGGAAACAGCTGCTGCGCTCGAAGAGATCACGACCACGGTTGCGGACAGCACAAAGCGTGCTGAAGAAGCCAGCCAGCTTGTGGCGAAGACACGCGTCGAAGCTGAGCGGTCGGGTGACGTCGTCAACAAGGCGATCGTCGCGATGAGCGAGATCGAAAAATCCTCGATCGAAATCTCCAACATCATTGGTCTCATTGATGACATCGCGTTCCAGACCAATCTGCTGGCACTGAATGCTGGCGTCGAAGCTGCAAGAGCTGGCGACGCCGGTCGAGGCTTTGCGGTTGTGGCTCAGGAGGTCCGTGAACTCGCTCAACGCTCGGCCCGTGCGGCAACCGAGATCAAGGTTCTGATCAACGCCTCCGGTCAGCAGGTTAAATCGGGTGTGACCTTGGTCGGCGAAACCGGACGGGCACTGTCAACGATCGTGCAGGAGGTCCAGGAGATCAACACGCATGTCTCAGCGATTGCCGAGAGCGCGCGGGAACAATCACTCGGCTTGAAGGAAATCAACACAGCCGTAAACAGCATCGACCAGGGCACACAGCAAAACGCGGCTATGGTCGAGCAATCGACCGCCGCCAGCCATAGCCTGGCTCAAGAGGCAGTCGCGCTCAATGAGTTGATGACGCAGTTCAAGATCGTCGACGGCTACCAGAGCCAATACAAGCCGGTGACGAAGGGGCCTGCTGTCGCAACTGACCGCGCGAAGTCTGTGGACTCACCCGCCCGGAAGCTCGGCCGGAAACTCGCGAGTGCATTCGGTGGTGGATCCAGCGCCGCTGCGGTCGCTCAGTCCCATGAGAGCTGGGAGGAGTTCTGATGTCCGGTTCACTCATCGGCTCCAACACATCTTTGGAAATCATCGCGTTCTATCTGGGTAACCAACAGTTCTGCGTGGAAACACTCGCGATCAGGGAGATCAGGGGGTGGGCACCGTGCACACCTCTTCCTCACGCACCGCGCGATGTGCTCGGCGTCATGAATCTGCGGGGCTCGGTCATCCCGATCATCGATCTGGCTGCGCGCCTTGGCATGCCTGCCGCTCAACCCACAGAGCGCAGTGCCATCGTCGTTGCAGAAGTCCACGGGAAGGTTGTCGGACTTGTCGTTGAACGGGTGTCGGACATTCTTTCGGTCAGTCCGGATGACATTCAACCGGTACCTGTCGTCTCCGCCGAATTCGACGGAAGCTATGCCGAAGGCATCATCCCATTGCCATCGGGGATGGTCTGCTTCCTCAACCTGTCTCGCTTGCTGACGAAGAACCCGGCTGAACTGGCTGCATAAAAAGCAGAAGCGCGGCGTATGGCGATCCATCGTAGCGCTTCCTCGCTGACTATTGTTGGTAGCACTCTGATGAAATATCGCGGCTGCCGTCCGACGGTTGCTACGTTACCGTCAACCCGGAGACCGTCGCCTCGACGCGCGCCGGTGTGTTCTCGCTGTTTGAGGAGACCGCAACGGCGACAAGGCGTTCGAGCGGCTGACCGAAAACCTTCGGAAAATCTGCGGCAAGGTCGACGGTTTCGGTAAAACGGCCTGTTCCTGCCGGACGCGTGATGAGATTGCGAAGACGCTCCGGCGCATGTGGGCTCGGCACCACGCTTCCCAGGGGTGTGTTTCCGCCCCACGTGTACATGAGGATCCGGGCCGACCGGTTGGTCATGAGACTGCGGATATTGGTTCCCGGACGAACGCGTTCGGCTCCTGCCGCATCGACACTCACGAAGAACAGTCCGAGATTGCGATCGTCTGTGCCGATCGTGGACAGATCCGACGGCGGCACCGAACTGTCGACCTGCCATGTCCAGCTTGCTCTTTGGGCTCCATGAAAAGAATGTTCCAACATACGGTAAAAGATCGAAGAGCTGCCATCGGCGACGACGCGCAGCTGTCCGTCGCCCAACGTGAACTGGTTGGGTTCAAGACGGCGGAAGGTCAGATGCTCCCAGCTCTCGTCAAATGGCACCGCGGCCGCACGCGCCACACCGATGCCGGAAAACAGCGCTCCGGCGGTTGCAGCTGCGCCAAGCCCAAAGGCACGACGCGTCATGGGAAACTTTATCGAGGTCATAGGCAGCTCCTTCGTCAAAAATCGTTATGGACACAGTTCGCTACGGGAAGCCCTTCACCGCGAAGACAGGTTGCTCGGCGCCGACGTTCGGGCTTGAAGTTTTTCGAAGATCACTCGCCGCATGATCCTGCCGGCCACGCCCGGTAGCAGCCGGCCGAGGATAGAGGCGCCGCTGGCCGCCATTCCCGGTACGATGAGAAAGCCCGATCGGTTCCGCCAGATGGTGTCGGCCACGACGGAGGGAGGCATCCTCGTTCCGCGATCGTCAGGCGTCGGGGAGTGCTCCGTTGCATGATCGGTGTCCATGGGTCCAGGTGCGACCACCTGAACGCGGATGCCGAGAGACCGACGCAGAGGCCGCCGCAGGCTGCGCGCGAAGACAGTTAGACCGTCCTTGGTGCCTGCGTAGGTGCTGGCACCCGGATAAGAGACGAAATGGGACAGGGAACCGACGAAAACGAGCCTCCCACTGCGTACGAGCGTATTCGCCTGGATCAACGCCGTGGCGAGCACCATTGGTGCGGTGAGGTTGACAGCGATGAGCTTTGCCTGCCGTTCCACCGGAAGCGTTTCGAAAGCCCCGGTCGCATTGATGCCCGCATTCAGGATGACGATGTCGAAGGGTTTTGAAGCGCTTAGTCGGTCGATGGCCGTTTTGAGGTCGGCTGCGTCCGAAAGATCGGCGTGGATTGCCTCAACGCCGGCGGGCAGTTGCGCCAAACCGTTTGCGTCGGCATCCAGGACGGTCACGTGGCAACCGTTTTTCAGTGCGGTGCGCACGCAGGCATGCCCTAACCCCTTTGCCCCGCCTGTGATGAACACGCGCGTCATCGCACGGCTCGCAACGGCAGTCGCGTCAGATATCGGCCGTATGAAAGCGTCTGGCGATAGCCCCTGTCAGCTTCGAGCCCGTCGACGACCATGTCCGCAACGGTTTGTGGCGGCAGCATCAGCTTCGTGAGCCAGTCTGTCGGCCGCCCGGCCCGCTCGGCCATCCCTGTCCTCGTGGGACCGGGGTGCAACACGCGGACGGCCACACGGTCTTGCCATTCCAGAGCAAGCGCACGCCCGAACCCATCGAGCGCGGCCTTCGTCGCCGCATAGACCGGCATGGCGTCCGCCCCTTTATGGGCGACAGAGCCCACCAGGCCCAGACGTCCGTGGCGCGCAGCGAGCTTTCCGTAAAGTGCGTGTGCAAGTCGGATCTGGGCGGTGAAATTGATTGAAACGATGTGCTCGACCTCGCTTGCTCGCTCCTCTTCAATGGTTCGATAAAAGCCTGCGCCGGCGCAGAGGATTGCCCGATCCAGGCCGTCTATCTGATCATCGATGAAGCGCTCGATTGCAGCCGCCTCGGTCAGATCAACCGCGTGATACTCGATGTCGGGATAGTCGACCGGCAAGGACGTGCGTGATCTCCGGCCTGTCCCGATGACACGATGGCCCTGCGCGCAAAGCTGCTTCACGACCGCAAGCCCGATACCGGAACTTGCGCCGGTCACAAGATAGGTTCTCGAAAGCCGTTGTGGGGCCTGCCATGTCGACACGCGATTTCCCTTCGCCAAGTACAGCGTGCGAAGGAACATGAGCGCGCGACCGGGTAAACTGCCGTCGGCTCATCTCACGTTGAATTGAAAGCCGGTGAGTTTGCCGAAGCGGATGTTTCGCAAGATGCGAATAAGGAACTCATTTTCCGACCGCAGTCGGCGAGAGGATACCAATGGCTAAGATCGGATCGCGAGCCGTCGTCCAGATCTACTCGCGCGCGACGGCGGCTATTCGGGCGTCGTCGCCCAGAAGCGGACAGTCTGGAATCGGCCCCAAAGCGTCGGCGGGAAATCACTTCTCAAGTGTGGTCAGCTCAACTGACGCCAAGGACTGAGATGGGGTGGATAAGAGCCGCGACCGATTCTGTTACGCCGTGACGCGGCTGTAATAACCGGCGGAGACGAATTGGAAATGGCATGACTGCACCACAGATTATCATCGCGAGCGATGAGTATTCAGGCACTGCAATTCCTAATCATTATTTCGCGGTGGATGACCTCAACGACACGATGGACCGCGCCAAGGCAACGGGCTCACATTAAATACGGACAGAGCTAGCCTATGAGCGGTGACATTCAGGGGACCACGTCAGTGTCTGCCGACTTGTCAAGCGACAGGAACGCCAGTCGTCCAACCGCTTCTTTCACGCCAGCCGTCAATCAACCGCTCCAGAGGGCGAGCAGAACAACCACTGTTGCAGTGAGGCGCTCATAGCCACTGCAGCTGGGACACTATTGCGCCTGAAGCGCCCGTTGAAGCTCTTCATGGGGGCAACTTCAGAATTGAAAGCGGCGATGGTCAGACCAGTTTTGGAACGCCCTTTGGCCGTAATGCACGCTTTTGAGCAGCTATTCTAACAGGCGCATTAGTGCCGCCGTAGCCATTATAACCTCCACGTCGTTCAACGATCTCAAAGAAGAAGCCTTCCGCGAAGGTGTGACTGTAAAACTGAAAAAACTCTCCCTCACCTTCACGGTCATAAAGAATGTTGCTTTCTCTTAATTGGCTAAGCAGGCCGTCATCCAGCCCGAAGCGCGCTTGCAGATCGTTGTAATAGTTTTCTGGTATCTGAAGCGGCTTGAAGCCGAGATCAGCCATCCGCCTGGCGCTTTCGAAAATATTTTCGCTCTTGAAGGCTAGATGCTGAATGGCAGATCCGAAATTTTCAGCGATAAACTTCCCGGCCAGTGTTCGGCTGTTCTCAGCCCCGTTCATCGTCAATCGAAATCCATCACTTTCGACGACTTGGCTGCGGACTAACCCCGAGGGGTCGACGACGTCGACTATTGCAGATTTGGTCGTTCGGAAGATGGAGATGTAGAAGAGAAGCCACGTCAGCAACTCGTCGTAATTCATGGACTGCGCGAGATGGTCGACCTTTGTTAGTCCGGCCCCGAAGGATACCGGAACCTCAACCTGGTTGAACTCTAGGCTCCAAATGGCTGTGAGAGCGTCGTCGATGAAGTAGATGATGCCGCCGCCGACACCCCGGATCGCGGGGATCGATAGCTCTCCCGCGCCGCGCGTTTCATGGAATGTTTCAGCGCCAAGCACTCGTGCTCGCTCAAGGGCATCTGACGCGTCTGCGACACGCAGTCCGATCGCATAGGCGTTCGTTCCATGGACCAAATAGGAGGAATGGGCGAATCCCTCAGAACACCTATTGACCACCAGATTGATTGCACCGCCTTCAGGCTGCCTCCAAAAGGCAACATCACGATGAACATGAAGCGATGTTTTGACGAATCCCAGACTTGCCAGAACTCCTTCCAACTCTGTCGCCTCGTCGCCGAAACTAGCGAATTCAACGAACTCGATGCCGACGATGGCGATGCGATCCGGCATTTTCGTGACTGCAATCGCGTTCTCAGGCTCGATCCGACGAACTCTATCCATTAGATTTACGAGCGAACGTCGTCCATCAACGGCAATCGATCGAGATGATCCACCCCGGAACTGGTCATTGAATATCTCGAGTGAGAGTGGGCCCCTATAGCCGGTCGCAGCCACCGCACTCATAAAACCTACAACATCAAGATCACCTTCGCCGGGCATGCATCGAAAGTGCCGTGACCAATAAAGAAGATCCATACTCATCATCGACGCGTCCGCCAGTTGGACGATAAAAATGCGGTCGCCGGGAATGGAGCGGATAGTGTCGAGTTGGATGCCGCGCGACAGCGTGTGAAACGAGTCCAGGATCAGCCCGACCTTGGAGTGATCGGCCCGCCGAACGATCTCCCACGCATCACGATGATCATTCACGTGGCGTCCCCAAGCGAGTGCTTCATAACCAACCCGCACGCCATGCTCCTTGGCAATATCTCCGAGCGCGTTGAAATCGGCAGCTGCCCGATCGATGCCGCCAAGCGATGTAGGCAATACGTTCGAGCACACCAGCATCAGATCCGTACCAAGCTGGTTCATCAACTCGAACTTGTGCCGCGCGCGCTCAAATGCTCTTGCTCGCTGCGGCTCTGGTAATCCTTCAAAGTCGCGGAATGGTTGAAAGAGAGTAATTTCGAGCCCATGGTCGCGCACCATCGCTCCAACGTCGCGTGGCGAACCGTCGAATGCGAGAAAGTCGTTTTCGAAGATCTCAACCCCGTCAAAATCTGCCGCCGCGATGGCAGAGAGCTTCTCACGAAGATCGCCGGAAAGAGATACTGTCGCAATTGAGGTCTTCATAAACCGTCCCAAACTTTACTTAGACAGAGCCCATTCAGTTGGTCAGCCGGTCCCTAAGTCCTTTCGCATGGATCAACGCTGGCGAGAATGTTCAACAGTTCGGAGCGAGAATGCTGGAGAATGCGACTACGGTCGGAAACATCACCCTGGGTGGGTATTTCGAGCGAGAACGAGCATTCTACAGGGAGAGCTTCAAGAAGCTCACGGATTGGAAGTGCTCCCTCTCCTAAGCCCAGGCGGCCACCCCTTGCTTCCGCAATGATGTCCCCACGCAACTCTTTCGCGGCATCGCAGACCTGCACAATGTCAAGCCAGCGGTATGGGATGCGCGCAACATCACTGGCCAATCCGCCGGATCGAATAAGATGCAGAATGTCTATGAGAACATGTGCATTGTCGCAGTTGGCGCGTGACAGCAGCAACAATGCATCTTCGAGTGTGCCGATGGGACGCCATCGCATGAATTCCAGGTGTACCTTGAGGCCGTATAGACCGGCCATATCGCACAGTCGGGTGAACCGCTCCTGCATGAGGATCGGGTCTTCGATATCACCCGTCACTATTATGCCATTTGCGCCGAGCTCGGCTGCAACTTCGAGCAGGGGCTTCAAAGCTCGGATGTCGATTTCAGACGTCAGCGGCAAAAGCTCGACTTCGCTGATCCTCACTCCACTTGCTTTAGCATGAGCGTTTAAGTGATCAGTTTCAGCGGTCCCCGGGGCATAAGGATACACGGGCGTGCCTGGCGCTGCTTGGTAAAGGCGCAACGCCACGGAATCACAGCCAGTCTCCACCGCGAGATCAATCAAGGACACAGGCGGCAGATCGATAGCGCTCAGATGGGCAAGCCCGACTTGTTGCCGGGCCATCAGTAAGTGGCTCGTCCGCCGGAGGCGTCAAAAACAAATCCGGTCGTGAACGAACATTCTGGGCTCGCGACAAAGCAGACGAGTTCGGAGAGCTCGCCGATGGAAAGAAACCGCTGCATCGGGATCTTTGCTTTGGACGCCGCGATATGATCTGCCGTCATCTGCTGTAGCAGTGGCGTTTCAACCATAACAGGGGCGACTGCATTCACCGTGATACCTGTGGTAACCAGCTCCTTTGCCAGCGATTTCGTAAACCCGATTGCTCCCGCCTTGGCGGCTGCATAGGCTGAAATACCGGGCACCCCCTCCTTACCGGCGATCGAGGCAACATTGACGATCCGGCCGTAACCTGCGTTCACCATCGGCTGGATAAACGCCTGACTTACCAAGAAGACGCTGTCGAGATTTATCGAAACAACTCGCCGCCATGTATCGTAGGCGTAGTCGACCACCGGCATGACGGGTCCGTTGATACCTGCGTTGTTAACGACGATCTGGGGCGCTCCCACCAATGCGATTGTTTGCTTGGCAGCAGCCTCCACACTCCTTGGATCCGCAACATCGACAGCGACCACCGCAGCAGGCTCGAAACCGATTGCTGTTGGGTCAACCTGGTCTGACAGGTCCCAAACCACTACAAGTGCGCCATCTTCGGATAGACGCTTGGCGATGCCGGCGCCGATACCGCGGGCAGCGCCTGTGACGACCGCGACCTGTCCCGACAAACCTTTCCTCATGCGACGATCCTTGCTCGTGTCCGGTAGAATTCAATCGTCTGGGCAAGACCTTCGGCGAGCGGTCGCGGTGACCACGTTTTGAGCAGGTTCGAGCTGTTATCCGCTTGCGGCAGAACGATCGGCATTGCAGGACCTTCAGCGCTTACTGTCAGACCTGAAGGCGCGAGCAATTGAAGCTCACGCGCGACCGCCTCCGCTTCAAGACGCTGGCCGAACAGATTGACAATGTGCGCACCCTCGAATTTCGTATTGAGCGCGGTCACAAAGGCTTCCGCCACATCACCGACATGGATCATGTCGAGCGGCCCAGTGAATGGGATCGTGTAGGACCGTCCCTCACCGATAGCTCGCGCAGCGAGACTCGGCCCCGCCGACAATCCTTGTTCGCGACCGGGTCCATAGACGACGTAGGGCCTTATCCCAATGGAAGAGATCCCGTCATCGGCTGCAAAAGCCTTTGCGCAGATCTCGCCGGCTAGCTTGAACGCACCGTAGAGGGTCGTCGGCTGAGGGATGGAGCCACCATCGGGGCCATAAACACCGGCGGAACTCATATAGAGGACACGTTCATGACCGAGGGCCTTCGCCGCGGCAAAAACGTTGAGCAATCCGATCAGGTTGATTTGCGCCCCACGTGCCGGATTGGCGCGACATCCTGGCGTCAAGAGTCCGGCCAAGTGGATGATCGCGTCGGTTCCGCGTGCAGCGCTGTGCAAGTCTTCGGCGTTCGCAATATCTCCTGTTATCCAATCCAGTGTTTCCGCGATCGCGGCTCCGCAAATTTCGGCCACGAGCCGGCGATCGCGACTGAGATCAAAGACGACGGGTTCCCAGCCCTCTCGGACAAGCGTCCGCAAGATCCAGGCGCCGATAAATCCGGCAGCTCCGGTGACAAGCACCCGACGCGCACCTTCCGCTGGTCTTGCCAGCGCCGGCAAATCAGAGATGGGCATCGGCATCGCTCAGAACGTGTTGCGTTTCGTAGAGAGTCACGCGATCTGCACGCAGAGCGCCCATGTCAGCATCAAGTGCTGCCATTGCAGTTTCTGTCGATTTTCGATCCATGCCTTCGACCAGCAAAGCGATCGCCACGGTGACATCCTTGTCGCCGCGAGCTTCACGAAACGTCTTCTCTTTGGTCGGCTGTTGGCCGAACTGCGGGTCCCCTTCCAAAGCATGCGCCCCAAGCACGCCATCAAGCTTGCAGACAAGGTCAAGCCAACCGCCGACTGCAAAGCCACGAGCATCATCGCGAGATGGTTCGTTGAACTCGTAGGTCGCGAGCCATCCGCCAACTCCGCGCCCGCGTGTCTGCAGGACACGACAGACGGTGCGGGAAGGCGCCACATAGGCGGAGAGAACGCGCGTTGTCCAAGGCGTAGGATCATTGAGTCTTGCCAAATATGGCGCGGAAGCGAGTGTGTCGATCTCGTCTGTTTCATACATCATGAAGTAACGTCGATCCTGAGGCACGCCATCCACTGCGATGCAGCGGCGTCCGCGTCGAAAACCAGGAATGGCCAGCCGCTCAGGCATATGCTCGAGACTGTGCCAAGCGTTGTAGTCCACCTCGGCATCGTCTGTGATTCCGCCCCAATTAGCGAGAACACCGCGTCCAAGCAAACCAGTCATGCTTATAGTCCTTGATCAATAGAAGAAGCTGGGAACGGCCAGGGTCAATGCAGGCCAAAAGGCGACCAGAAGCAGTGCTAGAAAGTTGACCGCCAGGAAGGGCAGTGTCGCCACCGCCAGCCGACCCACGCCAACCTTAGCAATGACCGCACCGAGATAGAGACAGTTGCCGACTGGAGGCGTCACCAGGCCTACACCAAGGGTCATGATCATGATGATGCCGAAATGGATGGGATCGTAGCCCGCCGCCTGGGCGACAGGCAGTAATATGGGCGCGAAGAGGATCAGTGCTGGGACAAGATCCATCAGCATGCCGACGATCAACAAGAACAGAATGATAAGCAAAATGACTGTCCATGGACCGTACCCGCCCGCCTCGAAGAACCCAACAAGCAGGGTGGGAAACCGCTCGATCGCCACGATCCAGGCTGTGACGGATGTGGTGGCAAGGATGAAAAGCGGCACCGCGGTGTTAATTGCGGAGTTCACCAAGGTCCGCCACATTTCCCCAAGGCTCTGGTCGCGATAGACAAGACCGCCAAGAACCAGGGCGTAGACAACACCAATCACGCCCGCTTCCGTTGCAGTCGTCAGGCCACTGACGATTGCGCCGAGCAGGAAGACGGGCAAAAGCAGTGACAGAAACGCTCCCTTGAAGCTCTCCCACAACTCTCCACCGGTCGCTCTGCGGTCGTTGCGGGGCCAGTTCTTCCGCTTGGCCATGGTGAACACCGCGACCATCAACATGAGACCGACGAGAATTCCGGGAATGAGGCCTGCGAGGAATAACTGCCCTACGCTCTCGCCAACCGTTATGCCGTACAGCACCATCGGAATAGACGGAGGAATAAGCACACCGATCGTTGAGGAGCAGATGGTGATTGCACCGGCATCTTCACGTGAATATCCCTGCTTGTGCATTGGTGGAATAAGCAGTGAACCGAGCGCCGCCGTATCTGCAACCGCCGAGCCGGAAATCCCTCCGAAGAACATCGATGCCGCGACATTGACCTGACCAAGACCGCCTCGGATGTGGCCGACAAGCGCATCGGCAAAACGTACGAGCCTCTGGGCGATCGACGTCTCCCCGGCAAGGGCGCCAGCAAGGATAAAAAGTGGCACGGCAACGAGGGAGAAAGAAGAAACAGCGTTCACCATCCGGTGTCCGACCACGAGAAGCGGGTAGCCACCGTCAACCCACAGCGCGACGATTGCAGCGAGGCCAATACCAAAGCCAATCGGTAAACCGATGATGAGAAGAACGAAGAAGACGACTGCAACAATCAAAAGCATGGCATCAACGCCCTTCAGCCGAAGGTGTAGCTGTGGCGGCCCTAATCGCAGCGACAAGCCGCGGCAACGACATCAGAACGATCAACCCGGAAGCCACCGGCACGGCGCCATAGATCCAAGCCTGCGAAATTCGCAGAGCGGGCGTTAGAGATGTCGTGGTCTGCTGGGTGAGCCGTAAACCCAGCCACGCCATGATCGCGAAGAAGACAAGCGTAACCAGCAGCACCAGCACCTCACTCCACCTGCCAAGTGCGGGTGGCAGCGCATCCGTAACAATCGTGAATGCTATGTGCGATCGCTCGTGGTACGCCACGACGCTGCCTAGAAAGACAAGCCAGACCAGCAGTAGAGAAGGGACTTCAGTCCCCCATGAGAGCGACGACTGGAGGAAATAGCGATAGACGACCCCCAGGGCGACGATGACGACGAGAGCTACCAGAAGGCCGCCGATGGCGGCCCTCAATACCCGGCTTATCGTGTCCATTGAATCAGTCCTGGCCCGCCGCCTGGACATTGGCAATGAGATCCGCACCTATGCGGTCTTCAAAAGCAGCCCACGACGCCTGGGCTCCTTCGCGAAAGCTTTCGCGATCGACGTCCCTGACGATCGCCATGCCTTGCTCTTCGAGTTCAGCCAGCAGCGCCTCATTGGCTTCACGGGTCGCAGACACTTGATTGTCCCGGCTAATCGTCGCCGCTTCCATGACGGCCGCCTGCTGGTCCTCATCAAGGCTTTCCCAGACGCGTGTGGATATAACCATCTCAGACGGGATCGAAGCATGCTCCGTAAGCGACAGCGTGTCCTGAACTTCATTCAGTCGGGACGTGACGACCACTTCCGGTGGATTCTCTTGCGCATCCACGACTCCCTGCTGCAGAGCTGAATAGAGCTCTGAGAGATCCAGCGGAGTTGGGTTAGCGCCCCACTCCCGGAATGCGATCAGCCAAGGCTCTACGTTGGGAACACGAATGTTGATCCCCCGCAAATCCGATGCGGAGCGGATCGGCACGCCGTTTGTCGTAATATCCCTGAAGCCCAGCTCGCCCCATCCAAGCACCTTGAACCCGTTCTCGTACATGATGCTATCGAGTTCATCCTGTACGGGTCCAGCCGACCGGAGAACGGCATCCATATGATCGGCATCTCGATAGATCATCGGCAGGTTGAGCACCTCTAGCCGCTGGTCGATCTGCCCATGACGACCCATGACTGCGCCCTCGATCGTTCCGAACCGAATACCTTCGAGATATTCTGTTTCGGTGCCCAACTGGGCACTCGGATAGGAAACGATCTCGAACTCTCCCGGCGCGAGCCGCTCCAGTTCTTCGGCAAATTCGGTAACCCACGTTTCGTAGCTGTGCGATGCAGGCATGGCATGCGCGAAGCGAATGGTCACAACGTCTTGCGCCAACGTGGCAGCGGTTCCAGCGGCCATAAAGAATGCAGTTGCGTACAGCGTTTTGGCTTTGAACACGTATTCCTCCTCCCAGGCTCACGAGGCATTTGACGCCTCAGAAACTTCACTGACACACTAGCATACAGTATGTCAATGTTGGCATACTGTATGCTAGTGTGTTCGGAGCGCGCGTGGTAAGGGACGCCTGCTCTAGCGTTCAGCAAAACTCACCAGCAACGGACCCCGTCTTGGAAAGAAAATCGCATAACTTCAGAAGGCTTGATCGACCCCGAACTCTCGCCATGGAAGTGGCGGACGAGCTGAAAGCATCCATCATCGCGACCGATATTGCGCTTGGAGAAATTCTGTCTGAAGAGCGTGTCGCAAGCCAAATGGGCGTCAGCAGAACACCGGTGCGAGAAGCCTTTTCAATCCTTCAGCATCAAGGACTGCTTACAATCTTGCCACAACGCGGAAGCGCTGTTTTTCGACCGAATGCTCAGGACATAGAGATGCTGGTCGATTTTCGACGCCACATGGAGTTGGGTGCAGCCCGATTAGCGCTGCGTCGCGCTCCTGCGGAAACGGCGGACGATCTGGCGAGAACGATCGAGCTGATGGATAAAGCCCGCGATCGCGACGAGCTGCTCAGCTACACACGCGCAGACGACGCTTTCCACGCAGCTTTCTTCACCCATTGCGGAAACCCCCATTATAGCCAGGCTTATGATCTTGTTTCGGGTCGAATAAGCGCATTGCGTGCGCATCTATCCATCCCTTTGCAGATCTACCGCACACGTGCTTATGACGAGCACTTAGCGATGGGCAAAGCATTTGAAGAGCGTGACGAAGCAACTTTGCTCAATGTTCTCGAACGGCATATTACCGCCATGAGCAACAATTACGTCGCAGCCTTGAAGCATCTTTAGGGTCTAGACCCACTTGGCCTCTGGTCGCTGTGAGCCTGAATGTTGTCGAATTTGCCGAAGGGATCGCGGAGATCGAAGCGGCGAACCCTCAGGGTTCATGCTGCAGTCCAAATTCAATGTTAAACCACGCCGCCTTGGCTCGGTCTTGCGCGTCGTCGAAATCATTGACCGCGATTGAAAGATCAGGAACTGGAGTTCCCGAGCCCTCTCTTCGCTCGCGATGATCGCGATCATAATGTGTGGTGCGGTCATGCCACTTCCAATTCGTCTCCGCGGGTTGTTGCACCCGCGCCCCACGGCTTAACAGAAGCGGTCGCGGCTCTAATCCACAAGGGATGACGATTCAGAAACGGGTCAACAACGGCAAGGTTTAAGTGTAAATCTGACCTGGGGGCACATTGCCATCTATAAGGAACGACCGGACGTCCGCTGCGAGGCGAAGGCTTATCTTGCCTTAATGGCGCTGCTGAAGCGCGAAGCTGCCATCCTTCAAAAGAGCTAGACTACTTGTCCGCTTTCAGTCGTCCCAGAGATTCGATCTCCGCAATCATACTGCGGGCGGCTTCACGTTCGCCATTGTCGGACCACCCGTTGCGAGCGGACAGTTGATCAATTGCCGCAAGAAGAGCGCGAAGCCGACATTCAAGGTCGTGCGCTTTCCAAATCGCGCCTTCATGGACATCGAGAAGGCGACCGCCGAAGATCACTTCGCCGTCAAATTCTTCATGCTCATAGTGAGCACAGGATTGCGCGATTTCCATCGCGTCTCCGTCCAAATCACAATATTTCGCAATGTGCCATTGCGCATCACCGCACGCGCCTTCGCCTCCGCTTCTTCCTCGTTCGCGGCGCGCACGACCTCCCCAAATTCGCCTTGGTCTATGTCGTCGTCGCTCCAGGCAAGCAGAACGGAATAAGTCTTTTGGTCAGCCATAGTCGCTGTCCTCCGATCGGCCTGCTCGCCTTGGCGCATTTTTGGTATGTCCGCGGCTCATCGAGATGGTTGTCGGGCCATCATCCCCCGAGACAGCTTTAACCCCCGCTGATGCATGCACCCTCTTTTGCCGCTTCCAAACAGCGACAACTCGTGCGAGCGAACGCTCGTCGACGATCTCGAAACGCTTACCCGTGCGCCGCTTGTAATCCCGCAAAAATTCCACAGCGGGCTCGAGTATCGCGAGCGCATCAGTCTCGCTGAATGCCCATTTCGGGTGTGCGGGCGCAACATATTTGATGCCTTCGACACGGCACTCATCGCCGTTCGCGGCGACATACGTTATCACCGCTTCCTTGCACCGCCGTCCGCCGATCCAAATGTCTTCGACGTCCATGTAATAGCCCATCGATAGTTCGTAATCGCTCTCACATTCAGTCATCGCCTGTCCTCCGGGTCTTGCTTTGCTGGAGAGCATGTCCGGCGACAGCATCGATACGAAGGGGGGCTGGGCCACGAAGAGCATTGAACATTAAACTATGAGGCATCGGCAATTCCTTTCAATTGATGCCCTTTTATGGTTCCCCTAATTTTAGTGGGCCGCAATAGAAGATTTCATCTATTTCGGATATTATTTACCCTCATCAAATTGTAATCGAACATATGTCAACACTTCTGCTGTTTTTAATGGATACATTATCATCCAGACAAATCCGTCTTGGCGACTTGCTTCGTGTCAATCAGATATCCTCTCCATGGCCGACCTCTATAAGAACACTGCTTGCGGCCGATAAAGATCTAACCAGCCATAATAACTTGGGTTCTTGAGCGTGGGCCTAGGGCATTGTGCCCGGTGCCGCTCCTCTTTCCTTAAGCATGCGCAGCGGAGCGGAAGCCCTACAAGACGCAAATGTATTATCGCCACCTCTAGGCTGAGGATGGTTTGCTCCGTTCAGTCTTCGAAAACGCTAGACCTTGCGCTTCGCCAATGGTGAAGAGCGGTAGCAAGAGGATTGACTGACATCACTAATCTCAGTCACCCCACCGCTAACAGCGAAGTGACAATCTGCAGAGCGGGCTTACCATGATGCAGGCCGCTTTCAGAACCATTCGACGATCGGGAGCAGAGGCTACGCGGCTGGCCAGCGCTTGCCATTTCTTCTCTTCGCGGCAGCGAGGCGCTTGTAATCCAGTCCTTTGAACTGAGCAAAGTCGATCGCCGGATCAAGTGCCAGAGTTGCCAGCTGTCGGGCCCGGGGTTCGCTTAGATATCTCCAGCCATAGAGCGTGTGTTCATCATCACCGAGGCTGTGTCCTGCTAGAAGCCTTGCCGTCTTCCCGTCGATTTCATGGTTGTCCTGAAGCTCAGCAATCTTGTTGCTGCGCAAAGAGTGGAAAACCTCTCTGTTGCCGGGTTTGATACCCGCCCGTTGGAACAACCTCTGCATGTAGGAGGATGCGGAATTGGCGGGTCGGACGAGGCGCATCAGCTCGGGGAAAAGGAACCGGTCCCCTTGAGCTTGCGCCCACTGAATGAACCCGACCTCACGCAGGATATTATGCAGCACGTAAAATGAGAGACTTG
This sequence comes from Georhizobium profundi, assembly GCF_003952725.1. Lineage (NCBI taxonomy): Bacteria > Pseudomonadati > Pseudomonadota > Alphaproteobacteria > Hyphomicrobiales > Rhizobiaceae > Georhizobium > Georhizobium profundi. The sequence goes on along the minus strand of NZ_CP032509.1, from coordinate 728,101 downwards.
CGTCTGTCTTATAACCGATGCGTTGCCAACTGCCGTCACCGAAGATGACGCCCGCCGTATTGGCCACCCAGACGCCTTCGTATTTCTCGCGGATATCGGACCCTCTCAAATAGATGAGAAGGCCCAGACGTCGACCAGTCAAATGTCCGAGGAGCGGCAGAAGGGCGAGATCAAGATAGCCGGACTCAATGCCAGTCTTGAAGATTGCTGAGATTTTCGCCGCACCGAGTGGCTCTACAGGACGACTGGCCTTAGCAGTATCCGGATAGTTTAGCCGAACACCGATCATGGGATTGATGAACTCATACCGAGTGGCGGCTATGCCGAATACCGGCTTAATGACGGCAAGATAGCCATCCTGAAGCGTCGCTTTAGCCAGGGGCTTAAACCGCAGGTCACGATTGCTTTCGATCACGGCCTCAGCAGGAAGCTGCGATGGCCGTCGTTTAGGATCGCTTGGCCAGTAGCGCAGCTTGTTCACGTACGCTTGCAGATCGCGGGCGGTATAGGTGTCAACCGGGTGGTCACCGATGAGTTCGATGAAAAGCTTGATACGCCCCTCCGCGGTCTGAATGTCCTTCAACTTTCCCTTCGACTTCGCCTCAGCGCGTCCGCGCAAATAGTCGCGTGCTACCACACTGAAGAAAGGTCGTGTGGACGAGCCGCGCGGCACGTTCTTACGATCTTCATCTGCCGGATCGTTGTATTCGACATCGTCTCCGTCGTGGTCGAGCCAGCTGTCTTCGAGTGACAACGACATCGAAGCCGAAGAAAAACCGTCGGTGACGTTGACCTCTGGCTGCCCGGTCGGTTTTTTTGGCGTTTGTTCCGCAACTGACGGGAGTGCGGATAGACCACGGCCCGATTCGACCGCCGAAACAACAACCGGCTCTGTGCTGTCCGCATCGTCCAGCCCGAGACTGCGCTCCATGCTACAGATCGCCAGTCCCTTCAAAACCTCCGCATTTTCCGTCACGACCGTGAGATGTGGAGTGCCAGCCTGTCGAGCATCGAGCTGCCGATTGACCTCAATGATCTGTCCAAACGCCTCCTGTTCAGGAATGATTATCGGATGAGCAGCGTGCAGAGCCGCACTTCCTCTAATCATCATTAAGCATGTGTTCAGATAGGTCTTGATCTCCGCCTGCTTGATGCGGCGCTGCACTTCGGCCTCGGCGCTGTCGTAGGCTTCACCATTGGCTTCGGTAGCCAGGTGACCATCGTCGGTCTGTTCATCAGTCACTGTCGTCATCGGGCGATCGATCATTTCCCTCATCTTCATGCGGGCATTGACCGCCAGAAAATCGGCGATGCGCCGCGCCTCAAGATGCGTGACCGGCCCGATGCTAAGTCTGACCAGCGGCGGAAAACCGCGCAAGACCAAAACGGTCGGCACACGCAACTGAAATAGGAAGGCAGCCCCCGCCCTCACCAGATAGCGGCCAGCTGGTCTTTGCTTTGCAGCGCGCTTGCGAGAACGCACTGGCGCTGGATCGGCCGCGCCAGTTTGCGATACATCGCGCGATACATCGGGATGTACGTCAGACACACTGGACGAATGTTTGCCCATCGGGAAGGCTCCTGAACGGCCTTCACGTAGACAACTGCGGACAGAGCGGGGCAGTTTGAGCTGGCGGAGAGGGGGGGATTCGAACCCCCGATACGGTTGCCCGTATGCCGCATTTCGAGTGCGGTGCATTCAACCACTCTGCCACCTCTCCAGGGGCCATGTTGCACGGTGGTCGCGTGCGGGCGTTTCCATAGCGGGATGAGCGCCGGGACACAAGGGCATGTGACAGGCAAATTTCTACCGTACATCTTGACTCGACGGGCCCCATCGCTTATCCGCGCAGCATCTTGAGATGGCGAAGTCCGTCCTCGATCATGCATCGACCTCCAAGCTTCCTGTCCGCTTGCCCTTTCGACAGGCACAAATGGCCATGGGTGCGATGTTTCACCGGCTGAACCATGATCGGCTGTTGGCGCGCAAGCGTCTTCGATCATGGCTGATGCCATACGACTGACAAAAAGACGGCTCGCGGCCATGTGGTCGAAGAAGCCGGAACGAACATGAAAGGTTAAAAAATGTTCGCAGTCATCAAGACCGGCGGTAAGCAGTACCGCGTCGCCGCAAACGATGAGCTGACGGTCGAACGGACCGGCGGCGAAATCGGCGACATCATCGAATTCGCAGAAGTTCTCATGGTCGGCGTCGGCGCCGATGCCACGATCGGCGCACCTTTCGTTCAGGGCGCGCTCGTCACGGCAGAAGTCGTCGAGCACGGTCGCGCCCGCAAGGTCATCGCGTTCAAGAAGCGTCGCCGCCAGAACTCCAAGCGCACCCGCGGCCACCGTCAGCACCAGACGGTCATCCGCATTGCCGAGATCCTGACCGAAGGCAAGAAGCCGTCCAAGAAGGCCGCTGCCAAGCCGGAAACGAAAGCCGCTCCTGCAGCCGGGACGCTCTTCAACGCACCCCAGGGTGCCGGCGACGATCTGACGGTCATCAAGGGCATAGGCCCGAAGGCTGCCGAGCAGCTCAACGAGCAGGGCATCACCACCTTCGCCCAGATCGCCGCCTTCACGGATGCGGACATCGCCAAGATCGACGAAGCCATGCCGTTCAGCGCCGCCCAGATCGAAGACTGGCGCGAGCAGGCCAAGGCTTTGGCCGAGAACAACTGATAGCGACGAGAAACTTTAAGGAGAACACCGATGGCACATAAAAAAGCTGGTGGTTCGTCGCGCAACGGCCGCGACTCTGAGTCCAAGCGCCTTGGCGTAAAGAAGTTCGGTGGCGAGAACGTCATCTCGGGCAACATCCTCGTGCGCCAGCGCGGCACGAAGTGGCATCCGGGCACGGGCGTCGGCCTTGGCAAGGACCACACGATTTTCGCAGTCACCGACGGCCAGGTTTCGTTCCGTACGAAAGCCAATGGTCGTACCTACGTGTCCGTGATGCCAATCGCGGACGCAGCGGAATAGCCGGACCGCTTCTTCAAAAAGCCGGCGTCTCATCGACCCGGCTGAGCACCAAGGTTCAGACCACGTTCAAAAGGGGAGATGGGGCAATCCATCTCCCCTTTTCTCATTGAACGAAGGACTGTTCCCATGCTCATGGATCTCGATGACGACTGTCGGGACGACTTATTGCCCGACGACACCCGGCCCGATTGTCCCGTCCTGTTGACCGAAAGGCTGGTTCTGCGCCGGCCCCACGCGGAAGACGCCGACGCGCTTGCCAATCTCGCCAACAACATGCGCGTGGCCTCCATGGTGTCGCGCATGCCGCATCCCTACACGGCACAAGATGCGTCGGACTTTATCCGACGCGCCAAGACGGGCGGTATTGGCAAATGCGTCTACGCGATCACCCTGGCCGATAATGGTGCATTCGTCGGCTGTGCCGGCATCGAGCCGCATGACGACACCGATACGGTCGAGCTGGGATACTGGATTGGCGAACCCTACTGGAACCGCGGGATCGCGACCGAAGCTGCCCACGCCGTCATCGACATGGTTTTCCGCACCCGCACGATCGAAGCGATCGAAGCCCGCTGCCGGGTGACGAACCATGCGTCGCGCCGGGTCATCCAGAAGTCCGGCTTCCAGCACCAGGGCAACGGCATGGTGCCCTCCATGGCGCTCGGCGGCGCCCTGCCCGTCGAGTGGTATCGGCTCGATCGCAAGACGTGGCTGTCGCTGAAGAGCTGGAGCGCTGCGCCTCACCGTCGGGCCTGACGCTGCATGATGATCCTCTCCACCGGCTCGTGCGTAGAAGCCGGTGGAGTTGCCTTGAAGGATCATCGCCATGAAAGCCGTTCGTTTTGTTCTGATTGCCGCGCTTGGTCTCGTACTTGCCCTGCCGGCACGCGCCGAGCTTCTCCTGGAGGAATGGTTTCTCGGCAAGACGCGGGCCGAAGGAAGCTTTTCCGCCATCGACGGCACGCATCGGCGCTTCACGGTCGACCTGACCGGCACCTGGGACGGAACCACGCTGCGGCTGCGCGAAGATTTCGCCTATGACGACGGCGAACGCGACACCAAGACCTGGATTTTCGAAAAGACGTCCGAGAGAACCTATAGCGGCACGCGGGAAGACGTCATCGGAACGACGACCGTCTATCTCGCCGGCAACGAGGCTGACTTCACCTACCGCGTCGATCTTGCGCCGGGAGAAGACCCGAACATCGTCCGGTTCTTCGACAAGCTCGTTCTGAACAGAGATGGCACGATCACCAACACCGCCCTCGTTACGAAGTTCGGCGTACCGGTTGCGCGCGTCGAGGTGAATTTCGAGCGCGACTGACCGGTCGGCCTCTGCCGATCGTAAATCGAGGCACCGCCGGCGGCTTTTAGCCGCCTTCTGACCTAGTGCAGCGTCTCGTCGCCCAGTTCCGGCGTCATCCACATCTTCTCCAGATTGTAGAATTCCCGGATCTCCGGCCGGAAGACATGAACGATCACGTCGCCGGTGTCGATCAACACCCAGTCGCCGGTCGCCAGACCCTCTACCCGCGCATTGCCGTAACCGGCTTCCTTGATCTGCCGCAAGAGCTCGTCGCAGATAGCGCTGACATGACGGCTGGAGCGCCCGGATGCGATCACCATGTGGTCGCCCAGCGCCGATTTTCCGGCAATGTCGATGGAGACGATGTCTTCCGCTTGCGAATCCTCGAGGCTTTCGAGGATCTGGTGGAGCACGCGGGTTTCGGCGTCCGTGCCGCGACCCGTGGCTGAGGAGAAACTGCTTGGCGCATTTCCCTTCGCGTGTGCTGTTGTCAGTGTCGTTACCCTTTCAGCAGTGACAGGACCAGCTTCACTTGCCTTGTTCCTTCAAGGTCCAAAGCAGAATGTAATGATAGGCGCGTCTCGTTAAAGGTTTCAAGACACAAGAAGTTGCCGTCCCATCACCAATTTTCTTGGTCCATCACCGATTTCTCAGGATACCTTGGGTCGGCCTCAGGATTTCCCGGGCCAGTGGCTGCGCAATTCGGTGGAGGAAAGAAGCGATCGCGGCCCGTGGATGAAGGTCCAGGCCGGCGCTTCCATCAACGCAAGTCGCCCTGCATCATCCTCGTCGACCCGCGCATGCGCGAAAGTCTTGGCCATTTTCGAAGAGAGGTAGGAAAGGGTCGAGCCGGGGCGGTCGATCACGGCGATCGGAAACGTCCTGGCAATGGCCTGCCAGTCCTGCCAGTGGTGAAAACCGGCCAGGTTGTCGGCCCCCATGACCCAGACGAAATGGATGCCGGCATTGCGCTGCTTGATCACCGCCAGCGTCTCGGCCGTGTAGCGCAGCCCATAAGTGGCCTCGAACGCCGTCACCTTCACGCGCGGATCGGGAGTGATCGCCTCGCTCAGCGCAATGCGCTTCGCAAGCGGCAGAAGCTTGCCGTGATCCTTCAGCGGATTGCCGGGCGTCACCATCCACCACAGCTGGTTCAGCCTAAGGCGCCTGAGCGCGATTTCCGCCACGAGCCAGTGGCCGCCATGGGGCGGGTTGAAGGACCCGCCGAACAGCCCGACGCGCATGCCCTGCTCGACATGGGGCATGCGGCCGTAAGGCGACAGGGGAGATAGCGATCGGCTCAAGGGGTCAAGGTCGCGTCTGGCCGGTGCCGTGAACGCGGTACTTGAACGAGGTTAGTTGCTCCACGCCGACTGGGCCACGCGCATGCATCTTTCCCGTTGCGATGCCGATTTCGGCTCCCATGCCGAATTCGCCACCATCGGCAAACTGCGTCGAGGCGTTGTGCAGCAGAATCGCGGAATCGACCTCGTTGAAAAAGCGCTCGGCAACGGCCGAGTCCTCGGCAATCACCGCTTCGGTATGGTGCGAGGAATAGCGCTTGATGTGCGCGATCGCGCCCGAAATCCCGTCGACCAGCGCCACGGAGATGATGGCGTCGAGATATTCCGTCGACCAGTCTTCCTCCGTCGCCGGCTTGAGCGCCGGAAACACTTTCAGGACCGCAGCAGAAGCGCGAATCTCGCAGCCGGCCTCGGTCAGCGCTTCGAGAAGCGGCATTAGATGCGTACCGGCAGCGGCACCGTCCACCAGAAGCGTTTCGGCTGCACCACAGATGCCTGTGCGCCGCATCTTCGCGTTCACCACGATGCTCTTTGCCATTTCCAGGTCGGCGGACTGATCCACGTAGATGTGGCAAAGGCCCTCGAGATGCGCGAAGACCGGCACCCGCGCCTCGGCCTGAACACGCGCCACGAGGCTCTTCCCGCCACGCGGCACGATCACGTCGATCGCGCCGGAAAGGCCTGTCAGCATGGCGCCGACGGCAGCGCGGTCGGCAACGGGAACAAGCTGGATCGCGTCCTCGGGAAGACCGGCCTGTTTCAGGCCGCGAACCAGGCTCGCATGGATTGCGCGGGATGAGTTCAAACTGTCGGAGCCGCCACGCAGGATCACCGCATTGCCTGCCTTCACGCAGAGCGCACCGGCATCGGCGGTGACGTTCGGCCGGCTTTCGTAGATGACGCCGATCACACCGAGCGGTGTGCGCACGCGCTCGATCTGGAGACCGTTCGGGCGCTCCCAAGCAGCGATCACGGCACCGACGGGATCGTCGAGTTCGGCAATCGTGCGGATGCCCTCGGCAATGCCGGCGATGCGCTGGGTGTCGAGCTTCAGCCGATCGACGAGGGACTCGGCGAGCTCAGCCTGCTTGGCATTGGCAAGATCGATCGCGTTGGCAGCAAGGATCTTGTCTTCATCGGCCAAAACGGCATCGGCCATGGCAAGAAGCGCCTTGGTCTTCGTCTGCGGGGAGGCGATCGCCAATGGTCCACTCGCCGCCTTTGCGCGACGGCCGATGTCTTCCATCACGTCGGCGATGGTGTTGTCGTTGGTTTGGACCTGGTGCAGCATGCTCATGCTCCGCCTCATTTCTCGAGACTTATGCCATCGGCTCTCGCGATGCGCCTGTCAACACCAGGTCGTCGCGATGAACCATCGCCGCCCGGCCGGAATAGCCGAGGATCGCCTCGATTTCCGCAGTCTTGCAGCCGGCAATCCGGGTCGCCTCTTCGGCATCATAGGCGATCAGCCCGCGGGCGATTTCACGACCCGCTTCGTCGAAGATCGCCACCGTGTCGCCGCGCGCGAAATCTCCGGTCAGCGAGCGAACGCCGGCCGGCAACAGGCTCTTGCCCATGCGCAGCGCCCGCTCGGCACCCTTGTCGATGCGCAGCGTGCCCATCGGCGTCAACTGACCGGCGATCCAGGTCTTGCGCGCCGTCACGGGCTGACCGCTGGGCGCAAAGAAGGTGGAGCGTGCGCCCTGGTCGATGGCGCTGATCGGATGCAAATCCTTGCCGGATGCGATGATCATGGCGCAGCCGGCATTGGTGGCGATCTTGCCGGCTTCCACCTTGGTGCGCATGCCGCCGCGCGACAATTCGGAAGCAGCCCCACCCGCCATTGCCTCGATCTCCGGCGTGATCGACGACACGACGTCGAAGAACTGCGCATCGGGATCGATCGAAGGAGACGCGCTGTACATCCCGTCGACATCGGAGAGAAGGATCAGCAGATCGGCGCCGATCATCGTCGCGACGCGGGCTGCAAGGCGGTCATTGTCGCCATAACGGATTTCGGTAGTGGCGACCGTGTCGTTCTCGTTGATGATGGGGACAGCGCCGAGCTTCATCAATTCGGTCAGCGTCGCCCGTGCATTGAGGTAGCGCCGCCGGTCTTCGGTATCGCCGAGCGTCAGAAGCACCTGCCCGGCAATGATCGACCGTTCGGCGAGTGCTGCGGACCAGGCGCGGGCCAGCGCGATCTGCCCGACGGCGGCCGCCGCCTGGCTGCCCTCGAGCTTCAGCATGCCTGCGGGCAGATCGAGCACGGAACGTCCAAGGGCAATGGCACCGGAGGAGACCACGAGCACGTCGCATCCGCTTGCGCGCAATGCAGCGAGATCGGCGCAAAGCGCCTCCAGCCATTCCTGCTTGAGACCGAGGCTGCGGTCGACGAGCAGCGCCGAGCCGATCTTCACGACCACGCGACGGTGCGCTGCGACGGGTTTTCTGGATGTTTCCACGGGCGCGATCTGCCTATCGCCGGTCCGCGTCGGCAGCCCAGTCGGCATCGTCCTGGAAATCGTCGGAGCCGTCGGATGGCTCGCTGCCTTTCGATTCCAGAATGATCGTGCGCAACGCCCGCAAGGCCGCCTGCATGCCTTCCCCGGTCGCAGCCGAAAGCATCATCGGCGTCTTGCCGGAGGCAGCAGCGAGCGCTTCGAGCTTCTCGCGGCGCTCGTCCTCGTCCAGCGTGTCGATCTGCGAAAGCGCAAGGATCTCGGGCTTGTCCGTCAAGCCATGGCCATAGGCATCGAGCTCGTTGACGACGGTCCGGTAGGCTTTCGCCACATCCTCTTCCTGGCCCGAAACGAGATGCAGAAGCACGCGGTTGCGCTCGACATGGCCAAGGAAGCGGTCACCGATCCCAACACCCTCATGGGCGCCTTCGATCAGGCCCGGAATGTCGGCCAGCACGAATTCCGATCCATCGACCGACGCGACGCCGAGATTGGGATGGAGCGTGGTGAAGGGATAATTCGCGATCTTCGGCCGCGCGCGGGTGACAGCCGCGAGGAATGTCGACTTTCCGGCATTCGGCAGGCCGACGAGGCCAGCGTCGGCGATGAGCTTCAGCCGCAGCCAGATCCACTTTTCGACGCCCTCCAGGCCCGGATTGGCATGGCGAGGCGCCTGGTTGGTCGATGTCTTGAAATGCGCGTTACCGAAACCGCCATTGCCGCCGGCAGCCAGCCGATAGCGCTGGCCTTCCTTCGTCATGTCGACGATCAGCGTCTCGTTGTCTTCTTCGAAGATCTGCGTGCCGACCGGCACCTTCAGGACAGCCTCGCCGCCCTTGGCACCGGTGCGGTTGCGGCCCATGCCGTGACCACCCGTCTCGGCTTTGCAGTGCTGCTGAAAGCGGTAGTCGATCAACGTGTTCAAGCCGTTGACCGCCTCCACCCACACGTCGCCGCCTCGGCCGCCGTCGCCGCCGTCCGGTCCACCGAATTCGATGAATTTTTCGCGGTGAAACGAGACGCTGCCTGCGCCTCCGTCACCAGAGCGGATGTAGACTCTCGCCTGATCCAGAAACTTCATGATGTTGCCACTTATCGTCACGCGCGCAGGATAAAGCCTGCGGGACCGGGTTCTGCCGGCGGTGATATAGCCGACGGCCCGAGAGGTCAAAGACAATCGCCGAAATGCCGGCGACCCCGCCTTTACGGCACGCCGTTGGCCTGCCAGAACCCAACCGACATGAAGATCGACATCATCGCCATCGGCAAGTTGAAATCGGGACCGGAACGCGAGCTCGTCTCCCGCTACGTGGATCGCCTCGCCAAATCAGGCCCCGCCATCGGCATCGAGTTTGGCCGCCTGATCGAGCGCCCCGAAAGCCGCGCCTCCAGCACGAGTACCCGCAAGCGCGAGGAAGCCGACGCAATCCGCGCAGCACGGAGCGAGGGCGGCAAGCTGATCCTGCTCGACGAGGGCGGCAAGACCCCCGGGTCTGAGGCATTCGCAGCCGATATCGGCCAGTGGCGCGACGATGGCGCCCGCAACGCCACGTTCGTGATCGGCGGCGCCGACGGCCTGGATGCGTCGCTGCTGCAGGAAAGCGACCTGACGCTCTCCTTCGGCCGCCTGACATGGCCGCACCAGATCGTCAGGGTCCTTCTCGCCGAGCAGCTTTACCGCGCCGTCACGATCCTGTCCGGCCATCCCTATCACAGGGAATGACCGAACAAGATCGCTCGCGGCTCAGTTGGTGAAGTGCAGCTGCGCAACCATGCTGGCGATGCGGGCAAAGACGCTGTCCAGTTGGCTGACATCGTTGGTCGGGAAGTAGTTTTCAGGAGCAGACGCACAGCCCCCATTTGCGCTGCCGTAGAGTGCTCGGTTATTGGCGCCATCGGACTGCAGGAGAACTGTGTAGATCTCCACGCCATTGTTCTTGAGCATGGTGCAGTTTGCCTTCGTCCACGTATCGACGGTTCGCGCGGCCGTCCCCTGATTGGTGGAACCGAAGCGATTGGACGACATGAAGCCGTTGGACCCGTAGTCCGATTTGTTGGCCGTGTTGCTGGAACCGTAGACGACGTTTTCGCCATCCGTGAGGAGAACCACGATCTTCTTCGTACCTGGAGTGTCGAACGGATCGGCAGTCGTGTAGGGCGCTTCCGGCGAAAGCACGCGCGTGCCCCATGCGAGCCCCTCCGATACGTTGGTCCCGGAGCCGTTCCACTCCCGCATTTGTGACACGGCGGTTTTAAGCGCCTCGAAGTCTTCGGTCAGCGGCTGAACAGGAGTCGGGCAGGCGCGGTTTGGACCACCGGTCAGCGGACCGGGCTGTGGTGCGGTGTTGAGGCTGGATGCTTGCGCGTTCGCAGACGTGTATTTGGCAAGCGAGCGCTGGACCACGGCAAAGTCGCCCGTGAGAGTGTCTTTGAGATAGGAGGTGTTGAGGTTCGCGGCATTATTGCCCGCAACAGGCGTGTTCTTGTTGTTAGACACGTCCTTATCAGGTTCGTCAGGCGCAAAATACGGAACGAAGAGCGTACTTCCGGTCGTCGGCGCCGCATCAACCGCAACCGTACGCGGCCGGGCTTCGACGCATCCCTTCCATTCCAAACCGATCTGGTGGAAGAGCCGCAGGTGATTGGCCTTGACCTGCCCGCGCGACCCCTGATTGCCGTTGAGTTGCGTCACACCTGTCGCATTGCTTTGCAGGACGGCCGGGATCGTGCAAGGCTTGGCGGCAATTGCACCGAGACCGGCGGTCTTGACGGTTTTATTGCGGTCGAAGTCAACTTGGATGCCATCGAAATTCGCGCCATGATATTCGGCGGTCGCATGCAGATCGAGCCATGAGCAATCGAACTCCGGGCCGCGGATATTGACCGCCGTAACGAATGGCACCAGCGCCATTCGGATGCGGCGGTTCGGGTTGTTCTCCGCGACCGTCTCCAAAGTATTAACCAGCGTGGTTGCAGCCGTGCGCAACGCCCCGATGCGATTGTTCGTCGCCATCGATCCGGTGTTGTCCAACACCATGACGACTTCCAGCGCATCCGTCGCTTCATAAGCGTCCGAGCTGACAGAAATACGCGCCGGGCCGCCCATGAAGCTGTTCATGATTGTCAGCGCCACATCCGCCGTGGCCGTCGCCTCGGTCCGGATGAAGTTGGCGCCGATCTCAGCATCGAAATCCGTATCGAGATTGCTGATCGTCGGGTCAGCCTCAATGAGAGCGGCGAGATACGTATCGAAGTAGCTCTCGCGGCTCTGGTCACGATCGTTGAGCCGCGTTGCCGCCAAAAGCGCGGCATCGACGTTGTTCTGCAATGCAGTCTTGGCCGCCATCATGCGGGTCGTATCGACTGCCAATCCGGCCGAAAGCAGCATGACCGGCAGGGAAATGCCGAACATGAGTGCAAATTGGCCGCTACGATCTTGAAGAAAGCGCTTCATGCTTTGATCCCCAGCTATCCATTTGTGGATACGCGCGAGCAATTAAGACATGCTTTGCTTGATGGAGAATCAGCCCATGAGAAAGGGCTGTCCAAGGGAATTCTAATGCTGCGGTTAATCAGCCGTTTCTTCCTGCAAACATATTTTAGAGTGGCATCGTGAGCACTTCCTTTCGCCTCAAACTCGACATGCTTGCAGCCGATGGAGGGAACTCGGGCCAAGATCGGATTGAGACTTGAAGCCAGCACCACGGAGCCGCGGTCACTGCGCCGCGCCGGATCATTCGCGAAATCGACAGGTCAGGCTCGCTGCCTGGTTCGCCGGCAAAGCTTTGGTTGTTGGGCTTCTCTCCACCGCTTCGGCTTCTTCAGCCCACGCCCAGGAGGCCGCTCCTGCTTTGGCCGCCCCTCAGGCGGATGCAGCTGATCCGACCCAGTCTCTCGATGCCAAGCGCGCCGAAACGGCCGAGGAACTCGACCGCTTGAGCCGAGCCATCACGCTGTCCGAACAGCGCATGGCCGATCTACGCGCCGAGGTTGATGCGCTGCGCCAGGACGAGGCGGCCATTCGCGCAAGCATGATCGAAACGGCAGACCGGCAGCGCGAACTCACCACGCGCATGGCCGAAGCCGAAGATCGCTTCTCCACGCTGCGCGGTGACGAAGACGAGATTACTGCGTCGCTGAGGGAAAGGCGGGTGCTGCTCGCCGAAGTTCTTGCCGGATTGCAGCGCATGGGCCGAAATCCGCCTCCGGCTCTCCTCGTTGCGGCGGAGGATGCGCTTGCCTCGGTGAGAAGCGCCATCCTGCTCGGAGCCGTCGTACCCGAAATGCGCGAGGAGACGGAACAACTCGCGCTGGATCTGGCTCGTCTGAAGGCGGTTCGTGAAGACATCGAAGAGGAGCGCGCGAAGCTCGTCTCCGCGCGAACGGACCAGATCGTCGAAGAGGAACGCCTTGCCCTGCTTCTCGCCGAGAAGCGCGACATGCAGGGCGACCGCGAAAGACGCATCGAGGAAGAGCGCGTCGCGGCGGCCCGTCTCGCGGAACGTGCCTCGTCGCTCGGCGAACTCATCGCTTCGCTCGAAACGGAGATTTCGTCCGTCCGCGAAGCCGCCGAGCAGGCCCGCGAAGCAACACGATTGCGTGAACAGCAAAGCGAGGAAGAGCTTGAGCGGGCACGAAATCGTGCCGCCAGCGGCGACCTCGACATGGAGAGATTTTCGCCGGCAGTTCCTTTCGCATCGCGCACGGCAACCCTGGAATTGCCCGTGGAAGGGGCCGTAGAGCGATGGTATGGTGACGATGACGGCACCGGCCACCCGCTTCAAGGCATTATGGTCGCGAGCCGATCGGGGGCACTCGTGCAAGCCCCGGCCGACGCTTGGGTCGTCTATGCCGGCCCCTTTCGGACTTACGGGCAGCTATTGATCCTCAACGCAGGTGACGAATATCATATCGTCATGGCGGGTATGGACCGTATCGATGTTTCACCAGGCCAGTTCGTGGTGACCGGCGAACCGGTCGCTGCGATGGGTGAAACGAGGCTCGCGGGCGCTGCTGCTTTGGCTCTGGTTTCCGGGCAGCCGACGCTTTACATTGAATTCAGGAAAGATGGACAGCCGGTCGATCCTGACCCCTGGTGGGCAAACGATACTTCGGGAAGGGCAAGCAATGATTCGTAAAATATCGCTTCTGTTCGTCGGCGCCCTCATGGGCGCTACCGCCCTGAGCACTGCCCAGCAGTTCAGCATGCCGGCGGAAGCCGCTGGGTCGGATACTTACCGCCAACTGTCGATCTTCGGCGACGTGTTCGAGCGCGTGCGTTCGCAATATGTGACACCGCCGGAAGAGAAAGAGCTGATCGAGAGTGCCATCAACGGCATGCTTACCTCGCTCGATCCCCATTCCAGCTATCTCAATGCTGACGATGCCAACGACATGCGCACCCAGACGCGTGGCGAATTCGGCGGCCTTGGCATCGAAGTCACGATGGAAAACGACCTCGTCAAGGTCATCACGCCCATCGACGACACACCCGCCGCGCAGGCAGGCGTGCTGGCAGGCGATCTGATTTCCGAAATCGATGGCGAATCGCTGCAGGGCCTAACCCTGTCGGATGCCGTTGACCGCATGCGCGGACCGGTCGACACGACGGTCGAGCTCACGGTCATCCGCGAAGGCGCTGCTCAACCGCTGAAGATCGAAGTCACGCGCGCCATCATCCAGGTGAAGGCCGTTCGCCATAGCGTCGAGGAGAATGTCGGCTATCTCCGCCTCATCTCCTTCACCGAAAAGACCTATGACGACCTCGCCGCAGCCATCGAGCAGATCCAGGAAGAAGTGCCTGAGAATGAGCTGAAAGGCTACGTCCTCGACATGCGCCTCAACCCAGGCGGCTTGCTCGATCAGGCGATCAGCGTTTCCGACGCGTTCCTGGATCGTGGCGAAATCGTCTCCACTCGTGGCCGTAACGAAGAGGAAAGCCGCCGCTTCAATTCGCGTGCAGGCGACCTCACCGGCGGCAAGCCGCTCATCGTTCTCGTCAATGGCGGTTCCGCTTCGGCGTCCGAAATCGTGGCCGGCGCATTGCAGGACCACAAGCGGGCGACCGTTCTCGGCACACGTTCCTTCGGCAAGGGCTCCGTCCAGACGATCATTCCGCTCGGCGAAAACGGCGCGCTTCGTCTGACGACTGCGCTCTATTACACGCCGTCGGGCAAGTCGATCCAGGGCACGGGCATCACGCCGGACATCATCGTGGAGCAGCCCCTGCCCGAGGAACTCATGGGCCAGGTGGAAGCATCCGGCGAATCACAGCTGCGTGGCCACATCCAGGGTGAGAGCGAGACCGAAGAAGGCTCAGGCTCGATCGCTTACGTGCCGCCGGAGCAGGAAGACGACATCCAGCTGAACCACGCCTTCGATCTTCTACGTGGCGACCGCACGGATGCGTCCTTCCCGCCCAACCCGGATCAGGCTGCCGTCACCAACCAATAAGGGTCTCTGGATCCTTTCGACGCGGCGTTCTTTGAGCGCCGCGTCTTGCCGAATCACCCTCAGTCATGAGACCGGTGAGCGGTGCGTAACAAGCTAGATACTCCATTGGGCCAAGCCCGAAAGTCGAGGCAGAGGCGCCGGCCGTGGCCGGGTCGCTTCGCGCTCGGCACATCTGCGGCCGTGGTGCTGCTTCTCGCCGGTTCCATTTACAGTGCCATGTCGCCCAGTGGCCTCAGCGGCTCACCGGCGCCCGTCGCAACCGCCGACACACCCGTTGTCGCGCCCGATGAAACGGACGAATACGCAAACCTTCAGACAGGCACCGTCCCCGCCCGCACGGCAGGCACGGCAGGCGGCAACATCGCTTCCGAAATGACCGGCGACGGCGTCATGGTCACGACCTACCGCCCGGGCAGCCGCGAAGGGCTCGGACCGCTCATCATCGACGGCGGCGCGGTCGGCCAGGATCTGCGCGTCGCGCATTTGCCGGAAGATGCGCTTCTCGAAGAAACCGAATTCGGTGCCATCCCCACCATTTCTCCAGGCGGTAAGCGTTCGGCAGAAGCCTATGCACGGTCATGGTCCGGCACGAACGGCGCGAAGATCGCGATCGTCGTCGGCGGGCTAGGGCTCAGCCAAACGGGCACCCAGTACGCGATCGAGAAGCTGCCCGAAGAGATCACGCTTGCCTTTGCGGCAAGCGGCAACAGCCTGACGCGCTGGATGCAGGACGCCCGCCGTGGTGGCCATGAAATCCTGCTGCAGATCCCGCTGGAACCCTTCGACTATCCCTCCGTGGACCCGGGCGCCAACACGCTTACCGTCGAAGCGCCGTTGGAAAGCAACATTGAGGCGCTTCACAAATCACTGGCCCGCATGACGAACTATACGGGCGTCATGAATTATATGGGCGGACGCTTCATGTCCGACATCGAAGCCTTCGAGCCGGTCATGCGCGAGATCGCTGACCGTGGCCTGCTGTTCCTTGATGACGGATCTGCGCCGCAGTCGCGCTCCGAGATGCTCGCCAGAACCTTCGGTGCGCCATTCGGTCAAGCCGAGATCGTGCTCGACAGCCGGCGCGAACGCGGCGCGATCATGGAAGCACTCGATGCGCTCGAACGCAGCGCCGTGCGCAACGGTGCAGCGATCGGCGTTGCCTCCGCTTTCGATGTGAGCGTCGATGCGATTGCAGAATGGGTGCGGCAGGCGTCACGCCGCAACATCGAGATCGTCAGCGTATCTGCGATCGCGCTCGATCCGGCTTCATCCAGAGCTGCGAGCCGATGAGCCGCGTGAATGCTGAAGACCTGCCCTATCGCCCCTGCGTTGGGGCCATGGTCCTGAATGCTGAAGGCCTCGTCTGGGTCGGGCGCCGTATCCCCATCGCTGATTCGGAGCATGCTGGAACGTCAAAGCTCTGGCAGATGCCGCAGGGCGGCATCGATCCCGGTGAAGACCCTTATCCAGCTGCACTGCGCGAGCTGTACGAAGAGACCGGCATGAAAACCGTCAGCCTCCTTGCGGAAGCGCCGGACTGGATCAACTACGACCTTCCTGCTGATCTGATCGGCATCGGCCTGAAAGGCCGCTATCGGGGACAGACTCAGAAATGGTTCGCGTTCCGCTTCGAAGGCGACGAGAGCGAAATCACCATCAATCCTCCCCGGGCGGCCATGAGGCCGAGTTCGATGCCTGGGACTGGAAGCCCATGGCCGCGTTGCCGGACCTCATCGTGCCTTTCAAGCGCGGTGTCTACGAGACGGTCGTCTCGACATTCTCAACACTCGCCGCCCGCTAGACGCACACTGTTGCCCAAAATGAAAAACGCCGACCTGTTCAGGCCGGCGTTCTCCTTTGTTCATCGGTCGCTGGAGCCTATGCCGGAGGCACGGAGCCCTGCAGCGTCGTCAACTGGCTCAGATATTCGTCGAGCTTGAAAGCCTGGTCGTCGCCAGAAGCCTGTTCACGCTCGGCGCGGGCAGCCTCGATGCGACGTGCCAGCTCAGCACCATCGAAGGCCGCGCGGTCGTAACCAGCCTCGGCGAGCACGGTGCAGCCATCCGGCAGAATGTCGGCGAAACCGCCGAACACGATGAACGACTGCTTCTGGCCATCTGCCAGTTCGACCGTGATCACACCCGGACGCAGCGTCGACATCAGCGGCGCGTGCTTCGCCATGACCGTCATTTCGCCTTCCGAACCCGGCAGGACGACGGCGACGGCTTCGGCCGAGACGAGCAGACGCTCAGGCGATACGAGTTCGAACTTGAATGTGTCAGCCATATCTCGTCGGCCGACGGAAACCATGGTGATACCGGGGTATCAGCAATGCGCGTCCGTCAACCGCTCCCTATTCGCCATCTGCTCTAATGATCAGGCTGCTTCCGCAGCCAGCTTTTCGGCCTTTGCGAGCGCCTGGTCGATACCGCCGACCATGTAGAAGGCAGCTTCGGGCAGGTGGTCGTATGCGCCTTCGACAAGACCCTTGAAGCTCTTGATCGTGTCTTCGAGATCGACGAGCTGGCCAGGTGCACCGGTGAAGATTTCGGCGACGAAGAACGGCTGCGACAGGAAGCGCTCGACCTTACGGGCGCGGGCAACCGTCAGCTTGTCCTCTTCCGAGAGCTCGTCCATGCCCAGGATGGCAATGATATCCTGAAGCGACTTGTAGCGCTGCAGCGTTTCCTGGACGCGACGGGCAACGTTGTAGTGCTCTTCGCCGAGAATGATCGGGTCGAGCATGCGCGACGTCGAGTCGAGCGGATCCACGGCTGGGTAAATGCCCTTTTCCGAAATCGAACGCGACAGAACGGTCGTTGCGTCGAGGTGGGCGAAGGTCGAGGCGGGAGCCGGGTCGGTCATGTCGTCGGCGGGGACGTACACGGCCTGCACCGAAGTGACCGAACCCTTGGTCGTGGTCGTGATGCGCTCCTGCATGGCGCCCATGTCGGTGCCGAGCGTCGGCTGATATCCCACGGCCGAAGGGATACGGCCGAGCAGAGCCGACAGCTCCGAGCCGGCCTGCGTGAAGCGGAAGATGTTGTCCACGAAGAACAGCACGTCCTGGCCTTCATCGCGGAAATGCTCGGCGATCGTCAGGCCGGTGAGCGCAACGCGGGCGCGGGCGCCGGGCGGCTCGTTCATCTGGCCGAACACGAGGGCGCACTTGGAGCCTTCCGTGGAGCCGTCATGCTGCTTGGGGTCCTTGTTCACGCCGGATTCGATCATTTCGTGATAGAGATCGTTGCCTTCGCGGGTCCGCTCACCCACGCCGGCGAACACCGAGTAGCCGCCGTGCGCCTTTGCGATGTTGTTGATCAGTTCCTGAATGAGAACGGTCTTGCCGACGCCTGCGCCACCGAAGAGGCCGATCTTACCGCCACGGGCATAAGGTGCGAGAAGGTCGATCACCTTGATGCCGGTCACGAGGATTTCGGCCTCGGTGGACTGTTCCGTGAAATCAGGCGCTTCCTGGTGGATGGCGCGACGCGTCGTGGCAGGAACCGGACCAGCTTCGTCGATCGGCTCGCCGATGACGTTGATGATGCGGCCGAGCGTACCGGCGCCAACCGGCACCGAAATCGGTGCGCCGGTGTCGGCGACCGCTTGGCCACGAACCAGACCTTCGGTGGAGTCCATGGCGATCGTGCGTACGCTGTTCTCGCCGAGGTGCTGCGCGACTTCCAGAACGAGGCGGTTGCCGAGGTTGTCGGTTTCCAGCGCGTTCAGGATCTGCGGCAGGTGGCCATCGAAGGATACGTCGACGACGGCGCCGATGATCTGCGTCACGCGGCCGGTCGCAACGGCTGAAGCCGGTGCCGATGTCGTGGTTGCTGCCGGTGCAGCGGCGGCTGCCTTGGCCGGCGCCTTTCTGGTGGCGGGCTTCTTTTCAGCCGCCGGCGTCTGTGGTGTCGCTGCCTTAGCCATATCGTTCAAACCTCTTCTTCAAAGAGCCTCAGAGCGCTTCCGCGCCCGAAATGATTTCGATCAGTTCCTTGGTGATCTGAGCCTGACGCTGGCGGTTGTAGGAAAGCGTCAGCTTCTCGATCATCTCGCCCGCATTGCGCGTCGCGTTGTCCATGGCGGACATGCGCGCACCCTGTTCGGACGCAGCATTCTCAAGGAGAGCACGGAAGATCTGGACCGCGATGTTGCGCGGAATCAGATCGGTCAGGATTTCGCCGGCATCCGGCTCGTATTCGTAGATCGCGCCGCCGAGACGGGCATTCATCGCTTCCGTCACCGCAGTGTCGCCCGAAGGCGCGCTTGCGGGGATCAGCTGCTGTGCCGTCGGGATCTGCGAGATCACCGAACGGAACTCCGAATAGAACAGCGTGCAGACGTCGAACTCGCCCTGGTCGAACAGAGCGATGACCTGGCGTGCGATCTTGTCGGCATCGACGAAGCCGACAGCCTTCACTTCACGAAGATCGACGCGGTCGATGATCTTCTCGCGGTGGTCACGGCGAAGGATGTCATACCCCTTCTTGCCCACGCAGAGGATCTTGACCTGCTTGCCTTCCGAAACGAGCCGGCGGATGTGCTCGCGCGCCAGGCGCACGATCTGCGAGTTGAAACCGCCGCAAAGACCACGCTCGGCCGTGCAGACGACGAGCAGATGCACGTCGCTCTTGCCCGTGCCCGTCATCAGACGCGGCGAATCCTCGCCGTCACCCACTGCATTCGCGATGTTGGCGAGGACCGCCCCCATGCGCTGCGAGTAGGGCCGCGCAGCTTCCGCCGCCTCTTGCGCACGACGCAGCTTCGCCGCGGCGACCATCTGCATCGCCTTGGTGATCTTCTGCGTCGCCTTGACTGAGGCGATCCGGTTTCTCAGATCCTTGAGTGAAGGCATCCGCTATCCGTCCGTTTCTCGGAGTCTGATTAACTCAAGCGAAGTTCTTGGAGAACTTGTCGAGTTCCTTGCGCAGGTCGGCTTCGGTGTTTTCCTTGAGCGCCTTGTCCGTGCGGATGGCGTCGAGGATGCCCTTGCCTTCGTTGCGCATGTGCGAGAGCAGCCCACGCTCGAACTTGCCGACATCGCTGACTGGCAGCTTGTCGAGATAGCCCTTCACGCCTGCATAGATCACGACGACCTGCTCTTCCGTCTTCAGCGGCGAGAACTGCGGCTGCTTCAGAAGTTCGGTCAGGCGTGCGCCACGGTTCAGGAGGCGCTGCGTCGAGGCATCGAGGTCGGAGCCGAACTGCGCGAACGCCGCCATTTCGCGGTACTGCGCAAGCTCGCCCTTGATCGAGCCGGCAACCTGCTTCATCGCCTTGATTTGAGCCGACGAACCCACACGCGAAACCGACAGACCGACGTTCACGGCCGGACGGACACCCTGGTAGAAAAGGTCCGTTTCGAGGAAGATCTGACCGTCGGTGATCGAAATCACGTTGGTCGGGATGTAGGCCGACACGTCGTTTGCCTGCGTTTCGATGACCGGCAGAGCCGTCAGCGAACCGGCGCCCTGCTCGTCATTGAGCTTGGCGGCGCGCTCGAGAAGGCGCGAGTGCAGGTAGAAAACGTCGCCGGGATAAGCTTCGCGGCCTGGCGGGCGGCGCAGCAGCAGCGACATCTGGCGGTAGGCGACAGCCTGCTTGGACAGATCGTCATAACCGATCACGGCATGCATGCCGTTGTCGCGGAAATACTCGCCCATCGTGCAGCCGGCAAACGGCGCCAGATACTGCATCGGTGCAGGATCGGATGCGGTCGCGGCGATGACGATCGAGTAGGGCAGCGCGCCGCGCTCTTCCAGAACCTTGACGAACTGCGCGACGGTCGAGCGCTTCTGGCCGACGGCGACGTAGACGCAATAGAGCTTCTGGCTCTCGTCCGTACCTTCGTTCAGCGACTTCTGGTTCAGGAACGTGTCGAGAATGATCGCAGTCTTGCCGGTCTGACGGTCGCCGATGACGAGCTCGCGCTGGCCGCGGCCAACCGGGATGAGCGCGTCGATGGCCTTGAGGCCGGTCGACATCGGCTCATGCACTGACTTGCGGGGGATGATGCCCGGCGCCTTGACGTCGACGCGCTTCCGTTCGTCGGCAACGATCGGGCCCTTGCCGTCGATCGGGTTGCCAAGCGCGTCGACGACGCGGCCGAGGAGACCCTTGCCGACCGGCACGTCCACGATGGCGCCCGTCCGCTTGACGATGTCGCCTTCCTTGATGTCCCGGTCCGAGCCGAAGATGACGACGCCGACATTGTCGGCTTCGAGGTTAAGCGCCATGCCGCGGATGCCGCCTGGGAACTCGACCATCTCACCGGCCTGAACGTTGTCCAGACCGTAGACGCGAGCGATACCGTCACCGACGGAGAGCACCTGGCCGACTTCGGAAACTTCGGCTTCGCGGCCGAAATTCTTGATTTGATCTTTGAGAATTGCGGAAATTTCCGCGGCGCGGATATCCATCAGCCGACCTCTTTCAGTGCAAGCTTAAGCGATGAGAGTTTCGTACGAAGCGATGTGTCGATCTGACGCGAGCCGACCTTGACGATCAGGCCGCCGAGTATTGACGGATCGACATGAATATTGAGCGACACGGTCTTACCCGTGACGTCTCTAAGGGCCGCTGCAAGCTCGCGCTGCTGCGCCTCGTCCAGCGAGTGAGCGCTCGTCACCTCGGCAGCGACTTCGCCGCGATCGGCGGCAGCAAGCTGGCGGAAGGAGCGGATGATGCCCGGAAGAGCGAAGAGACGGCGATTGGCCGCGACGACCTTCAGGAAGTTGCCGGCGAGACCAGCAATCTTGCCCTGGTCCACGATTGCGCCAATGGCACGCGCCTGATCCTCGGCCGAGAAAACCGGGCTCATCACCAGTCGCTTCAGGTCGGTGCTTTCCGCGATCATCGCCTCGAACGCGTCGAGTTCGCGCGTGACGGAATCGATTTCACCGGCCTCTTTCGCAAGATCGAAAAGCGAGGAGGCATACCGTTCTGCAACACCGGAAATTAGCTGGGATGTGTCTGCCACGGGCACCCAAATCTCTCAAATGTACCCAAGAGCGCCGCCGGTTGAAATCTGGCCAACCACAACACCTTGAATTTGTTGCTGTAATTTTCAAGAGCAAATGCCTGAAAGGCACGCCCGCTCCGAAATTCGGGGTTCGTCTAACATAGGAATTCCGCCCCCGCAACACGCCAGGACGCCTGCTTTGGGCGCATTCTTGGCGCATTCCGTCGCAGTCAGAGCATTCCGAAGACGTATCCGAGCGGCAGGACGGCAAGAACGAGTGCCAGGATCAGCGAAAGCAGTGTGGTGCCATCGGCCCTGCCGTGGCGCGCCATCGCGACGATCTTGATCAGAACCGCGGCCGCCCATCCCGCTCCGATCGCCAGATAGACGAGCGGCTGCGCCATCAGGACGGCGACGGCGCCTGCGCCGAATTGCAGGCCCGCGGCCTGCGCGCGAACCGCCAAGGCGTTTGGAAAATGGGTAAACAGCAGCGCAACGAAGTGCCAGAGCCCGAGAAGCGCGGTCGCGACGGCGGCACCGAACGCCAGCCATTCGCCTTGGCTGCCCGGCCAGGGAAAAGCAAATTCCAACGAAGCACCTCCTGATTTGCGCTTCGCACCGATAGGATAGGCGCAACGTCAGGTAAAGCGCTGCGTGACGCCGCACCGCTTTGCCGTCAGAGAAAGCTCTGCGGGTTGATATCGACCTGCACGCGCACCGATCCCCGCTCCTTCTGACCGCTGGCGAGCATCGCCTTCAGATAGGCCTGCATGTCGGCCCGCTTCTCGCCGTGCACCAGCAGCCGAAACCTGTGACGCCCCCGAATGAGCGCGAGTGGCGCTTCCGCCGGTCCGAGCACAGTGAGGCCCCGGGCGGCAGGCGCAACGCGGCGCAAGCCACGCGCGTGCTCGTCCGCTTCGGCGCGGGTGTTCGCCGAAACGATGATCGCGGCCAGTTGCCCAAACGGCGGCAGCTTGGCCCGTTCCCGCTCGGCGATTTCGCGCTCGTAGAACGTATCCGCATCGCCCGATACCAGCGCCTGCATCACCGGATGCATCGGCTGGTAGGTCTGGATGAGACCAAGGCTCTTGAGGCCGGTGCGCCCGGCGCGCCCGGTGACCTGCGAGAGAAGCTGGAACGTGCGCTCCGCCGCCCGCGGGTCGCCGCTCGTCAGCCCGACATCGGCATCGACGATCCCGACGAGCGTCATCAGAGGAAAATTGTGTCCCTTGGCGACCAATTGTGTGCCGATGACGATGTCGGCCTCCCCCTTGGCAATGGCCTCCAGTTCCAGCCGTACGCGCTTTGCCCCGACGAGCAGATCCGACGACATGACGACGATACGCGCGTCCGGAAAATGCCCGACGACCTCTTCCGCGATGCGTTCGACGCCCGGGCCGCAGGCTGCGAGATGATCGAGCGTCCCGCATTCAGGGCAGGCCTGGGGCGTCGGTTCGGCATGGCCACAATGGTGGCACTGGATCTGGCCGCGGAACCGATGCTCGACGAGCCAGCTTGAACAATCCGGGCACTGGAAGCGGTGTCCGCAGACCCGGCAGAGCGTCAGCGGCGCATAACCCCGGCGATTGAGGAAGAGCAGCGACTGCTCCTTGCGTTCCAATCGACCAGCGACAGCCTTGAGAAGCAGCGGCGACAGGAAGCCGCCCCGCGCGGGTGGGCTTTGGCGCATGTCGATCAGCTTCAAATCCGGCATTGCCGCTTCGGCATATCGGCTGGAAAGCTTCAGGAGACCGTAACGCCCCTCCTCCGCATTGACCCGGCTTTCGATCGACGGCGTGGCCGAGGCGAGCACCACCGGGCAATCGGTCAGCCGCGCGCGCACCACCGCCATGTCGCGCGCATGATAAAACACCCGATCTTCCTGCTTGTAGGCCGGATCGTGCTCTTCATCGACGACGATCAGGCCAAGCTCCTTGAACGGCAGGAAGAGTGCCGAGCGGGCGCCGACGACGATGCGCACGCGCCCGTCTACCACCTGCCGCCAGACCCTTTCACGGGTACGGGGCGCAAGTTCGGAATGCCACTCCGCCGGCGGCGCGCCGAACCGGGCCTCGAAGCGAGCGAGAAAGGCCGGCGTCAGCGCGATTTCCGGCAGCAGGATCAGCGCTTGCTTGCCCTGCTCGATGGCCTCTGCAACGGCGGCGAAATAGACCTCGGTCTTGCCCGAACCGGTGACGCCATCGAGAAGATGCACACCGAACCGTGCTTTGCCGACCGCCTCGCGCAGGATCGCAGCAGACCCAGCCTGCCCGTCGCTGAGCTCCGCCCCGCCATAGGTCGGATCGGGCAAAGCGACGACGGGCGGCGGCGGCAGAAGGATGGGTGCGAACGCGCCCTGCTTCACGAGCCCGTCGACGACGGAAGACGAGACGCCAGCCGCATGGGCAAGGCCCGATTTCGTCCAGGCGCCGGTTTCCTGTGCCGTGTCCAGCACGCGCCGCCGCGCAGGCGTCAGCTTCTCGGGCACGGCACCGGTCGCGGCCAACCCCTCGATCATCGGCTCCGGATCGAGCGCCGCCGGGGCCCTCAGCGCCATGCGCGCGACGAGACCGGGCGGCGACAGCGTATAATCGGCAACCCATTCGATGAACCGGCGCATCACCGCATCGAGCGGCGGACAATCGAAGACATGCGTGATGGGCCTGAGCTTGCGCGCATCGATCTCACGCCCCGGCGGCCCATCCCACACGACGCCGAGCACCTGACGGGGGCCGAGCGGAACTTGTACCAGCGATCCGGGTTGGACTTGCAGACCCTCAGGCACCACATAGGAATATGGCTCGGGCGCCGGAAGCGGCACGAGCACGGAGACGACCGGCACGGGGACGACGGGCGTTGGTGGCGCGTCGAACAGAACGCTCTGAGAATCGGCAGCGGAATGGCGGGTCATGATGCGTGACCTTGCCCCCTGTTTGGTCTAAAGGGAACCCGAAACGGCCTTACCGGCCAACAGGCAGCCAAAGCAAAGCAGAAGAGACAATCTGATGAAATTCTTTGTCGATACCGCCGACGTCGCCGAAATTCGGGAGCTGAACGATTTCGGCCTTCTCGACGGCGTGACGACCAACCCCTCGCTCATCATGAAGTCCGGCCGCGACTACAAGGAAGTCACGAAGGAAATCTGCGACATCGTCGAAGGTCCCGTGTCTGCCGAAGTCACTGCGGTCGACTATGACGGCATGATGCGCGAAGCAGAAGTTCTCGGTGCGATCGCCGACAATGTCTGCATCAAGCTGCCGCTCACGCTCGCCGGTCTCAAGGCCTGCAAGGCCCTCACCGAACAGGGCAAGCTGGTCAACGTAACCCTGTGCTTCTCCGCCAACCAGGCGCTCCTGGCTGCCAAGGCCGGCGCAACGTTCATCTCGCCCTTCATCGGCCGCCTCGACGACATCCATCTCGACGGCATGGACCTGATCCGCGAGATCCGCCAGATCTACGACAATTACGGCTTCGACACCGAAATCCTCGCAGCGTCGATCCGCACCGCGAACCACATCAAGGACGCCGCTCTCATTGGCGCCGATGTGGTCACTGCGCCGCCGGCCACGCTCAAGTCGCTCGTCAAGCACCCGCTGACGGACAAGGGTCTCGAGACGTTCCTGGAAGACTGGAAGAAGACCGGCCAGACGATCGCCTGATCGGCACCTGGTTCAAGAGCATCAAGCCGGCGGGCCCCGTCCGCCGGCTTTTTTCATGCGTCGTCATCATCCATTTCGTCGGCCTCGTCCGGAAGCTGCCCCGTCAGACGCATGCTCTCGATCCAGGTCGATCCATCCTCCTGCCGGATCACCGTCTTCGCCCGCACACCGGTGCGGTCCGTGATGAGGTCTGCCAGTTCCGGCGCGTGGGTGACGACCCAGATCTGCGCATCCTTCGCCGCACGCGCGATCATGTCGGCAAGCGGCGAGAGCATAGACGGATGCAGGCTCGCTTCGGGCTCATTCAGCGCAATGAAGGGCGGTATGCGATAGGCAAGCAGGGCTGCGGCAAGGCCCAGGAACCGGATCTGCCCGTCCGACAACTCGGCAGCCGAGAAACCGCGCTGCGGGAATTGCGGGAAGACGACGCCGAAGCGCGCTTCGCGATCCGGTAGCGGAATGTCGAGCCAGGCACCTTTCAAGGCATCGGCAACGGCCCGGTCGAGATCGACCGTATCGCCACGGATATGTTTCAACGTCGCCATCACAGCCGCGAGATTGCTGCCGTCCATGTCGAGCATGGGCGCCGTCACGGCAAGCGATGCTGCCCTCAAGGGCGACCCGGCGTCGCTGCGAAAGCCGTGGTAGAAGCGGAACCGGGCAAGCGTATCGCGCACGATCGCCGCTTCCGCATGCAGCCCCGATCCGCCAAGCGCAGCCAAGCCCGTTTCGGATGAGAGAAGCCTGACGGGATACTCCTGCATCCGCCCGTCGGCATC
This sequence comes from Georhizobium profundi, assembly GCF_003952725.1. Taxonomy (NCBI): domain Bacteria; kingdom Pseudomonadati; phylum Pseudomonadota; class Alphaproteobacteria; order Hyphomicrobiales; family Rhizobiaceae; genus Georhizobium; species Georhizobium profundi. The sequence continues at coordinate 702,189 of NZ_CP032509.1, read as the reverse complement.
GCGGTAGGACAGTCCCTGACCGGCGCGCTTCATTACGTCCACGACACGCCGGCCCTGGTCGATCGAGAGCCGCTCTTCCTTGATCTGCGGCTCGAACGGAAATCCGGCGCCCATCGGCGGCGTCAGGCCGGCATCGATCGTGTAGCGCCAGCCAAGCGCCGTGTCCTCGTAGATAAGTTCGACGGCGATCGACAGGCGCACCGGCCGCCCCTTCTTGCGCGTGCCGGTCCAGAGTACGGCCGCCATGCCGCCCTCCGCAGCGATTTCGCGCGCGAACGTCCCTTCGGCCGCTGACTGGGCGAGATGCAGCGCCCGATAAAGATTGGATTTGCCGACGCCATTGTCGCCCACGAAGACATTGACGTCGCCGATCTCCATGCGGATCGACTTGAGCGAGCGATAGCCGGCAACGGTCAGCGACCGGAGTTTCATCGACATGGCGCGGCCATCAGATATGGAGCGCCGCGCCCAGCGCCTTCAGCGCCGCTTCCTGCAGCGCCTCGCCTTGTGTCGGATGGGCATGGATCGTGCCGGCGATGTCTTCCAGCCGCGCGCCCATCTCGATCGCGATGCCGAAGGCAGCGGAAAGCTCCGAAACGCCTTTCCCCACTGCTTGAATACCAAGAACGAGATGGTTGTCCGCCCGGGCAACCACCCGCACGAAACCCTGCTCGGCTTCCATCGTCATCGCCCGGCCATTCGCTTGGAACGGGAAGAGGCCAATCTTGACCTCGCGGCCACCGCGACGCGCCTCGTCGGGCGAGAGCCCCGCCGTCACGATCTCCGGATCGGTGAAACACACTGCCGGGATCACGCGTTTGTCGAAAGCGCGGCGGTGGCCAGCGATGATTTCCGCCACCATTTCGCCTTGCGCCATGGCCCGATGCGCAAGCATCGGCTCGCCCGTGACGTCGCCGATCGCGTAGACGCCGCGCATCGAGGTGCGGCAGGTCTCGTCGATGCGGATCGCAGCACCGGAGCGGTCGAGATCGAGTTCTTCGAGGCCCCAGCCTTCCGTCAGCGGCCGCCGGCCCACCGTCACCAGCACCTTGTCGGCTGCGATGCGCAGATCGTTGCCGTGTGCCCCCTCAACCAGAAGCGCATCGCCTTTGCCGGAAAGCCCGCGCGCCTTTGCCCCGAGGACGACCTCTATGCCGAGCTCGCCCAGCCGCTTCGCGCCAGGGCGCGTCAGTTCGCCGTCATAGAGCGGCAGGATGCGATCGGCGGCTTCGACGATGGTCACCTGTGAGCCGAGCTTGGCGAAGGCCGTGCCGAGTTCGAGCCCGATATAGCCGGCGCCGACGATGGCGAGCCGCTCCGGCACGGCTTTGAGTGCCAGCGCATCGGTCGAGGAAATCACCGAACCGCCGAAGGGGAGCCCGGGCAACGGCACCGATTCCGAGCCGGTGGCGATCACGATCGATTCCGCCCGGATGACTTGAACGCCGGTTTCGGTCTTGACCTCGACCGTCTTGCCGTCGCGAAACCGCGCCCAGCCTTGCACGGTCTTCACGCCGGCCTTCTTCAAGAGTCCCGCCACGCCCGTCGTCAGTCGCCCGACGATCTTGTCCTTCCAGGCCATCGTACGGGTGAGATCGATGCGTGGCTCGGCAAGCGTGATGCCGAGCGGGCTTTCGCCGGCCGCCATAGCCTTTGTCTCGGCGAACTGATCGGCCGCATGGATGATCGCCTTGGATGGGATGCAGCCGACATTGAGGCAGGTGCCGCCGGGCTTCACCGCCTCCACGATGACCGTATCGATGCCGAGCTGGCCGGCACGAATGGCGCAGACATAGCCGCCGGGACCGGCGCCGATGACGAGAAGCTTGCAGGAAATGTCTTTCATCACCGCCCCCTCATGCCACGAAGATCATGGCCGGCGTTTCCATCAGCGTCTTGATCCGCTGGACGAAGACCGCCGCATCATGGCCGTCGATGATCCGATGATCGAAACTGCAGGACAGGTTCATCATGCGCCGTGGCACGAACGCGGTGCCGTCCCAATGGGGGCGGATCGCCATCTTGTTGACCCCGATGATCGCGACTTCCGGATGGTTGATCAAGGGTGTCGTCACGATGCCGCCGAGCGCGCCGAGCGAGGTGATCGTGATCGTGGAACCCGAAAGCTCCTCGCGCGTCGCCGTACCCGATTTCGCCGCGTCCGAAAGCCTGCCGACTTCCGCCGCGCATTCCCAGAGGTCCCGCGCCTCGCAGTGCTTGGCAACGGGCACGACGAGCCCGGACGGCGTTTGCGCCGCGATGCCGATATGGACACCGCCATGGCGGTGGATGATGTTCGCCTCGTCGTCGAAATGGCTGTTGAACTGCGGCTGTGCAGCGATCGCCTTCACCATCGCCCGCATGAGGAACGGCAGCAGCGTCAGTTTCGGCTGGTCGGGGCGCTTGTCACGGTTCAGCGCCGTCCGCAGATCCTCGAGCGCCGACATGTCCACTTCCTCCACATAGGTGATGTGGGGAATGTGGCGTTTGGCGATAGCCATCTTCTCCGCGATCTTGCGGCGGAGGCCAACGAGCTTGATGTCCTCGACATCGGTGCGTCGCATGAGACCGGCCGGCGATGCCGCGCTCGGACCCTTGGCAACGAACTGATCGAGATCGTCATGGGTGATTCGGCCCGCTGGACCGGACCCCACCACCTGACGCAGATCGATGCCCGCATCCCGGGCACGCAGCCGCACGGCCGGCGAAGCCAGCGGCTTGTCGGCACTGATTGCCGCAACGGGGCGGGTAGGCCGTTTGAGGCTTGGCTCCCTCGGCTCAGAATCCTTTGCCGGCTTTGTATCGACTGTTTCGGGTTCGGTTGCAGGCGGTGGCGGCAAATCCTCGCCCTCGCCGCTCAGCCCGTCAGCGATTAGCGCTTCCTCCGCGCCGTCATCCATCGGCTTCGGGGTCGGGTCTTCGTCCGATCCGGCCTCACCCGTCCTGATGCGCACGATCACCGAGCCGACGGCGACGACATCGCCAACGTCCGCGCCGAGCCAGGCGATCTCGCCATCGCAGGGTGCCGGAATTTCCACCGTTGCCTTGTCGGTCATGACGGCGGCGACGATATCGTCTTCCCGCACGGCATCGCCGATCTTCACATGCCACTCGACGAGTTCGGCCTCGGCGACGCCTTCGCCGACATCGGGCAGCTTGATTGCGCGTTCGCCCATCGCCTCAGCCCTCCATCGTCTCGATCATCGCCCGGCCGACACGTGCGGGCCCGGGGAAATAATCCCACTCCTGCGCATGCGGATAGGGCGTGTCCCAGCCGGTCACGCGCGTGATCGGCGCTTCAAGATGGTAGAAACAATGCTTCTGCACGAGCGCGGCAAGCTCCGCGCCGAAGCCGGATGTCAGCGTCGCTTCATGCACGATCACGCACCGTCCGGTTTTTGAAACGGAAGCAACGATCGTTTCCAGATCGAGCGGCAGCAGCGTCTTGAGGTCGATGATTTCGGCATCGATGCCCGTATCGGCAGCGGCGGCCTCCGACACATAGGTCATCGTGCCATAGGCGAGCACGGTGAGTTCCGCGCCCGCCCGGCGCACCTCCGCCTTGCCGAGCGGCACGGTGAAGTGCCCTTCCGGCACCTCGCCCAAGGCATGTTTCGACCAGGGCGTGACAGGCTTGTCGTGATGCCCGTCGAACGGCCCGTTATAGAGCCGCTTCGGTTCCAGAAAAATCACCGGGTCCGGATCCTCGATCGCCGCGATCAGCAGACCTTTCGCGTCGACCGGATTGGACGGAACGACGACCTTCAAACCTGAGACATGGGTGAACAGCGCTTCCGGGCTCTGGCTGTGCGTCTGCCCGCCGAAGATGCCGCCGCCCGTCGGCATGCGAATCACGATCGGGCAGGTGAATTGGCCGTTGGAGCGATAGCGAATGCGCGCGGCCTCCGATGCGATCTGGTCGAAGGCTGGATACACATAGTCGGCAAACTGGATCTCGATGCAGGGCCTGAGGCCGTAGGCCGCCATGCCGATCGCCGCACCGACAATGCCCAGTTCGGAAATCGGCGTGTCGAAGCACCGCGTCTTCCCGTATTTCTGCTGAAGTCCAGCCGTGCAGCGGAAAACTCCGCCGAAATAGCCGACATCCTCGCCGAACACGACCACATCGTCATTGCGCTCCATGGAGACATCCATGGCCGACCGGATGGCTTCGATCATGGACATGCGCGCCATCAGCGAGCTCCCTGCATCAGGCTGCCTGGATTGGACGCGCCCGACCGTGACGACAGGGCACCGCCGCACACGTTTTCAAGACTGCGATCCATCAGACCCCCGCCTCCTGGCGTTGGCGCCTCAGATGCGGCGGCATCGTCTCGTAGACGCCCTCGAACATGTCGCGCGTGGAGGGTTTGCCGCCCGAATGCAGCGTGCCGTGGCTCTCGGCCTCCTTTTGGGCCGCGATCACGCTGTCCATGACTTCCGCCTCGGCCTGCTTGTGGCGTTCGTCGCTCCACAGCCCTTTGACGATGAGATGGTTCTTCAGCCGGATGACAGGATCGCCAAGCGGCCAGGCGTCCGATTCGGTCTTGGCACGGTAGGCGGACGGGTCGTCGGAGGTGGAGTGCGCGCCGACGCGGTAAGTGACGTATTCGACAAGCGTCGGACCCAAATTGCGACGCGCCCGCTCGACCGCCCATTTCGCCACCGCATGGACGGCCAGATAGTCGTTGCCGTCGACCCTGAGCGACGGCAGGCCGAAGCCGAGACCCCGCGCCGCGAACGTGCCGGAACCACCGCGCGCGATACCCTGGAAGGTGGAGATCGCCCACTGGTTGTTGACGATGTTGAGCACGACGGGCGCCTGATAGGTGGAGGCGAAGACCAGTGCTGCGTGAAAATCGCTCTCCGCCGTAGAGCCGTCGCCGATCCAGCCGGCGGCAATTCTGGTGTCGCGCTTGATAGCCGACGCCATCGCCCACCCGACAGCCTGGATGAACTGTGTGCCGAGATTGCCGGAGATGGAGAAGAAGCCATGCTCCTTCGACGAATACATGATCGGCAACTGCCGGCCCTTCAGCGGATCGGCTTCGTTGGAATAGATCTGGTTCATCATGTCGACCATCGGATAGCCGCCGGCGATCAGAAGACCGGCCTGCCGATAGGTCGGGAAGTTCATGTCGCCCGGCTCCATCGCCTTGCGAAACGCACAGGAGACCGCCTCCTCGCCCATATGCTGCATGTAGAACGAGGTCTTGCCTTGGCGCTGCGCCGTCTGCATGCGGGCATCGAAGGCGCGCAGGGTCATCATGTCGCGCAGGCCGTCGCGCAGTTCCTCGTCGGTGAGGCTTCCCGCCCACGGGCCGACAGCCTCGCCCTTGCGATTGAGCACGCGAATGATCGAGAAGGCGAGATCGCGGATATCGCGAGGATCGACATCGACTGGGGGCCGCTCGACGGTCCCAGCCTGCGGTATCTTCACCGAAGAGAAGTCAGGCTGATCGCCGGGCCTGACCGAAGGCTCCGGCACATGCAGTTGAAGCGGCCCGTTTCCGGTTGAACTTCCGGCCATCAGCACCTCCCGTTCGATGTCCTGCCGAACGGTAGAGGCGATCGCGCGCGAAATCCATGCCCCCGCGCGCAATCAAGACGTAAGATCAATGCTCGTGGAGCGCCTCGGCGGCGGCCCGGCCCCGCTTGGACAGCTTGGTCCAAAGGATGGGGCCCGCAACGGCAGCGATGGCGACGGCATAGATCGTCAGGGCAATCCAGGAGGTGAAGAGGAACGTGAAATCACCCTGATTGATCATCAATCCACGGCGCAATTGCTCTTCGGCCAGTGGCCCGAGGATGGCGCCGACGAGAACCGGTGCCAGCGGATAATCGAAGCGACGCATGATGAAGCCGATGATGCCGAAGACCAGCAACAGGATCAGTGCGAAGGCAGAGCCTTGCGCGCCGACGATGCCGAGCGAGGCGAAGGTCATGATACCAGCGTAAAGCCACGGGCGCGGGATCGTCAGAAGCTTCACCCAGATACCGACGAACGGCAGGTTGAGGAGCACCAGCATCAGATTGGCGATGAAGAGGCTGGCGATCAGGCCCCAGACCAGTTGAGGATTGTTTGTGAAGAGCAGAGGGCCCGGCTGCAGGCCGTACTGCTGGAAGCCGGCGAGCATGACGGCAGCGGTCGCCGATGTCGGCAGGCCGAGTGTCAGAAGCGGGATGAGCGTGCCGGCGGCCGATGCGTTGTTGGCTGATTCGGGGCCGGCCACGCCTTCGATGGCGCCCTTGCCGCTGTCGAACTCTTCGCGGGCAATGCCCTTGGCCGATTTCCGCTCGAACGAATAGGAAAGGAAGGTCGGGATTTCGGCGCCGCCGGTCGGCAGCGGGCCGAACAGGAAGCCGAGGCCCGTGCCGCGCAGGAACGGCTTGAAGCAGCGCTTCAGCTCGGCAAGGCTCAGCCAGACGGAGCCTTTCACGGCCTGAAGCTTCTCGTTGATCGTGCTCGCCTGCGAGGCGATGAACAGCGTTTCACCGATGGCGAACAGGCCGACGGCGATGATGGCGATATCGATGTTGTCGCGAAGCTGGGGAACGCCGAAGGAGAGGCGCGCCTGGCCCGTCAGGCTGTCGATGCCGACAAGGCCGATCGAAAGGCCGATGAAGAGCGCCGTCAGGCCGCGGATGAGCGAACCGCCGAAGGCCGCCGAAACCGTGAGGAACGACAGCACCATCAGCGCGAAATATTCCGCCGGACCGAAGGAGAGCGCCACCTTCACCATCAGCGGCGCGATGATCGCAAGGCCGATCGTGGCACAGGTGCCGCCGAAGAAGGAGCCGATGGCCGCAGCGCCGAGCGCTTTGCCGCCGCGCCCGTCCTTCGCCATCTTGTTTCCCTCGAGCGCCGTCATGATCGACGCGGTCTCGCCGGGGGTGTTCAGGAGGATCGAGGAAATCGCCCCGCCATACATGCCGCCATAATAGATACCGGCGAACATGATCATGGAGCCGGTGGCCCCGAAGGACAGCGAGACGGGCAGAAGAAGGGCTACGGTCAGTGCCGGTCCGAGGCCCGGCAGAACACCGACGGCCGTGCCAAGCAGAACACCGAGCAGCGCGAAGCCGAGATTGGCCGGCTGTGCTGCGATGAGCAGACCATCGAAAAGAAGCGCGAACGTATCCATGATCGTCGGAATACTCTCGTTTGGGCAGCGACCGCTGGCTCAAGCCTGAAATTCAGAGGCGTCGCTCGGCAAGCTGCAATTCTGCAAGGACGGAAGTGGCTGGTGCGTTTCCAGGTGCGGCGAGAACGGGTTCACCGCACAGCAACGCGACACCTCTAACGAAACAGCGCGTTGAGATACGGCTCGATCAGCCCGGCCGGCAGCGACAGCCCGAGACCCTGGCGAAAGAGCACGTAAAGCAGCGCGGAGATCACCACGCCGACGAACACGGTCAGGATCACTGGCTTGCGGCCGAAACCGCGCGCGGCACCACCGAACAGGACCCCGGACGCGATGATAAAACCGGCGCCCGCATAGAGCAGCGCGGTCATGCCGGCGAGTGCCCCGATGATCCAGATTACCGGACCCCAGTTCAAGGCTTCGCGTTCGGGAAAGTCCCCGCGCCGTGCCATTACGACTGTCAGAACGCCGAAAACGGCGATGCCGATGGCGACGATGTAAGGAAATATCTCCGGCCCGATCTGCGCATAGCTGCGCCGTTCGGGATAGGAGGACGCGTCGAGCGCGATCAGGGCGGAGAACAGAAACAGCCCGATCGCGATCGCCAATCCACCGAGGTCGAACTTGCGACGGGCCGCCTCGTCGGGCCGGCGCATGCCGGCCCCGCCCTGTTCGTGCGTCGCCATCTTACTGGCTGATGCCGAGGTCGGAGAGGATGGCAGTCGTCGCCTCGATCTCCTGGTTCAGGTAGGTCTGGAACTCTTCGCCGTCGAGATAGGTGTTCACCCAGCCGCGTGTTTCGAGTTCGGTGGCCCATGCTTCGGATTCCGACATCGTCCGGATCGTGTCGGTCAGTGTCTGGCGCTCTTCATCCGAAATGTCCGGGGCGGCTGCGATCATGCGCCAGTTCTGGACGTCGAGGTCGAAGCCCTGCTCGGCAAAGGTCGGCGCGTCGACATAGTCCTGACGCTCAGGAGCGGTGATCGCGATCACCTTCACTTCGCCGGCTTCGATCTGCGATGCGAACTCGCTGTAACCGGAAATGCCAACGGTGACCTGGCCGCCGAGGATTGCCGCAAGCGCTTCGCCGCCACCGGAGAACGGGATGTAGTTCAAGGCGCGCGGGTCGACATCGGCTGCTTGGGCGAAGAGGCCGGCCGCGATGTGGTCGACGCCGCCGGCGGAACCACCGCCCCACGTCACTGAACCAGGATCGGCGCGCATGGCTTCGGCTAGCTCTTCGGCATTGTCGATTTCGCTGTCGGCCGGTGCGATGACGACGACGTACTCGCCGGTCAGACGGGCGATCGGCGTGACATCGGCAAGCGTGACCGGAGCGGCGTTGGCGATGATCGCGCCGACCATGACGTAGCCGCCGACGATCGTTGCCGTCGGATCGCCTGCCGAGCGGTTGACGAACTGCTGGAGACCGATCGTGCCGCCGGCGCCGGCAACGTTCTCGACCTGGATGTTGGACGCGAGGCCTTCAGCCTGGAGCACCGACTGGATCGAACGGGCCGTCTGATCCCAGCCACCGCCTGGCGCTGCGGGCGCCATAATCTTCAGTTCGTCCATCTGCGCGAAAGCGGATGTGCTGGTGAGCAGTGCCGCGAAAGCAGCAGCGAATACGGATTTCTTCAAGATGACCTCCCAGGTGTTCTGTTTCGGACGCCATGCGGCGTCGCTTCGAACGGCTGGAAGGGCGATGAAACTGTCAAATGGGGGGGGCGCTGAGCAACCTCCTCCCAAGGATCGTTGAGGCCCTCCCAGACCCGATCACGGCAGAAACTAACACGCCAACCTGTCGTCCACCTGTCAGCCATGTCCCGTCCTGGTCATGGAGGCGAGACGATGCCGCGCCAGGTCTCCAGAAAACGCGCGCGCCGCTGCTGGTCGAGCGCGACCATGAGTGCCGGGCCAAGCGCGATCGGCTGCACCGCGCCTCGCCCCATCTCTGTAATGTTCGCAGCCGTCCAGATGCCGCGCACGCCACCGCGCACCGCGCCGAGCGCCGTCGGTCCTGCTGCCACCGCCTGACCCTCATCGGAGAGGAGAAAATCGAGAAAGAGTCTTGCCGTTTCCGCATTCGGCGCATCGCGTGCGATCACCGCGCTGCGGGTCAGCACCAGCACGTAATCATCGGGCACGATGATCTGGATATTCGCGCCCTCCGCCTGCCGGGCAAACGCGTAGGAGCCCAGCACATTGTAGGCGATCGCCAGTTCGCCGGCGTCGACCCGGTCGAGAATATCGGGGCTCGATCCGCTGAGAACGGCGCCTGTCCGCCCGAAGGCCGAAGCGAGACGCCAGAACTGCGATGAAATCAGTTGATCCTGGACGGCGAGCAGATAGCCGACCCCGCTCGTTGCGATGTCGTAGGTCGCGACCTTTCCCGTCAGGCGCGCGACATTGGCTTCCAAAAACTCCGCAAGCGCCAGATGCGTGCGCGGCGCTTCATCCTGCGAGACGAGATCAGGATTGTAGACGATCACTGCGGGCTCGAAGGTAAACCCGAAAACTTCGTTCCGCCACGTCGCCCAATCCGGCACCGACACCGCGGCGGGTTCATGCCGCAATGCATGCCCATCATTGGCGAGCTTCACCTGCAGGTCAGACGAAGAACTGATCATCAGATCCGCCGGGGGATCGAGCGTGCCGGCAAGATAATTCTCGTACATCAACAGCGTGTCGGTCTCGTCGTAACGAACAGCGACGTCAGGATAACGCTCCTGAAAGGCCTCGACGAACAGCGTGAAGAGCCGCGTATCCGTCGTCCCAACAATCGTCAGCGTTGCCGTTTCCACGGATCTTGCGGGGAAAACGAGCGGTTCGGCAGCAGCTTCGTGCGACGGCATGAACCATGCGCCGACCAGAAGCGCGATCGCCGCAGGGATCGCCCCTCGTCCGGCCCGACCCTCCCGGCGATCGCTTCCGCGCCCGGAAAGCGGCAGGCATATCTCGGCAACGAGGCCACCACCGGCACGGTCCTTCAAAGTGAAGCGCCCGCGATGCGCCTCGGCCACGCGGCGCACGATCGCCAGCCCCAAGCCTGAACCCGGCTGAACGCCGGCGCTCGCGCCGCGACGAAAGCGCTCCATCACGGCCTCCTTCTCCGCATCGGGGATACCAGGCCCCCGATCGAGAACCGACAAATTGAGCACGTCACGGTTTTCTTCCTGTGCGCGTTCCACGCGGATGATCACGTCGCCCTGCGAATAGGCGAGCGCGTTGTCGACCACGTTCTTCAGCATCTCGCGCATGACGACGCGATCGGCAGGAAAGCCGATCTCCGCCACATCGGCTTCCATCTCGACGCTGATGCGCATCAATTGGTCCGGATCGAGCCGCTGCGCCACTTCGTTGACCAGCGCGCCGATAGCCATCACCTGCACGTCGCGCAGATCGAGGCGATGCGAGACCGTCGCATCCATCAGCAACTGGGTCACAAGCTGGCTCGACTGCACGGCGCCCTGGTGGATCCGCTCGACCCGGGCCCGCATGGCAGCCGGATCCGTTTCGTCCATTGCGACCTCCGCCTGCGCGCGCAGCGATGCGAGCGGCGTGCGCACCTGGTGGGCCGCCTCAGCCACCAATTCGCTGAGGCGCACCATCGACTGGTTCAGCCGTGCCATGAACTCGTTCAGCGCGCCGACGACGTGGCGCACCTCCACCGGCACCGGAATGTCCACCGGCGAGAGATCGTCGGGCGAGCGGGCGCGCAATTCACGTTCCAGCGTGAGCAGCGGCGCGAAAGTCCGCCGAATGAGGTACCAGACGAGCCATGCGGCGAGCAGGGTCAGCACCAAGAGCGGCACCAGCGCGTTGTTGACGATCTCGCGCGACAGCGTTTCGCGCGCGCCTTGCGTTTCGGCGACACGGATCGTGACCCATCCGGTCCCGTCCGCCGTCGAAATCAGGCGACCGACGCTTGCGACCCGCACGACTTCGCCGCCATAGCGCACGTCATCGAACTCAGCATCGAGCGTTTGCGCAAGCGGCATGTCGGCAGCAAGATCGTCATAGCCGGTGACGAGCGCGCCATCCGGCGCGCGCACCGCATAGAAGACCCGGTCGTCGCCCGACACCATCGCGAAGGATGCGTAGGGAAGCTCCACCGTCACGTCGCCATCTTCGATCTGCACCGCGCCGGCGATGGTCAGTGCCGAGGCTGCAAGCAGCCGGTCGAAGGCGCGATCGGAGGCGCGCTCGGCATAGTCCCTGATGAAGACCAAAAGGATCAGCGCAGCGGCAACGAGAAGAAACGCGGCAAGGGCGGTGATCCGACGGCGGATCGAAAAGCTGTCAGCGCGCATCGGCGGGGCGAGCCTCCGCATCGGCCCTGGCGAGATACCCGATGCCACGTACGGTCAGGATCGACACGCCGGAGTTCTCGATCTTGCGGCGCAAGCGAGAGACGTAGAGCTCAAGTGCATTGACCGCGACATCCTCGTCGATCGAGAAGAGCTGCTGCATCAGGCGCTCCTTCGCAACCACCTGTCCGGCGCGCGACAGCAGGATCTCCAGAAGTCGAAACTCCCGTCGGCCGATCTCGACCGGCACGCCTGCAATCGTGATCGAGTGCGCCGCGGTTTCCATCACAAGATCGCCGAGCACCATGCGGCTGGTTGCGTGCCCCGCCGGCCGGCGCATGAGCGCGCGCAAGCGTGCTTCCAACTCGCGCAGATCGAACGGTTTGACGAGATAGTCGTCAGCCCCCATGTCGAGCAGACTGACGCGGTCGTCGATTTCCGAGCGCGCCGTGACGACGAGCACTGGCGTATCGTCGCCGCCGCTTCGCAATGCCGAGATCACCGAAATCCCGTCGCGCTGCGGCAGCATGAGATCAAGGACGATGGCATCGAACGACGCATCGCGCGCAAAAGCGAGCGCCGCTTCTCCGTCGCGCACCCAATCGACCGAATGGCCGGAGCGTTTGAGCCGTCCTTCCACCGCTTCGCCCAGATCGCGATTGTCTTCGACCAGCAGAATGCGCATCGGCCTGAATGATCCTCCTCTTCGCCGCGGCATTCGCAGCGAGACGGATTTTCAAGCCGTAGCGCGCAAAAAGCAATTCTGACGTGAGGGATCGCTCGGCAGCAGCACCCGATCAGAACTGGACGCGAAATGCGCGGTCAGGATCGGCCTTCAGCCCATAGACAGAGTGATATTCGAGCGCTTTGGTGACGACTGCCGGATCGCCCTCGAGCTGATCAGGCTGCAGCAATTCGCCGATAGTGAACTCAAAGGTCTGGCTCTTCTTGTTGAGAAGCTCGTGAAAGACCGTCATGTCGCGCAGCTCGGTCGACCATTTCGACAGCCAGTAGAACAGACCGGAATTGCGCGCAGTCATGTGGACCGGCAGGATCGGCAGCCCGTATTTGCGCGACAGCGAAATCGCCGAAGACTTCCACGGCCGCTCGTTCAGCGTGCCGTTGGCCCAATAGGCGATGCGGCCCGAGGGAAACAGCACCGTCGCTTTTTCTTCCTTCACCGCGCGCGTCGTCAGCTGCAGCGTTTCGCGCGCTTTCAGCTTGCTCTTGTGCTCTTCGCGCCACTCGACGGGGATCACCATCTCGACGAAGCGTGGATTGACGCGGATAGCATCGCGGTTGGCGAAGAACATCATGTCCGGCCGGCGATTCTTCAGAAGATCGAAAACGGCGATCCCGTCCGCGATCCCGGTCGGGTGGTTCGACACCATGATGAAGCCGCCCTTGTCAGGGATACGCTCGCCGCGGTTCACCTCGACATTCAGGTTCAGCTGGGCACTGGCATATTCGAACGCCTGAAACCCCGGCATGTTGGCAACGGCGTCTGCAAACTGCAGCGCCTTGCCGTAATGCAGCGCGCTGTAGAGGAATGGGCGCATCACCGGCCAGAGCGGATGATTGACCAGGCGCTGTCCGCGCTCGGCGATGAGCTCGTCGACGATGTGTCCGGGACGGCCTTGGGACAGCAGTGCAATGGCATCGACCACGCCGTGAATATCGCGCTTCTGCACCATAAGTGTCCCCGTTATCGCGTCCAACCGGACATCGCATGCTCTTGTAAAGACAGCATGACAGCCGCTTTTCCGACATCACTCACTAACATCGTAACCCTTATATAACCATTGTCGCAGAGGCTTCGAGGAAAGCCACCGGATATCAAATGACGTTTCTCGGGCGTAACGTAGCGTGACAACCGAACTGCTCCCTGCCGCGCCGGATGTGATGATGCAGCGTCAGCTATGGCTTGATGGCCTCAGCATGCAGCGGCGTCTGTCAGCAAACACACTTGAGGCTTACGAGCGTGATCTCCGGCAATTCCTCCAATTCATGAGCCGGCACATAGGTTCCATGCCTGCGATCGCCGATCTCGCAAATCTTCGTCCGACAGATCTGCGTGCCTTCCTCGCCAGCCGACGCCGCGGCGGGGCGGGGGCACGCACGCTCGGACGCGGGCTTGCAGGCGTCCGCTCGTTCCTGCGCCATCTGGAACGCGAAGGCCTCGTGAACGCAGCCGGCGCCCGCCATGTGCGCGCCCCCAAGACCGGGCGAAGCCTGCCGAAGCCCCTGTCGGAAGAGCAGGCCGTCGCCGTCGCGAATCTCGATGATCAGATGTCCGACGAACCCTGGGTTGCTGCCCGCAATGCCGCCTTGCTGACGCTGCTCTACGGCTGCGGTCTTCGCATCTCGGAAGCGCTTGCCTTGACGCCGGCGTCGGTTGGTCCGACCACGACGACGCTGCGCATAGCAGGCAAAGGCGGCAAGACGCGGCTCGTTCCGCTCATGGATGTCGCCAGACAGGCAATTGCCGAATACCTAAGACTTTGCCCCTATCATCTCGCAGCGTCGGAACCGCTCTTTCGCGGCGCTAGAGGCGGCGTGCTTCATGCGGCAATCATCCAGAAGGAAATGCGCAAGATGCGGTCCGCGCTGGGTCTCCCCGATACGGCGACCCCGCATGCGCTGCGACACTCCTTCGCCACTCACCTTCTCGCAGGTGGTGGCGATCTCAGGACGATCCAGGAACTGCTCGGGCACGCAAGTCTTTCCACAACCCAGATCTATACGGGCGTCGACAGCGCCCGGCTCCTTGCCGCCTACCGCGCAGCCCATCCGCGCGCATAGAGCGTTGCCAGGCGAACTGGGCACAGTTTCACCGTCTGGAATCGTGAGATCGGAGCGGCATTAACGATTTCTTGCGCGGGCGAATGCTATCGCAGAGCGATCAACAGCACCGGGATGTCTCGTGATCGCACGCATCAAAACCGTCACCGAAGAGCATCTGGCGCGCGGCGTCATCGGCCTGCTCGGATTGATCCACCTCGTCATGGCGCTGAGCCTCCTCATGGTGCTGGCGACGCTTGAGCGCGCCGACGCGCAGGAGCAGCCAGCCGCATGCGGCGGCGAAAACCTCATCGACCGCATGCGCGCCGAAGACGATCCACGTCTGCCGGCATTGCTGCAAGCGGCAGCGGCGACGCCCAATGGTGAAGGGCTTCTGTGGCGCGTCGAGAACGACCAAGGCGTCGCCTCCTATCTTCTCGGCACCATGCATGTCGCCGATCCGCGCGTGACGGAACTGACCTACACCGTGAGCCAAGCGCTCGACGCATCGGAAACCGTCGTCATCGAGACCGACGAGATCCTCGATCCCGAAGTGGCGCAGGCGGCGCTCATAGCGCGTCCCGAACTGACGATGTTCACCGATGGCCGCACCTTGCGCACCGTGATGAGCGACGAGGATTTCGCGCTTGTCGAAACCCGACTCGATGAGCTCGGACTGCCCGTCGACGCTCTCGTGCACATGAAGCCGTGGATGATCGCCGGTCTCGTTGCGCTTCCGGCCTGCGAACACGCGAGAAAGGCCGAGGGCGCAGCCTTCCTCGACCAGATGCTGGCCGAACAGGCGCTGGAGGAAGGCAAGGCGGTCGATGGGCTCGAGACCATCGCCGAGCAGCTGGACGCCATGGCCAGCCTGTCGCTCGAATTTCATGTGCGCGGTCTGGTGGAAACGCTGTCGCTCGGGCCCCTGCTCGAGGACGTCACGGCGACGATGACGGATCTCTACGTCGCGGGCGAAACCGGCATGATCATGCCGATGCTCCGCGAGGCTGCACCTGAGGGTCACGAAAGAGACGCGCAGGGCTATGCCGATTTCGAAGAGCGGATCGTCCTTGCCCGCAATCGCATCATGGCCGAACGCGCCGAACCCTTTCTGAATGAAGGCCACGCCTTCATCGCCGTCGGTGCGCTGCACCTGCCCGGCGACGAAGGCGTGATCGAACTCCTGCGCGATGCCGGCTATTCGGTCGAACGGGCCGATTGAAGCGGCGGCCGATCAGCCGCCGCTCCATTGTCATGCTCGAAGCTCAGTTGGTCGTTTGACCTTCCCGCGCGATGAACTGGCCGCCGAGATACACATCCTGGCCGCCGCGCGTTCCGTTCCCCTGGAATACGCCACCGACGGCATCCGCGTTCTGGCCTAGGAACGAGCCGGTCACCGCAGAATCCGTGAAGCTTGCAACGGGTGTCGCCCCCTGCAACATGGTCACCGCGCCACCATCGAAATGCTGGCCATTGATCTGCGAGCCATCGAGCCGGAGCGAGAAGTCCGCGGCGTCCTGCGTGCCGAAGCGACGCAGATTGGTAATCTCGCCGTCCACCGTCCCCGCACCGAAATCGGCGACCATGCGCACGTCGCCGCCGTAATCGACCTGGCTGTTGGAAACGCCCGTGCCGGTCGCCACGCGCACGTAAGCGGCACCCTTGTCTGCATTGCCGGTATCCGTCGCCGTGAACATCGCCGTTCCTGTGCGGCCTGCAACGGTCGAGGCTGGTGCGAAGTCGCCGCCATAGAAGATGCTGATCGTGTCGATCGGCTGGGTGATGTTCACCCGGTCCTGGTGGTGGTCGATCGTGAAGAACTCGTCGCTGCCGTTTTGGTCGAGGTCGTAATAGGTGACCATCACATCGGCGACGGACGCGCCGACATTTCCGACGAACTCGGATTGCTGCGCATTGGTCGTCGATGTCCCCCGCGCCGGATATTGCGCATTGGCCGTTGCGCCCGGAACAGCCGAACCGTCACGGTAGAGCCCGCCGGTGGTGATGGTGATCGAGCCATCGCCCTGCTTCGCGGTCGTCAAATCTGCCGTGCCTTCGATCGGAGCACTCGAGGTCACGAGATCGCCGGTTGGCACATAGGCGAACTTGCCCTGCTCATAGATCGGAACCGGTGTGGGGCTCGGCTGCTGCGCACGCGCAAACTTCGTCGAAACGCCGCGAATGGCGCTGCCGGTTCCACCGCCTGCGCCGCCACCGGCATCACCGCCGCCTCCTGCGCCACCACCGCCGGGCGCGCCGCCGGCACCGGCGCCAGGCCCGATCGATCCGGTCGTGGTCGAACCACCGCACGCGGCAAGCGCCAGCACAGGCGCCAGCGCAAGCACTGGCAGAATTTTCGTGGTCATTGTCTGTCGTCCCCAGCCCATATGTTGAGACGCGCGCCGCCTGGTTCAGGTTCGGCGCACGCTTTGCGGGACTAGAGAGACGACAGAGCGCGCACGGGTACAATCACCCGTACAGGTGAGAAAGCGGCGTCTCGGGAAAGACACCGCTTTCGATCTTCCTACATATGGATGGGCTTGAAGAAGGTGGCGAGCGCGGCTTCCTTGACCGCCTCCGACAAGGTCGGGTGGGCATGGCAGGTGCGCGCCAGATCTTCCGCCGATCCGCCAAACTCCATCAGCACAGCTGCCTCATGGATGAGGTCGCCCGCACCGGCGCCAACGATGTGCACGCCAAGCACCCGGTCGGTGTCCTTGTCTGCGAGGATCTTTACGAAACCTTCGGTGGCAAGCATTGCGCGGGCACGGCCGTTCGCGGTGAAGGGGAACTTGCCGGCCTTGTAAGCGACGCCGTCAGCCTTCAGTTGTTCTTCGGTCCGGCCGATGGAGGCGACTTCCGGCTGCGTGTAGACGACGCTCGGAATGACCTCGTAGTTCACGTGACCGGCCTGGCCGGCGATGATCTCGGCCACGGCCACGCCTTCGTCCTCGGCCTTGTGGGCAAGCATCGGACCTGCGACGACATCGCCGATCGCGTAGACGCCGGGCACCGAGGTTTGGAAATGCGCATCGATCTGCACGCGACCGCCCTTTTCCATGACGACGCCTGCATCTTCGAGGCCGAGCCCGTCCGTGTAAGGCCGGCGTCCCGTCGCAACGAGCACGATATCCGCGTCCACCGTCTGCGCCTCGCCGCCCTTGGCGGGCTCGAACGTGACGGAAGCACCTGCATCCTTGCGCGTGACGGCCGTTACTTTCTGGCCGAGCTTGAAGTCGAGGCTTTGCTTGGCCAGCATGCGCTGGAACTGCTTGGAGACTTCGCCGTCCATGCCACCGAGGATCGCATCGAGATATTCGACCACGGTGACCTTGGCACCGAGACGCGCCCAGACCGAGCCGAGTTCGAGACCGATGACGCCGCCGCCGACAACCACGAGGTGACCGGGCACCTTCTCCAGTTCCAGCGCGCCGGTCGAGGACACGATGACCTTCTCGTCGAAGGCAACGTCAACGCCCGGGATGTTCGCGACGTCGGAACCGGTGGCGATCACGATGTTCTTCGCCTCGATTTCCTGGCTTTCGCCGCCCTCCGTCGTCACCGACAGCTTGCCTTCGCCGAGCACCTTGCCGGTGCCGACGAGCACGTCGATCTTGTTCTTCTTCATGAGGAAGGAGACGCCATCGACATTGGCCTTAACGACCGCATCCTTGTGCGCCATCATCGCCGGCAGGTTGAGCGTCGGTGTTCCGACCTCGACACCAAGCTCGGCATGGCTGTGGCCCGCCTGGTGAAACACTTCCGAAGCATGCAGCATCGCCTTGGAGGGAATGCAGCCAATGTTCAGGCAGGTGCCGCCAAGCGTCGGGCGCTTCTCCACGATCGCGGTCTTGAGACCAAGCTGCGCAGCCTTCACGGCGCAGACATATCCACCCGGTCCAGAACCGATGACGACGACATCGTAAGCCATTGAATGAAATCCTTATACTCTGAAGCGGGCAGTCTGCCGGCCGCGCCTGGCTGAAGATGAAGCGCGGCCGTCGTGCTGTTATTCCTAAAGGTCGAGAACGAGACGCTCCGGATCTTCGAGGCTTTCCTTGACGCGCACCAGGAAGGTGACGGCTTCCTTGCCGTCGACGATGCGGTGATCGTAGGAAAGCGCCAGATACATCATCGGACGGATGACGACCTGGCCGCCGATCGCGACCGGACGCTCCTGGATCTTGTGCATGCCGAGGATGCCCGACTGCGGCGCATTCAGGATCGGCGAGGACATCAGCGAACCGTAGACGCCACCGTTCGAGATGGTGAAGGTGCCGCCCTGCATGTCGGCCATGCCGAGCTTGCCGTCACGTGCTGCAACACCGAGACGACCGATTTCCTGCTCGATCTCGGCAATCGACATCTGGTCCGCATCGCGCACGACCGGCACGACGAGGCCCTTGTCGGTGCCGACGGCGACGCCGATGTGGCAGAAATTCTTGAAGACGATGTCGTTGCCATCGATCTCGGCGTTAACGGACGGAATCTCCTTCAAGGCGTGCGTCACGGCCTTGGTGAAGAAGCCCATGAAGCCGAGCTTCACGCCGTGCTTCTTCTCGAAGAGATCCTTGTACTTCTTGCGCAGATCCATGACCGCCGTCATGTCCACCTCGTTGTAGGTGGTCAGCATGGCAGCGGTGTTCTGCGCATCCTTGAGGCGCTTGGCGATCGTCTGGCGCAGGCGCGTCATCTTCACGCGCTCTTCGCGCGCCTCGTCGGCTTCGCTGGAAGCAGGGCGCGGCGCCTTCGGTGCTTCTGCAGCCGGTGCGGCCGAGCTGCCCTTGTTGATCGCGTCGATCACGTCGCCCTTGAGAACCTGGCCGCGCTTGCCGCTACCCGAAACCTGATCGGCCGAAACGTTCTTCTCCGCCATCATCTTGGCGGCGGACGGTGCGGGCGGCATGTCGCCGGACTTTGCGGCAGGCTGGGCGGCTGGCTTGGCTTCAGCTGCCTTCGGAGCTTCGGCCTTCGGAGCTTCCGCCTTTGGCTCTTCCGTCTTGGCCGGCTGGGCGGCAGCACCCGATCCGGCGCCGATCTGGCCGAGCAGCGCGTTGACTTCGACCGTGTCGCCCGTCTGGGCCAGGATTTCCGTCAGCGTGCCGGACGCCGGTGCCGGCACCTCGACCGTGACCTTGTCGGTCTCAAGTTCGACCAGCGGCTCGTCGGCAGTGATCGTGTCGCCAACCTTCTTGAACCAGGTGCCGATCGTGGCTTCGGAGACGGATTCGCCCAATGTCGGGACGCGGATTTCGGTGGCCATGGCTGTCAGCTTTTCCGTTCAATAGGGGATCGAAATGAGAGGCGAGTGAAGCCCGGCTTAGTCGCCGAGCGCATCTTCGAGGAAGGCGTCGAGCTGCGCCTTGTGCTTGGACATGAGGCCCGTTGCCGGCGAAGCGGCAGCCGGACGGCCCGTGTAGCGCACGCGCTGGTACTTCGCGTCGATATGAGCGAGCACCCACTCGAGATAAGGATCGATGAAGGCCCAGGCGCCCATGTTCTTGGGCTCTTCCTGGCACCACACCATCTCCGCACCCCGGAAGCGCGACAGCTCGTTAATGAGCGCCTTGGCCGGGAACGGATAAAGCTGCTCCAGGCGCAGAAGGTAGATGTCGTCGATGCCGCGGGACTCGCGCTCTTCGTAAAGGTCGTAATAGACCTTGCCGGAGCACATGACGACGCGACGGATCTTGCTGTCCTTCTGGAGCTTGATCTTTTCATTCTTCAGAACTTCCGCATCATCCCACAACAAGCGGTGGAAGGACGTGTCGCCCGACAGTTCCGACAGCGTCGACACCGCACGCTTGTGGCGCAGCAGCGACTTCGGCGTCATCATGATCAGCGGCTTGCGGAAGTCGCGCTTCATCTGCCGGCGCAGAATGTGGAAATAGTTAGCCGGCGTCGAGCAGTTCGCGACCTGCATGTTGTCTTCCGCGCACATCTGCAGCCAGCGCTCCAGACGGGCCGAGGAGTGCTCGGGACCCTGGCCTTCGTAGCCGTGCGGCAGAAGGCAGACGAGGCCCGACATGCGCAGCCACTTGCGCTCACCCGACGAGATGAACTGGTCGAACACGACCTGCGCGCCATTGGCGAAGTCACCGAATTGGGCTTCCCAGAGCGTCAGCGCATTCGGCTCCGACAGCGAGTAGCCATATTCGAAACCGAGCACCGCCTCTTCCGAAAGCATCGAGTTGATGACTTCATAAAGTTGCTGGCCCTTGGCGAGATTGTTCAGCGAGATGTAGCGGTCTTCGCTCTGCTGGTCGTAGAGCACCGAGTGGCGCTGCGAGAAGGTGCCACGCTCCACGTCCTGGCCGGACAGCCGGACCGGATGGCCATCGAGCAGCAGCGAGCCGAAGGCAAGCGCTTCGCCCGTTGCCCAGTCGATTCCCTCGCCGCTTTCGATCATCTGCGAGCGGTTCGCCAGGAAACGCTGGATGGTGCGGTGCGTCTCGAAGCCTTCCGGCACTTCGCAGAGCTTGCGACCGATATCCTTCAGCGTTTTCATCGGAACGGCGGTCTTGCCGCGGCGCTGCTCGTCCTGATTGTCGGCAACGCGCATGCCCGACCAGACACCGTCCAGCCAGTCGGCCTTGTTCGGCTTGTAGGACTGGCCGCTCTCGAATTCCTGTTCCAGATGCGCGCGCCAGTCGGCCTTCATCTTCTCGAACGTGCCGAGATCGATGTGGCCTTCCTCGATCAGCTTCTTGGAATAGATCTGCACCACGGTCTCGTGGCTGCGGATCTTCTTGTACATCTTCGGCTGCGTGAACGCCGGCTCGTCGCCTTCGTTGTGGCCGAAGCGGCGGTAGCAGAACATGTCGATGACGACCGGCTTGTGGAACGTCATGCGGAATTCAGCCGCGATCTTCGCGGCGTAGACGACAGCTTCTGGGTCGTCGCCGTTCACATGCAGGATCGGCGCTTCGATCATCTTCGCCACGTCGGAAGGATAGGGCGACGAGCGCGAAAAGCGCGGATTGGTCGTGAAGCCGATCTGGTTGTTGACGATGAAATGCAGCGTACCGGCAACGCGGTGGCCGCGAAGGCCCGACAAGCCGAAGCACTCGGCAACGACGCCCTGGCCCGCAAAGGCCGCATCGCCATGCAGGAGCAACGGCAGAACCTGAGCCCGCGTCTCCAGCGGCACGATCTCGTCACGCGGCGAGCCAGAGAGAATGTCCTGCTTGGCGCGCGCCTTGCCCATGACGACCGGGTTGACGATTTCCAGGTGCGACGGGTTGGCCGTCAGCGACAGGTGCACCTTGTTGCCGTCGAATTCGCGGTCCGACGAGGCACCGAGGTGGTATTTGACGTCGCCCGAACCCTCGACATCCTCCGGCGTGAACGACCCGCCCTTGAACTCATGGAAGATCGCACGGTGCGGCTTCGCCATCACCTGGCTGAGCACATTGAGGCGCCCGCGGTGCGGCATGCCGAGAACGATTTCCTTGAGGCCGAGCTGACCGCCGCGCTTGATGATCTGCTCGAGCGCCGGGATCAGCGCTTCGCCGCCATCGAGGCCGAAACGCTTCGTGCCCTTGTACTTCACGTCGATGAACTGCTCGAAGCCTTCCGCCTCGATCAACTTCTGCAGGATCGCGCGCTTGCCGTTGGGCGTGAAGTCGACACCCTTGTCCGGCCCTTCGATGCGGGCCTGGATCCAGGACTTTTCTTCCGGATTGGAGATGTGCATGAACTCCACGCCGATTGTGGAGCAATAGGTGCGCTTCAGAATGTCGAGCATCTCGCGCACGGTCGCGTATTCGAGGCCAAGGACGTTATCGAGGAAGATCTTGCGATCCATGTCCGCCTCGGTGAAGCCATAGGCCTCCGGCGACAGCTCGTTGTAATCCTCGTTCTCCTCCGCGATGCCCAGCGGATCGAGCTTGGCGTGCAGGTGGCCGCGCATGCGGTAGGCGCGGATCATCATGATGGCGCGGACCGAATCGCGCGTCGCGCGCAGCACTTCCTCGCTGGTCATCTGCGCCTGCTGGCCGGCAGCGGCAGGCGCCGCCGACGCAGATCCCTTGGTGGAAATCTTCTTCTCGAAGTGCTTTTCGACGCGGCCCCAGTCGCCGTCCATGGCGGAAACCAGTTCGCCATTGGCGTGGATCGGCCAATTCTTCTGCTTCCAGGAAGCGCCGTCCGCTGCCTTGCGCGCCGTATCCGGCTCGTCTTTCAGCGCACCGAAAAAGGCCTGCCACTCGCCATCCACGCTGGCCGGATCATCCTGGTAGCGGGCGTAGAGTTCCTCGATATAGGCGGCGTTCGCGCCATAGAGGAACGACGTGGACTGAAAGAATTCGTTGGCGTCTTGCCTGGCCATCGGTGCCTGCGGAGGATCGCTCCGCCTCCTTCGTTGATTCGGGTGCTGCCGCTCTTTCGAAAGCGGCCCCGTTTTGTGCGACGAATGTGCCCGTCGCGGGGCGGGTGACCGGATTTCTGACGAACCCGGGCACCCTTGCGTAAAAGTCAGCCCTTGAGGACTTCGACCAGCGTCTTGCCGAGCTGTGCCGGCGAAGGAGAGACGCGGATGCCGGCCGATTCCATGGCCGCGATCTTGTCTTCTGCTCCGCCCTTGCCGCCGGAAATCACGGCGCCCGCATGGCCCATTGTGCGTCCGGGAGGCGCCGTGCGGCCGGCGATGAAGCCGACCATCGGCTTCTTGCGGCCCTTGGCGGCTTCGTCTTTCAGGAACTGGGCGGCATCTTCTTCGGCAGAACCGCCGATTTCACCGATCATGATGATGGATTCCGTGGCGTCGTCGGCGAGGAACATCTCGAGCACATCGATGAACTCGGTGCCCTTGACCGGGTCGCCGCCGATGCCGACAGCCGTCGTCTGGCCAAGGCCTTCGTTGGATGTCTGGAACACGGCTTCATAGGTCAGCGTGCCCGAGCGCGACAGGATGCCGACGGAGCCCTTCTTGAAGATGGAGCCCGGCATGATGCCAATCTTGCACTCTTCCGGCGTGAGAACGCCTGGGCAGTTCGGGCCGATGAGCCGCGACGAGGAGCGGTCGAGCCGCGCCTTCACCTTCACCATGTCGGACACCGGAATGCCTTCCGTGATGCAGACGATCAGCGGAATTTCCGCATCGATCGCTTCGATGATCGCTTCTGCTGCGCCTGCCGGCGGTACGTAGATGACCGATGCGTTGGCGCCGGTGCGTTCCTTGCCTTCGGCGACCGAAGCGAAGATCGGCAGGTCGCGCGAGCCGCCGTTCACTGCGCCGGTCCAGGTCTCACCACCCTTCTTGGGATGGATGCCGCCGACCATCTTGGTGTCGTGGTAGGCGAGCGCCTGCTCCGTGTGGAACGTGCCGGTCTTGCCGGTCAGGCCCTGAACGAGGACCTTCGTGTCTTTGTTGACGAGAATGGACATCAATCCTGATCCTTCAATCCGTTAGCCGTTGACCGCCGCAACGATCTTCTTCGCTGCGTCGTCGAGATCGTCGGCAGCCGTGATGGCCAGTCCGGACTCGTTGAGGATTTTCTTGCCAAGCTCGACATTGGTGCCTTCGAGGCGCACGACGAGCGGCACCTTGAGACCGACTTCCTTGACGGCCGCGACGACACCCTCGGCGATGACGTCGCATTTCATGATGCCGCCGAAGATGTTGACGAGGATGCCTTCGACGCGCGGATCGGCCGTGATGATCTTGAAGGCCGCAGCGACCTTTTCCTTGGATGCGCCACCACCGACGTCGCAGAAATTAGCCGGCTCCTTGCCGTAGAGCTTGATGATGTCCATCGTCGCCATGGCGAGACCGGCACCGTTGACCATGCAGCCGATATTGCCGTCGAGCGCCACATAGGCGAGGTCCCACTTCGAGGCCTCGATTTCCTTGACATCTTCCTCGGTCTCGTCGCGCAATTCGCGGATGTCGTCGTGGCGGAAGAGCGCATTGCCGTCGAACGACACCTTGGCATCCAAGACGCGCAGGCGGCCGTTCTTCATGACGATGAGCGGGTTCACCTCGAGAAGGCTCATATCCTTCTCCATGAACGCCTTGTAGAGGATCGGGAAGAGCGTCATGCCATCGGCGCGCGCCTCGTCCTTCAGCTCCAGCGCATCGCACAGCTTCGCGGAATCCGCATCCGTCACGCCCTGCTCAGGGTCGATCGCGACATTGACGATCTTCTCCGGCGTCTCTTCGGCGACGGCCTCGATGTCCATTCCGCCTTCGGTCGAAACGACGAAGGCAGGCCGGCCAACCGAACGGTCGACCAGGATCGAGAGGTAAAGCTCGCGCTCGATGTCCGCGCCATCTTCGATGTAGAGGCGGTTGACGACCTTGCCGGCCGGGCCGGTCTGCTTCGTCACCAGTGTGTTGCCGAGCATTTCCTTGGCGAAAGCGACGACTTCTTCCGTCGACTTCGCAAGGCGAACGCCGCCCTTGGCGTCAGGGCCGAGTTCTTTGAACTTGCCCTTGCCGCGGCCGCCGGCATGGATCTGGCTCTTCACCACATAGAGCGGTCCGGGCAGCTTGGCTGCCCATTCTTCCGCCTGCTCAGGGGAGTAGACGGCGACCCCTTCGGCGATCGGCGCACCGAATGTGCCGAGGAGGCGCTTGGCCTGATACTCGTGGATATTCATGAGAGGGTTCCTGTGGTTTCAGGTTGCCAGATCGGACGGAAGCCAAATCAAGCGAGGGAGGGAGCGATCTTGCGGCAGGCTTCGCACAGGCCGGCAACGGACTCGACGGACTTGTCAAAGGCCTTCTGCTCGGCGGAATTCAGTTCGATCTCGATGATACGCTCGATACCCTCGGCGCCGATGACAGTCGGCACGCCGACATACATGTCGTTCACGCCGTACTGGCCGGAGAGATACGCAGCGCAAGGTAGGACGCGCTTCTTGTCCTTGAGGTAGGATTCCGCCATCACGACCGCAGACGCAGCCGGCGCATAATAGGCCGAACCGGTCTTGAGCAGGCCGACGATCTCGGCACCACCGTCACGGGTACGCTGGATGATTTCTTCCAGGCGATCCTTGGTGACCCAACCCATGTCGACGAGGTCCGTCAGCGGAATGCCGGCAACGGTGGAGTAGCGCGCGAGCGGCACCATCGTGTCGCCGTGGCCGCCGAGCACGAAGGCCGTGACGTCTTCGACCGAGACCTTGAACTCCTCGGCGAGGAAGTAACGGAAGCGCGACGAGTCCAGAACGCCGGCCATGCCGACGACCTTGTTCTTCGGCATGCCGGAGAATTTCTGCAGGGCCCAGACCATCGCGTCGAGCGGGTTGGTGATGCAGATGACGAAGGCGTCAGGCGCGTATTTCGCGATGCCGGCGCCGACCTGCTCCATGACCTTGAGGTTGATTTCCAGAAGATCGTCGCGGCTCATGCCGGGCTTGCGCGGCACACCTGCGGTGACGATGCACACATCGGCACCTTCGATCGCAGAATAGTCGTTCGCGCCCTTGAGCCTGACGTCGAAGCCATCGACCGGCGAGCTTTCGGCGATGTCGAGCGCCTTGCCCTGCGGCGTGCCGTCGGCGATGTCGAACAACACGACGTCCCCGAGTTCCTTGAGGCCGATCAGATGGGCAAGCGTGCCGCCGATCATGCCGGAACCGATGAGAGCGATCTTGTTACGCGCCATGTATGGAAATCCCCTGTCTGTGGAGCCATAGGGGAGCCCTGAAGCTCCCCGGAAAAGTCGCCCCGGGGATAGACGGATGAGGCAAAAATGGCAACCAAAACTTTGGCGCCCAACGATTTCAAACGGTTATATACTCGCTGATTTACGTAAGGGTAAGAGTTTTTACGCAGCTCGTGCGTTTCGCTCACGACTTTCTTTCAGGTAGTCTACACTTTGCATCTCGATCAGCCGGGATGCCGTGCGGGCAAACTCGAAGCCCTCCGTCCCGTCCTTGGCAGCATAAAGAGCGTCTGGTTCCGCCGCTGCCGAGACGACGAGCCGTGATTTCATGTCGTAGAGCGTATCGATCAGCATGATGAAGCGTTTGGCTTCGTTGCGCTCCGCGCGCTTGAGCACCGGCACATGGCTGACGAAGATCGTTTCGTATCGGTCGGCGATGGCGCGATAATCCGACGCCCCGAGCGGATTTCGGCACAGGTCGTCGAAGCTGAACCGGGCAGCACCATTAGCCGCGGCCGGCACCAGAATTTCCCGACCGCGATGCTTGATCCTCTCGGGCTGCACGGTCAAACCATCGACCTGCTCGGCCCATGCTTGATCGAACATCTCGTCGGCATCCGCATCGAGCGGCGTCATGTAGACCGGCCGGCGCGTCAGCTTGAGCAGCCGATAATCGGTATCGCCATCGAGATCGAAAAGTTCGACCCTCGTCTTCAAGAGATCGACGAAGGGCAGGAACAGATCGCGGTTGAGGCCCTCACGGTAAAGATCATCCGGATGCACGTTCGATGTGGTCACCAGCACGGTACCGAGCTTGAACAATTGCTCGAACAGCCGCGCCAGGATCATCGCATCCGCGATGTCGGTGACGGAGAATTCGTCGAAGCAGAGAACCCAGGCCTCCTCGTGGATAGCGCGCGCCACAGGCGGGATCGGATCGTCTTCCTTGACCTCGCCGCGCTTCAGCGCCGCTCGATGCGCCTGGATCCGTCCATGCACATCCGACATGAAATCGTGGAAATGCACCCGCCGCTTGCGCCGCACCGGCAGCGTTGCGAGGAAAAGATCCATCATCATTGTCTTGCCGCGACCGACGCCGCCAAAGACATAGAGCCCTTTTGGAAAATCCTGTACGGGCCTGCGCTTGGCGAACAACCAGCCCAGCGCGCTGGATTTCGTCGAAACCCGCTTTTCCCGAACCTCGGTCAAGACGCGATCAAGGGCGCGCGCCAACTTCTCCTGGCGCGCGTCGCGTTCGATCCGACCGGCGTCGCAGAGCGCTTCATAGCGCTCGGCGACACTCACATATGTTCTGGTATCCATTCAGCCGAACCGAGCTGGGCATTCGCCGGCCACCCGAAGGCGGGAGCCGGCGCCCCAATCAGCGCGAAAGCGTGATCGAGCCGCCCGAACTCAGCGTTCCCTGGTAGTTCTGGGCACCGGCCTGGTAGAGCCGCGCGACATTGTTGCCATCCCGGTCGTTGAGAACGACCTGGTTACCCGAGACATCCCACGACGCGATGTTTGCAGCCTCGCCAGGGCACCGCAGCGACGCCGCGCGGTAACCGCCGGTCCACTGGGTGAGCGAGAGCGCCAGCTGGCAGTTGCCGCCATTGACGGCCGTCTGCCACGTGCCGAGGAGTGCCTCGCGCGAAACGGCAGGCGCAGAGGCAGCAGCGGTTTCGAAAGCCTGGTTGGCCGCAGCCGGATCAGGCGTCGTGGAAGCCGGTGCACTCGGAAATTCGGTTGCGGAAGGCGGTGGCAGCTGGCTCGACTGAACACCACCAAGCGGTGCTGGGTTGATCGGCGGCGGCAGCACCGCTGCCTGCTGCTGCGGCATCGGGCCGGGTGATGTCCGCTGGCAGCCGGCAATCGCCAGACCAGCCATAGCGATCGTGATGGCGATGGAAATGCGCATTCATGGTCTCCTTGCAACGCCTACGCGCGGGGCCTTTAGCCGACCCTCTGCCCTTCGAAACCCATAAGAGGGATCAAAGGTCCATTTTGCAAGAAGTGCAGGCGAGAGAAGCAGCAACCCTGTGCGAATTTTGCAACAAAATGGCACAGTCGGTGTTCAGTTCTTGGCCATCACACCCTTCATGGCTTCATTGCCCCAGAGCTGGACCAGGCGAACGTCCCGCCCGCAGGCGCGTCGGTAGTAATTATAGCGGACCGGATTCTTGACGTAGTAGTCCTGATGGTAGTCTTCCGCCGGCCAGAAGGTCTGGCCTTCCACCACTTCGGTCACGATCGGTTGACCGAGTGCCGCCTCGGCTTCCGCCTTTGACTGCTCGGCCAGTGTCGCCTGCTCGCCGTCCACGGCATAGATCGCCGTCGTGTAGCTGAAGCCTCGGTCGCAGAACTGGCCGCCATCGTCTGTCGGATCCACCGTCCGCCAGAAGGTCGCCAGCAATGTTTCGAAATCGGTCTGGCTGGGATCGTAGGTGATCTCGACAGCCTCGCGGTGACCGTCTGCCGTGTGGTTCTCATATGTCGGGTTGTCGCTGGAGCCGCCGATATAGCCAGAAATGGTCGACGTGACGCCGGCAACCTTGTCGAAATCCGATTCCACACACCAGAAGCAGCCGCCGGCGAAGATGGCCTTGGCCTGCTCCTGCGCTTGCGAAGCGCCGCCGGCAAAGAGGAGTGCGGTGGCCGCACCGGCGAGCAACATGGCGGTATTGAATGGCAAGCGCATGGGAAATCCTCCTTCGACCATGGCTATCAAACTAGTTCACCGATCCTGCTTTGCAATTCAAGGCTTTGCACGAGCGTGTGATGAGTTCGTCCGGAACCGCACCGCCACCCGATCGTTTCTGGAGTGAATTTCCCCCAACAGAGAGGTGATTGGAATGAAAAGGCACGCAAACGCCATATGGCAAGGTGCGCTGGTTGACGGCAAAGGCACCCTCGACACGCAAAGTGGCGCGTTCTCCAAGACCCCCTATTCCTTCAAGGGCCGCTTTCAGGACGAAGAAGGCAAGTCCGGCACCAATCCCGAGGAACTGATGGCCGCCGCCCACGCAGGCTGCTTCGCCATGCAGCTCTCGCACTTCCTTGCCGAAAACGGCACGCCCGCCGACAAGCTGGATGCCAAGGCCGTCGTGAACGTGCAGGAAGCTGAAGGTGGCGGTTTCGAGATCACGGAAAGCGTGCTGACTCTGGTCGGCAGCGTTCCCGGCATCAGCGAAGATGATTTCCAGCGGCTCGCCAAACAGGCAAAGGATACTTGCCCGGTCTCCAAGGCCTACGGCGCGATCAAGGTCACGCTCGACGCAAAGCTCGGCTGACCACGGCAGCCGTCTCTCTAAGACGATGACCTAAGCCGTCGGCCCTCCGGCCGGCGGCTTTTTCACGTGTGAACTGCGTTTCGAGCGGACACGAGCCTATAGAGCTCCTCGCAGACATCCGCGATGATCTCGGGCGAGAAGCGTTGTTGGATCCGCTCCCGCGCCGCCTCACCCATCCTGCGCCTGACGTCCGGGTCTTGCAGCTGCACAATGGATGCCGCCCAGTCTGCAGGATCCGCGGTCAGCGAGAAGCCCGATACGCCGTGTTCGACGATCTCCGCGGTGCCCCCGTAATTCATCGTCAGGACCGGAACGCCAGCCGCCATGGCTTCCGCCGGCGCCAGGCCGAAGGATTCGCCGGCCGGTCGCGTCGGGGTCGCGTAGATATCGAAGATCGGCATCAGCTTCGCTGCGCCCGGACGAAAGCCCGCAACGTCGATGCTGTCGCCGCCGATTTCTTCCAGCGCCTCGATCTCGCCGGCGTCACCACCCCCGATGATCAGCAGTTTGTAAGGTGAACCGATGTCGCGCACGACCCGCGCCAGGAACTCCAGATTCTTCACGGGCCTGATGCTGCAGACGGAGCCGATGACGATGTCGTCCGGTTTCAAGCCGAAAGCAGCGCGCAGCTTTGCGCGCGCCTCATCGTCGAGCCGCTCCGGCACTTCGACGGGATGCGGCAGCACTGAGAGCCTGTCGGCTCCGATCAGCTTGCCGAGCAATGGCCGCCCCAGCCAATTGTTCACCAATGCATGCGACGGCACAGCGATCTTGGCGATGCGGCTGTTGAAATAGGTGGCCCATTCGATGGGGCTCGCGACGTTCAGCCCGCCGATCGCGCCATGATAGAGAACGATGGGAATGTCCGGCCGCGAGCGCA
This sequence comes from Georhizobium profundi, assembly GCF_003952725.1. Taxonomy (NCBI): domain Bacteria; kingdom Pseudomonadati; phylum Pseudomonadota; class Alphaproteobacteria; order Hyphomicrobiales; family Rhizobiaceae; genus Georhizobium; species Georhizobium profundi. The sequence goes on along the minus strand of NZ_CP032509.1, from coordinate 672,171 downwards.
GCGCCTGCACGGCGAGCAGCGCCGTAGACCGGCCGGCCATAACATGCACGAGATCGGGCCGAAATTCGTCGACGGCGGCACGAATCGACCGGATGGCCTGGCGCGAAAAATAGCTCTGGAGCTTTTGAGAGATCTTGCTGCCGCTGGGACGCTGCACCTCGTCGAGTGCGATGTGGTGAAATTCCACGCCGCGCTGCTCGAGGATCGGCTCGATCGAGAGGTTCAGTCTCGATCGACCCCTGTTGAGTGTCAGAACCCTCACGGGTTGCTAGACCCTCCGCTCCACCATCATCTTCTTGATTTCGGCGATCGCCTTCGCCGGGTTCAGGCCTTTCGGGCAGGTCTGAGCGCAGTTCATGATCGTGTGGCAACGATACAGACGGAAGGGGTCTTCCAGATTGTCCAGACGCTCCCCGGTCGCCTCATCCCGGCTGTCGATCAGCCAGCGATAGGCCTGCAGGAGCACGGCGGGGCCGAGGTAACGATCCCCGTTCCACCAGTAGCTCGGGCAGGAGGTCGAGCAGCAGGCGCACAGGATGCATTCGTAAAGGCCGTCGAGCTTCGCCCGGTCGTCCTTGCTCTGCTTCCATTCCTTGGCCGGCGTCGGCGAAACCGTCTTCAGCCACGGCTCGATCGACCTGTGCTGGGCATAGAAGGTCGTGAGGTCGGGCACGAGATCCTTGACGACCGGCAGGTGCGGCAGCGGATAGATCTTGACGGCACCGTGGATGTCGTCGGCGCCCTTGGTGCAAGCAAGCGTGTTCGTGCCGTCGATGTTCATCGCGCACGAGCCGCAGATGCCCTCGCGGCAGGAACGGCGCAGCGTCAGCGTCGGGTCAATCTTGTTCTTGATCCACAGCAGCGCGTCGAGAACCATCGGTCCGCAATCGTCGACGTCGACGTAATAGGTGTCGATGCGCGGATTGGCGTCGTCGTCCGGCGACCAGCGATAAACCTTGTACTCGCGAAGATTCCCGGCGCCCGCCGGCTTCGGCCAGGTCTTGCCTTCGGAAATCTGCGAGTTCTTGGGGAGTGCGAGTTCAACCATGTTGGCTTTTCCTGATCAGTAGACGCGCGCCTTCGGCGCGATCTTCTCCATCGCGATGCCTTCGGCGATCAGCTCCGTATGCACGGGGCGATAGTCGAGCTTAATGCCACCGCTGTCATCGACCCAGGCGAGCGTGTGCTTGCGCCAGTTTTCGTCGTCGCGGCCGCCGAGCGGGCCGTCCTTGTAGTCTTCACGGGCATGGGCTCCGCGGCTTTCCTTGCGGGCTTCCGCGCCGTAGACCGTCGTGATCGAGCACGCCATGAGGTTTTCGAGCTCGAGCGTTTCCACGAGATCCGAATTCCAGATCATCGACCGGTCGGTGACCTTGAGGTCGCCGAGCGCGCCCCAGAGCTGGCTCATTCGCTTGCAGCCCGATTCCAGCGATTCCTGCGTGCGGAAAACGGCGGCGTCTTCCTGCATGATACGCTGCATCGTGCCGCGAACCTCGGCCGTCGGCGAGGAGCCGTTGGCGTGACGCAGCCTGTCGAAGCGATCCATGATGCGCTCGGACTGCGCCTCGTTGATCGACGGGATCGCACTGTCGCGGTCGATGATTTGGCCAGCGCGGATCGCGGCGGCGCGACCGAAGACGACGAGGTCGATCAGCGAGTTCGAACCAAGACGGTTGGCTCCGTGAACCGACGCGCAGCCGGCCTCGCCGACAGCCATCAGGCCCGGTGCCAGCCGCTCTGGGTTTTCCGAATTGGCGTTCAGCACTTCGCCCCAATAATTCGTGGGAATGCCGCCCATATTGTAGTGAACGGTGGGCAGAACCGGGATCGGTTCGCGGGTCACGTCGACGCCTGCAAAGATCTTCGCGCTTTCCGAAATGCCCGGCAGGCGCTCGTGAAGAACGGCCGGATCCAGATGGTCGAGATGCAGGTAGATGTGATCCTTGTTCTTGCCGACGCCGCGGCCTTCACGGATCTCCATCGTCATGCAGCGCGAGACGACGTCGCGCGAGGCAAGGTCCTTGGCCGACGGAGCGTAGCGCTCCATGAAGCGCTCGCCTTCCCCGTTGACCAGATAGCCGCCTTCGCCGCGTGCGCCCTCGGTGATGAGGCAGCCCGCGCCGTAGATGCCGGTCGGGTGGAACTGCACGAACTCCATGTCTTGCAGCGGCAGGCCGGCGCGTGCGATCATCCCGTTGCCGTCACCGGTGCAGGTGTGGGCAGAGGTGGCGGAGAAATAGGAGCGGCCATAGCCGCCGGTGGCGAGCACGACCATCTTGGCCGCGAAGCGGTGGATCGTGCCGTCGTCCAGGTTCCAGGCAATCACGCCCGTGCACTGTCCATCGTCCGACATGATCAGATCGATCGCGAAATACTCGATGAAGAACTCCGCGTTGTTCTTCAGCGACTGGCCGTAGAGCGTATGCAGAATGGCGTGGCCGGTGCGGTCGGCTGCGGCACAGGTGCGCTGCACGGGCGGACCTTCGCCGAAGTTCTGCATGTGGCCGCCGAATGGGCGCTGGTAGATGCGACCGTCTTCCGTACGGGAGAAGGGCACGCCGTAATGCTCGAGCTCATAGACCGCCTTCGGCGCTTCCATGGCGAGATACTGCATGGCGTCGACGTCGCCGAGCCAGTCGGAGCCCTTGACGGTGTCGTACATGTGCCACTGCCAGCTGTCCGGCGTCATGTTGCGCAGGCTGGCAGCGATGCCGCCCTGGGCTGCAACCGTGTGCGAGCGCGTCGGAAACACCTTGGTGATGCAGGCAGTTTTCAGCCCCTGCTCCGCCATACCGAGTGTTGCACGCAATCCGGCGCCGCCGGCACCGACGACGACGACATCGAATGCGTGATCGACGAATTCATAGGCGCGGCCGTTCTGGCCCGGTGCCGCATGTCCGTTTGTCTGACCCATTGAGCGTTCAGCCTCCAAAGCCGAGCTTGAGAACCGCAAAGATCGACAATGCGCCGACCAGCACGGTGAAGAATGTATTGAGCATCAGCAGCGCCACCTTGGCGCCTTCGCCGTGGATATAGTCCTCGATGATCACTTGCATACCGATGCGCATGTGAATGAGCGCCGAGACGAGAACCATGCCCATGAGCACGGCGACGATCGGGTTGGACAATGACGCCGTCACCTCTGCGTAAGGTGCGCCGGTATGGGCGACGAGGAAGACGACGAAGAAGACGATCAGCGGAATGTTGGCGACTGCCGTCAGGCGCTGGCGCCAGAAGTGCTCCGTGCCTTCACGGGCGGAACCAAGGCCGCGAACTCTGCCGAGTGGGGTGCGCAAGGACATGGACGCCTCCTAGCGAACGATGAAGACCGCGATCCAGATGATCACGGTGAGCGATGCGGATGCGGCGAGCGTGACCCACGCGAACGTGGTAGCGGTCTCTTTCTCGAGACCCTTGCCGGTGTCCCACACGAGATGGCGAATGCCGCCGGCCATGTGATGAACCAGCACCCAGGTGTAGCCGAAGAGCACGATGAGACCGAGCACCGAGCCCAGAATGCCGTTCACCCAGTTGAAATAGGCCTCGCCGGAGGCTGCTGCCACCAGCCACCACGCCACGAAGAAGGTGCCGACGTAAAGCGCGCCACCGGTGATACGATGGACGATCGACATCACCATGGTCGGGTAGGGTCGATAGATCGTGAGATGCGGCGAAAGCGGGCGCTCTCGCTTCGTTCCTGTCGCGCTTGCCATTATGACCTCATCACGTTTCCCCCGGCGCACAAGGCCGAAGCGGGAAGCGGCTCTTTGAAAGTTTGGAAGCGTTTTAATCTGTTATGTGCAGCGCGTCAAAGCGCGTTTGTTGCACTTTAGCCAAAATATGGCGAGCCGAATGCTCGAAAAATCAGAGACTTGCGGTTAATCGATTGAAACAGCCAACGGATTGTCAACACTTTGTCGAAGACCGGCTCTTGCGGTTGCGGTCTTAACGATATTGTAACAATTCGCAGACGCAGGCGTGACATTATGCCCTCACGACGCCATCTTCAGTCCTCCAAGGGCTTTCGGGTGGCCGATTTCGAGGAGTTCGACATGTCTCAGCGTTTGCGAATTCTGTCAGCGGCATTGGCAGCGGTTCTCGCATTTGCAGCAACGCCGGCGACGATCGCGCATGCGCAATCCGATCTCGCCAGCCCGCAAGGGTTGAATAGCCGCTTCAACCCCGATCTCAGCCGAAGCCGCAGTCACGATCGTGACCACCGATATGGCCGCCGCGACGGCGACCGCGACTATCATCGGCGCTGGGGCGAACGCGACCGCTCGCACCGTGCCGACAGAGACCGCCGTGACCGGTACGGTTCGTCGCCGCGCGGCGGCACGTTTACTGGCAACGTTTCCGGTTACCGGGATCGCGGCAACGGCAATTACTACTACATCGACCGTCGCGACACGGATCGCTCCCGGCTTGAGAGCCTCGAACCTCTGTCGGCCGGTCCCAAGGTCGTGAGCCCGGCAAGCGGCAACTCGGCCTGTTCGGACGAAGCCGGCGTCTGTGTGATCCGACCACAGTGAGCCGGCGCGCGGCGGGTCGCTCTGACTAAACCGTGATGAGCTGCCGCGCCGTCGTTGCGAAGTGGCCTTGAATTCGTCCCGTTTCGGCAGAGACTGGGCACCCATTATCGTCGGGGTTGGATGTTGATGTCAGGTGCTTTGGTTACACAGCTGCGGGATTCGCTCGGCAAGCTGGAAACGATGACGCGGTTTGCGCTGGCGACATTGGCGCTGGCCAGCGGCGTCTACACCTATCTCGGCGTGCGCGGCCTTCTGGATGGAACGGCCACCATCGTCTTCTTCGCCGCCATCATCTACTCCGCAGCCGTCTCCGTCGGCATCTACGCCTTCTGGACTTATTTGATGCGGCTCTTTCCGCATGTGGCGAGCGCATCGGCACGCGCGGCTCTTCTCGGTGTGATGGCGCTCGGCAGCGTGATGATCATCGCGATGTCGTCCTGGTTGAACGCGGCCGCTCTGGCCGGTTCGGCGGCGCTCGAGCAGCACCTCGCCGTCACGCTCCAGGACTATACATCCGACCTTGATCGCGCTCACGAAAATGCCCTCGCGGCCCAAAGTCTGCTGCCCGATATCCAGCTCGCCTCCGAACGCTTTGCCCGTCTGGCCGCGCAGGAGCGTGAAAGCGGCGCGCTCACTGGCACATCTGGATCCGGCAGCGTCGTTCAACTTCTGAGCCAGATGTCGAGCCAGCTCCGTGAACTTGAAGGCAGCATCGCCTCTTCGCGCGACGAGGCGCAGACGCTGTTCGAAACGGGGCAGGAGCATCTGGTTGCCATGCGCAGTCTCGTCTCCGCCAGCGGCGCGATCGAGCCACGTGCCGATTCGTTTGCGGAAAACGCGGTCATGCTGGCCGGCGTGATTTCCGCCATGGAGCAAACGTCGGTCGCACCGTCCGTCAAACGCGCGGCGGAAGATCTTTCCCTGGGCTTCATCGCACCGATCGCCGACGGCGGGGATCTGGGCCTTGTCGATCGCCAGGACCGTGTGATGGGCTCAATTCAGGAATCTGTCGCTGCCCAGTCGCTCGTTCTGTCGCAGGCTGCCGACGACATCCTGGCGCGCGAGCCCGTTGCTGAACGCCGTTTCGTGCCGATGTCGAGCGCTGAAGCCGTGCTGCGTTACGCAGGAGATTTCATTCCAAGCTGGGCCGGTGCGATCTCGATCGATTTGCTGCCATCGGTGCTCGTCCTCATGCTTGCGGTGGCCCATGCCGTGCTGCGCGATGCGGAGCGGCGCCTGCCCTATGCCGAGCGAGTCAGCGCGGCTGATCTGATCGCCGCGATGGAAGTTCACAGGGCGCTTTCGGGCATCCCGTCGGCCCCGGAACCGGAAGTCGACCAGCAAGAAAACGTGCCGGCGCCGGCAGCAGCGCGGGATGCGACAGAGCGCCCCGAGGCCCAGACCGGTGCGCCGTCGCGGGTGAGCGACAAGATCATGCCGATCGTGCAGGCCGCAAATCCCCGCACCCGCAAGGAAGGCAGCTGACGCCATGGCAGCGCCGGCGCGCCTGAGCGCGCAACTTCCCGAAAAAGACCTCGATCCCGCCAACAGCAATGATGCCGGGGGCACGGCCCCTTCCGACAAGCAACGCCCTTCCTTGGCCGACAGGCTGGATGACGGCATCGTGCTTGGATGGGCCTTCCGGCTGATCCTGCTCGGCTCGGTCGTGGTTCTGGCGCTCGATCTCGGCGAATTGCGCGACGGTACACAAGACGCGCCGATCTCGCCGGCCTCGCGGGAAACGATGCTGCCTCCTGCGCTCAGCGATGGTGAGGCCCCGGCCCCGCCGCACCAGATCACAACCGATCCGGACATCTTGAAAAACGCGGCGAGTTTCGACCTCATCGGGGGCGGCGTGTTGCGTGTCCAGGGTGCGATCGATCCGGGCGCAGCCGCCCGTTTCGAAACGGAGATTGCTGCCCGAGGCGAGTATGTGACGACGATCGTCCTCAATTCGCCCGGCGGATCGGTCGATGATGCGTTGCGGATGTCTCAGATCATCCGCGACAACGAATTCTCGACACGTGTCGAAAGCGGCGATCTCTGCGCCTCGTCCTGCCCCCTGATCATGGCAGGCGGTGTAGAGCGGAGCGCAGAACCTGAAGCAGTCATAGGGGTCCATCAGGTCTATGGCGTCAGCGATGGTGCTGTCTCTTCTGCCGAGGCCATGTCGCGCGCCCAGAACGTGACGGCTCGCGTCAGCCGCCATCTCGCGGCGATGGGCATCGACCAGGGCCTCTGGCTTCACGCCCTGGATACACCGCCCGACCGGCTCTACTATTTGAGCCCGGAGGAACTTCTGGAATACGACATGGTCACTGCAACGGCCACCGCCGAGGCGATTGATCCCTGATCAGCCCTGCGTTCGGCCGACGACGCGAAAGCTTCGCCTTTTCTGCAGAGCGTCGGGCTCCACTGCCCCGCCAGCCTCTGCGTCCTGATCATCGATGTCGGGTCGCGCGAGGCGAACACAGTTGCGCCCAGCGCTCTTGGCTTCATAAAGCGCCTTGTCGACGCGCGAGAACGCTGCCTCGAACGCTTCTGCGGGCCGCATTTCCGTGACCCCGAAACTTGCCGTGCAGCGATGCGCCGAACGTCCGCCCGTCGCATCCAGCGATTCGAATGTCGACCGCAGCTGCTCGGCAAAAAGCCGCGCCGTCCCCTCGTCGCAGCGCGACAGGAGAATGCAAAACTCTTCGCCCCCAATCCGACCCACGACGTCGCCAGGCCGCCGGAAGCTTTCCAGCAGGGCTCCGAACTGTGCGATGACGAGATCGCCGACCTGGTGGCCGAACGTGTCGTTGACCAGCTTGAAATGATCGAGGTCGCATAGGATCAGCGCCTTCGGCGTGCGCTCTCGGTCCGCCTGCCAGAGGCTGCGCGACACCTCCCGGTGAAACGCGTCGCGGGTGAGCGCGCCTGACAGGCGATCGATGTCGGAGCGCTTCTGGATGGTGCCGAGAATATCGGCCATCGTACGAAGTCCAAGCGCGAAAGCCAGCAGAATGGTCACGATCGCCATCATCGTCTGGCTGACCATCGCGTAGTCGGTCGCAAGATAATCCTGCGCGAGGCCGCCGTTTCCCCCGAGCAAAACCATGATCGGTGGTTTCATCAGGAAGTTCAGCGCAAAAAGCAGCATCACCGCCAAGAGGGTGCGATCGAGCGCACTGCGGTCCATGCCTCTCCACACGGCGGCGACCCCGACAAGAGCGATGGTGCTATAGGAGCCCTGGTAGACAAAGGCGCGCAGAAGTGAACCGCGCGGGAGTTCGGAGATGAGGGCGTAGCTGACAATGGCTGCCATGAAGACGATCGTAATCGGCAGCACCGGCACACGGCGCAGATAGCGCAGCCACAACCCGATGGAGATGCAGGAAAGGCAGACCGCGAAACAGGCATAGATCGCGAAGCGGGCGATCGCCGTGTATTCGAGCGGTGGCATCGAATACTCGATCAGACCAGAGGCGACGCCGGCAATACAGGCCGCAAACCACCACAATGCTGGCTTTTGATTGCGATCGAACAGCCCGAAGGCGAGAAACGAGACCATGATGGCGACGCCGAGCGCCACGTTGATGGCCAAAAGTAGAGACGCGCCCAAAAACTCATTCCCCGAGTGAATGGGGCGGAGCTTACGCCCGTCAGGCTAAGGCGAAGTAAACGCCAACATCCGCGACCCGTCCCAGAACGGGTCGCGGATAAAAATTCAGTGCCACTCGCGAATGTCGACGAAATGGCCCGCGACGGCAGCCGCAGCAGCCATGGCCGGCGACACGAGGTGCGTCCGGCCCTTGAAGCCCTGACGGCCTTCGAAGTTGCGGTTGGACGTGGAGGCGCACCGCTCGCCGGGCTTCAGCCGGTCATCGTTCATCGCCAGGCACATGGAGCAGCCGGGCTCGCGCCACTCGAAGCCTGCATCGAGGAAGATCTTGTCGAGGCCTTCCTGCTCTGCCTGCTGTTTGACGAGGCCGGATCCCGGCACGACCATGGCTTCCACGGTGCTGGCGACTTTGCGGCCTTCAACGACCTTCGCGGCTGCGCGAAGATCCTCGATGCGGCCATTGGTGCACGATCCGATGAACACGCGGTCGAGCTTGATGTCGGTGATCTTGGTGCCCGGTGTCAGGCCCATATATTCCAATGCGCGCCACTTGGAGATGCGCTTGTTCTCGTCCTCGATCTCGTCGGGGTTCGGCACCGCACCGGTCACGGAGATAACGTCTTCGGGCGAAGAACCCCAGGAGACGATCGGCGGCAGGCTTGCTGCATCGAGCGTGACGACGCGATCGAAATGGGCGCCTTCATCGGTCTTCAGCGTCTTCCAGTACTCAAGCGCCATGTCCCAGGCCATGCCCTTGGGCGAGCGCGGGCGATCCTTGATATAGGCGAAGGTCTTCTCGTCCGGCGCGATGAGGCCGGCGCGGGCGCCGCCTTCGATCGTCATGTTGCAGACGGTCATGCGGCCTTCCATGGAGAGCGAGCGGATCGCCTCGCCGGCAAACTCGATGACGTGGCCCGTGCCGCCGGCGGTGCCGATCTCACCGATGATGGCAAGGATGATGTCCTTCGCCGTTACGCCCTCGGGCAATTGCCCGTCGACGCGCACCAGCATGTTCTTGGCTTTCTTCTGGATCAGCGTCTGGGTGGCGAGCACGTGCTCGACTTCCGACGTGCCGATGCCGTGCGCCAGCGCACCGAAGGCACCATGGGTCGAGGTGTGGCTGTCGCCGCAGACGATCGTCGTGCCGGGCAGCGTGAAGCCCTGCTCGGGGCCGACGATGTGCACGATGCCCTGCCGGATGTCGGCGGCATCATAATACTCGACACCGAAATCGGCTGCGTTCTTGGCAAGCGCCTCCACCTGGATGCGGCTTTCCTCGTTCTTGATGCCGAGCGCCCGGTCCGGCGTGGTCGGCACGTTGTGGTCGACGACGGCAAGCGTCTTTTCCGGCTGGCGCACCTTGCGGCCGGTCATGCGAAGGCCCTCGAAAGCCTGCGGGCTCGTCACTTCGTGGACGAGGTGGCGGTCGATATAGAGCAGGCAGGTGCCGTCGGGCTGTTCGTCGACCAGATGGTCGTTCCAGATCTTGTCATAAAGCGTCGTGGGCTTGGACATGGTGTTCATCCGTCAAACTGAAAAAGGTGTTGGGCAGCATTGCGCCGTAAAACCGGCGGCAACTGGAATCAGCCGATATCGCTGCCGTCGGCGCCGGTCAGCCGCGCATGAAAGCGGCCGGGCAGGCGCTTGTGATCGTGCAGAGGCGCGAAGCTGAGCGTCGTCGGAAAACGCATTTTCCCACTGAAGCGCTCTGTCGTCTCTGGCCGATCGAAATTCATGCGCCGCTCATACCAATCTTCGGCGGATGAGGCAATCAGTGGGGCTTCGAACGCCAGCCGCCGCGCCGATCGTCCGGCTGGCCCGTCGAGCGGCGCAACCGCCGCTCCAGCGCCCTCAGAGCGATCGAAAGGCCGACCGTCAGCAAAAGATAGAGATAGGCAACGATGGAATAGGTCTCGAAGAAGCGAAACGAACCCGAGGCGTAGACCTTGCCCATCTGCGTGAGATCGGCGACGCCGAGCACCGAAACGAGGGAGGAATCCTTGACCATCGCGACGAAGTCGTTGCCGAGCGGTGGCAGGATGGTGCGGATCGCCTGCGGCAGGATAACCAGCCTGAACCGGTGCCAGCGGCCGAGCCCGAGTGCCTTTGCCGCCTCCACCTGGCCAGGATCGACCGATTGGATGCCGGCCCGAAACACTTCCGCGATGAAGGCCGAATAGCCAATCGTCAACGCTATGATCGCGCGCCAGAGCAGCGACACGTCCCGCACCAGCAGTTCACCGACAAGCCCGGCTTCCCTGAGCGGTGTCGTCACGGCATTCCACGCAACGACGAAAGCCGGCGCGCCCACGAAGGCGATGTAGAACAACAGCACCAGAACCGGCACGCCCCGGATGATCTCGACGTAAAACCGCGAGATCTGGCGCAGCGCGACCGATCCGGACAGCGCCATGAGCGCAAGCCCGAGCCCGAGCAGCGTCGCCAGCGCAAACGCCACGATCGTCACGAAGATGGTGATCCAGAGCCCGCGCGAGACGATCGTCAGAACTTGCGAGTAGAGATCGTTCGACGCGATCAGCACCGCAATGGCGATGGCGAGCGCACCTGCTGCAACCAGCCAGTACGGAAAATCCTTGTCGCCCGCCGGCGCTTCGCCATGGGCCATCAGGCAGCGCCCTGCCCGTCGCTCGGGCCGTTACTCCAACGATGCGGCAAGTGTCAGTTGCCCAGTTCGTAGTCGAGGAACCACTTCGTCGTGAGCGTCTCCAGCGTGCCGTCAGCCCGCATGGACGCGATCGCCGCGTTGATCGGCGCGACGAGGTCGGAGCCTTTCGGGAAGATGAAGCCGAAATCCTCGGTGCCGAGCGGATCGCCGATCAGCTTCAGCGCGCCGTTGGAGGCATTCACATAGCCGCGGCCAGCCGTTCCATCGGTGAGAACGAGATCGACGTCGCCGGTGTTCAGCGCCTGCACGGACGCACCGAACGTCTCGAACAGCCGGATGCGCGGGTTCTGCTCATTGCCGTCGAGAACGTCATAGACCGCCACGTAAAACGGCGTCGTCCCGGACTGAGCGCCGACGAGCCCGTCTTCGAAAGCGGCGAAACTCGCAGCATCCGTGAAGCGGTCTTCATCGGCCCGCACCAGCATGAACATTTCCGAGCGCATGTAGGGGTCGGAAAAATCGACGAGCTGGGCGCGTTCCTCGGTGATCGTGATCCCGGTCATGCCCATGTCGTACTGGCCGTCCGCCACTGCCTGGATCATCGCGTCCCAGCTGGTGTTCTGGTATGTCACCGTCAGGTTCAGCCGCGCGGCGATCTCGGCGACGGCGTCATATTCCCAACCGATCGCATCGCCCGACATCGGGTCGACGAACTGCAGCGGCGGATAGGCGTTTTCGGTAACGACCACGATCGACCGGCCGCCGAGATCGGGAAGCTCCTGCGCCTCGGCATCATCGGGCAAAGCCAGGACGGCGGCGATGGCGGCGAGGCTGCCAAGCAGTGTGGAACGGATCATGGTCGGGCTCCTGAGGCGATCGGCTGGCCCATCCTAGCTGCGGCCAGCAACGAAGCAAGCAACTGCCATGCGCGCTGCGACGTCCAAATGAAAATGGCGACCAATGGCCGCCATTTTCGAAATCCGATTGTTTCGAACGAACGCTTATTCGGCAGCAGCCGGTGCGTCGTTCTTCGCTGCGTCTTCAGCGGCCTTTTCCTTGGCCAGAGCCTCGGCTGCAGCAACCTTTTCAGCTTCCAGACGTGCCTTTTCGTCGGCAGCGGACTGGCGCTCGGCGTCGTTCAGCTTGCGGGCGCGCGTGCCGGTGTTCTCGACAATACGGGCCGACTTGCCGCGACGATCGCGCAGGTAATAGAGCTTGGCGCGACGGACCTTGCCGCGGCGCACGACTTCAACGGCTTCGACCAGCGGCGAATAGACCGGGAATACGCGCTCGACGCCTTCGCCGTAAGAAATCTTGCGAACTGTGAAGTTCTCATGGATGCCGCCGCCGGAGCGAGCGATGACGACGCCTTCATAGGCCTGCACGCGGGTACGCGTACCTTCCGTCACGCGCACCATGACGCGGACCGTGTCGCCGGGGGAGAATTCGGGAAGCTTGCGTGTCGCTTCGATCTTGGCTGCCTGCTCGGCTTCCAGTTCACGGATGATATCCATGATGATGACCTTTCGTTCTTCTGAAACTGCCAGAGCGCTTGCGTGACCCTTTGTGACAAGACGCCAGGTCGTGTGCCTTTCGGCGGAAGCGATGCACGGTTCTTTGCTTGATTGTCGCGAAGAGATATTACCCTTCGCGCCGGGTCGTTACACCAAGTGGCGCCGGATGTCATCATTCGCCGTGGAATTTTTTCTCCGCGAGCAGGTCCGGCCGACGGGTCTCGGTCAGTTTCTGAGCCTCTGCCCTGCGCCACCGCGCGACTGCGCCGTGGTCGCCTGATGTCAGCACCTCGGGGATTGCGCGACCTTCGAAGAGCTGCGGGCGCGTATAGTGCGGATATTCCAGAAGCCCGTCTTCGAAGCTCTCGGACTGGCCGGAAAGCGCATTGCCCATCACGCCCGGAAGCAGCCGCACGATCGCATCAAGAAGAACGAGCGCCGCCGGCTCGCCGCCGGAAAGAATATAGTCGCCGATCGAGACTTCACGCAGGCCGCGCGCTTCGATTACACGTTGATCCACGCCTTCAAACCGACCGCAGACGATGACGGCGCCTGGTCCCTCGGCAAGTTCCCGCACCAAGGGCTGCCGCAACACCTCCCCGCGCGGGCTCATCAGCAGGCGCGGCCGCGGATCGCCCTCGGGAGAAGCGTGGTCTATCGCCCGCGCAAGGATGTCGGGCCGCAGCACCATGCCTGCGCCACCACCCGCCGGAGTATCATCGACGGTGCGGTGCCGATCCTCGGCAAAATCGCGGATCTGGACCGCCTCGAGGCTCCAGTCGCCGCGCTCGAGCGCACGGCCGGCGAGAGACGTACCGAGATGCCCGGGAAACATGTCCGGGTAGAGCGTGAGGATACTGGCGCGAAACGCCATCAATCCGCTCCCGGGCCCTTCGGCGGACGCCGCCTGCGGCTGCCCGGGTTGGAGCGAGACGCCGCCTCCTCCTCACCGCGCTCGTCCTCGCCATCGTTGACGAGCCCGGCAGCGATCGGATCGACCAGCAACCAGCCGGCATCGACGTCCAGTTCGGGAACGGCAGCTTCCGAAAACGGGATCATGACGCTCGGACCACGCTCCGGCTTGATCTCCAGCACAATGCCGGCGCCGAAATCGTGCACAGCGATGACCGATCCATGGGCCGTACCCTCGCCGTCCTTGACGGAAAGGCCGATCAGATCGTCCTGATAGACCTCGCCATCGTCGAGCGCATCGTCCGGCAGGCTGTCCCGGTCGATGAAGAGCTCCAACCCGTTCAGCGCCTCGGCGGCATTGCGGTCCGACACCCCCTTGATCGTCAAGAGCACGATGTTCTTGGAAGGCTTTGCCTTGAGGATTTCGAATGTCCGGCCATCGGCGGCAGTCAGCGGACCGTAATCTCCGACCGCAGACGGGTCCCCGGTGAAAGCCTGCGCGCGCACTTCGCCCTTGATGCCGTGCGCCCCGCCGATCCGTGCCATCAGCAGCATCTGCTTGGAATTCATGTCGCCGAAGTCCTCTGTCCGCGTCATCTCATCATACACGAACGGGCGGCCGATGGGCCGCCCGTTCAAAGTCCCGAAAATCCGGAAAAGTCTTATTCCGCAGCGGCTTCTTCAGCCGGGGCGTTCTTTGCAGCTTCAGCCTCGGCGGCCTTTGCGGCTGCTTCCTCTTCCTTCTGCTTCTTCTCGGCCAGACGCTCCTGGGCCTTCTTGCCGGGCTTCGCCTTGTCCGGGTTGTTGCGGGCCTCACGCTTGGAAACGCCGGCCTCGTCCAGGAAGCGCAGCACGCGGTCGGTCGGCAGCGCGCCGTGATCGAGCCAATGCTTGATGCGGTCTTCGTTCAGCTGAACGCGGGCGCCTTCTTCCTTCGACAGCATCGGATCCCAGCGGCCGACCTTCTCGATGAAGCGGCCGTCGCGCGGTGAGCGCACGTCGGCAATGACGATGTGGTAGTAAGGGCGCTTCTTGGCGCCGCCGCGGGCGAGACGAATCTTCAGTGCCATGTCAAATACTCCTTGCGATCGTGGCTGCCGCATCTGCGGCGAAGAGGTTTCGTAAAAGTCTTGGTCTCAGGCCGCTCCGGAGGGAGCGGAATTCTCCGTCACCGCGCCATTGGCCGAGGCGGCGATTGCCTCGTGATGGCGGATGACCTCCTGAATGATGAAATTCAGGAATTTCTCTGCGAAATCCGGATCGAGTTCGGCATCGCGCGCGAGGCGACGCAGGCGTTCGATCTGCTGGCTCTCACGGTTCGGATCGGAGGCCGGAAGGCCGTGCGTGGCCTTCAACACCCCGACCGCCTGCGTGCAGCGAAAGCGCTCGGCAAGCACGTGGATCAACGCCGCATCGATGTTGTCGATGGACTTGCGCAGTCCCTTCAGCTGTTCGATCGCGCTCGGCTCGCTCATGCCACTCCCCTCACTTCTTTCGTCCGGGCAGGCCTGGAAGCCCGCCGAGGCCGGGCAAACGCGGGCCGCCAAGCCCAGGCAGTCCGCCACCACCCATGCCACCAATGCCCTTGCCGAGACCGGCGGCTTCAGCCTGCTTCTGCAGGGCTTCGAGCTGCTTCGGGTCCATCTTCGACAGATCGGGCATGCCGCCGCCCATCATGCCGCCCGGGCCCCCAAGACCACCACCCATGCCACCACCGAGGCCGCCCATCATCTTGCCGAAAAGGCCGGCCTTCTTGCCCTTGCCGCCCATGGCTTTCATCATGTCGGCCATCTGGCGGTGCATCTTGAGCAGCTTGTTGATGTCGGCGGCATTGGTGCCGGAGCCGGCGGCGATGCGCTTCTTGCGGCTGTGCTTCAAAAGATCGGGATTGGCGCGTTCGGCTGGTGTCATCGACGAGATGATCGCCTGTTGGCGACCGAAGATCTTGTCGTCGAACCCGGCGGCAGCCATCTGGTCCTTCATCTTCCCCATGCCAGGCATCATGCCCATGATGCCGCCCATGCCGCCCATCTTGGACATTTGCTTGAGCTGGTCGGACAGGTCGTTCAGGTCGAATTTGCCGGCCTTCATCCGGTCGGCCATCGCCTGGGCTTTTTCCTGGTCGATGGTTTCGGCGGCGCGCTCGACCAGCGAGACGATGTCGCCCATGCCGAGAATGCGGTCCGCGACGCGGCGGGGATGGAATTCCTCCAGCGCGTCCATCTTTTCGCCGACACCGATCAGCTTGATCGGCTTGCCGGTGACGGCACGCATGGAAAGTGCCGCACCGCCGCGGCCATCGCCGTCCATGCGGGTCAGCACGAGGCCGGTGATGCCGACGCGCTCGTCGAAGTTGCGTGCCAGATTGACGGCGTCCTGACCGGTCAGCGCATCGGCGACCAGCAGGATTTCATGCGGGTTGGCCTTGGTCTTGATGGTCGCCATCTCGACCATCAGCGGCTCGTCGATGTGCGTGCGGCCGGCGGTATCGAGAATGACGACGTCATGGCCGCCGAGACGGGCCGCCTGAACTGCACGCGACGCGATATCGGTCGGTGACTGGCCCGGAATGATAGGCAACGTGTCGACGCCGGTCTGCTCACCGAGCTGCTTCAGCTGCTCCTGGGCGGCCGGACGACGCGTGTCGAGCGACGCCATCAGGACCTTTTTCTTGTCCCGCTTCGTCAGCCGGCTGGCGATCTTGCCGGTCGTGGTCGTCTTGCCCGAGCCCTGAAGGCCGACCATCATGATGACGACGGGTGCAGGTGCATTGAGATCGAGCGTGACGCCTTCCGAACCGAGCATGGAGACAAGCTCGTCATGCACGATCTTGACGACCATCTGGCCGGGCTTGATCGACTTGACGATCTCGGCGCCGACGGCCTTCTCACGCACCCGGTCGGTGAAGTCGCGCACCACTTCCAGCGCCACGTCGGCTTCCAGAAGCGCGCGACGCACTTCGCGCAGCGCTGCCTGCACATCCTTGTCGGACAGCGCGCCACGGCCGGTCAGGCCGTTGAGAATGGAACCCAGGCGTTCCTGGAGATTATCGAACATGGCTCAGTCCTTCAAACCATCGAAACAGGAGAGCCTCGAAGGTCGTTATGTCCGCACCCGAATGCAAGCCAAAGCACGAAAGCACCCGAGGGCGCATCGCGCTGTCGGGTGTTGACCTCCGGGCTCTCTTTATACCTTGACGGGTCCCGGTCGGCGGCTTCGAAGCTTACGCTCGTCGCATGGAATTGGCCCGCTTCAACAGGATATGCTCCCGAAAGTCAAGCGCAGGCGGCTTGCGCTCTCCAGAGCGCCGGCTTCAACCGTCCACGAGCGCGCTCTTCGGCGCGTCGTCGCGGTTCAGCCGAGTGGGCACCTCGTCCCGCGTCAGCGTGTCGGCCGCGGCAGCCTCATAGGCGGCGGCGACGCGCGCCATGACCCGCAACGCGACGATGACCTCGGTGATGTTGATGTCGCCGAGCCGCTGGCGCAGCAAGGCCATCTCGCGATGGTGGACCGTTTCGAACAGCCGCTCGCCCTTCTCCGTCAGCTTGCAGAGATAGGCGCGGCTCTGCCGGCTCGAACGCCGGCGCTCGACCATGCCGAGCGCGATCAGGTCCGTCATCGTGCGCTGCACGAATTGCCGTTTCATGCCAAGCATGCGTGTCGCAGTGGGCACTGTGATCGGCCCGCAGCCATGCAGCACTTCCATCACGTCGCGCTGCGCGACCGAAATGCCGGTGCCTTCCAGTTGCGCTTCGAGGGTGCGCTGGATGTTGAGATGAACCGGCCGGATGAGCCTGATGACCTGATAGAGCCGGTCTTGCTTGTCGAAGCGTGTTTGCATGGCAAATCAAACTAGCAACGGCGTTGCACTGGGACAACTGCACCTTAGGAGGTACTCATAAACTTCCCGTGAACTCGACGGTCGTTCCGACGGTGCCGTCGACGTAGACCCTGCCGTCCCCTATATCGGCGCCATGAAACGTCGACATTTTCTCTCACTTGCAGGATTGGGTGCCATGGCAGCTGGCTTTGGCCTGTTCGGCGTGCGCCGCGCCTCGGCCAATCCCTATTACGATGGCCCCGTCAGCGATCATTTCGACGGAACGTACTTCTTCAATCCAGGCGGTCGGGAGCCGGGGTCCTTCCTCGACCTTCTGAAATGGCAGCTGGGCGAGACGAAGACGCCCTGGCCCGAGACCTTCGACAGCCCCTTCCCGCCTGCCCGGCCGGATGAGCGCGTCGGTGGTACCGAGCTTCGCATCACCATGGTCGGCCATGCGACGATGCTGATCCAGACCGCTGGCCTCAATATTCTCACCGATCCCGTCTGGTCGGAACGCGCAAGTCCCGTCTCCTTCGCCGGCCCGCGCCGCATCAATCAGCCGGGGATCGCACTGGATGCCTTACCGCCGATCGATGTGATTTTGCTGTCGCACAATCACTACGACCATCTCGATCTCGATACGCTCGCAGCCCTTCACGCCGCCCATCGACCCCTGATCGTCACACCGCTCGGCAATGATGTGATCGTGCGCGAGCGCGTGGCCGATGCGTGGATCGCGGTTCACGACTGGGGAGAAGGCGTCGAGGTCGCGCCGGGCATCAATGTTCGCCTGGAGCCGGCACACCACTGGTCGGCACGCGGCACGCGCGACCGCCGCATGGCGCTTTGGGCCGCCTTCGTCGTGGAGACGCCGGGCGGCCGCATCTACCATATCGGCGATACCGGCTTTCATTCCGGCATCAATTACCGCGCGGCAGCTGAAAAATATGGCGGCTTCCGCCTCGCCATCCTGCCCTTCGGCGCCTATGAGCCGCGCTGGTTCATGCAGGGCCAGCACCAGAATCCGGCCGAAGCGGTGGAAGGCATGCTGCTGTCCCGTTCCGCGCATGTCGCCGGCCATCATTGGGGCACCTTCCGGCTCACCAATGAAGGCATCGAGGATCCGGTGACGGCGCTCCATGCCGCACTCGACGGACGGTCGATCGCGCGCGAGCGGTTCCGCCCGATGCGGCCCGGCGAAGTGTGGGACGTCCCCGCAGAACAGGCTTGAGCCCGGCGCACTGGTAATCTCAAGCCGTTTCGGCCATATAAGCCGGCAAGTGACAGGGCTTGATGAGACGATGAACGCCGGCGTTCCCTTCGCCAAGATGAATGGACTGGGCAACCAGATCCTCGTGGTCGACATGCGCGGCCGCGACGATCAGGTATTGCCCGAGGCCGCCATCGCGCTCGCGGCCGATCCAGCAACGCGGTTCGATCAGATCATGGCAATCCATGATCCCAAGCGCGACCTGACCGACGCCTATGTGCGCATCCTCAACTGCGACGGCTCTGAAGCCCAGGCTTGCGGCAACGGCATGCGCTGTGTCGTCCAGGCACTCGCCGCCGAAACCGGCAAGTCGCTGTTCACCTTCCAGACCATCGCCGGCATCCTGACGGCGCAGGAGCACGAGGACGGGCTGATCTCCGTCGACATGGGCGAGCCCATTTTCGACTGGCAGAAGATCCCGCTCTCGGAGGAATTCCGCGATACGCGCATGATCGAGCTGCAGATCGGCCCGATCGATGCGCCGGTCCTGCATTCGCCTTCGGTCGCCTCCATGGGCAATCCCCATGCGATCTTCTGGGTCGACGACGACGTCTGGGGCTATGAGCTCGATCGCTTCGGCCCGATCCTCGAGCATCATCCGCTGTTTCCGGAACGCGCCAATATCTCGATCGCACAGGTGACCTCGCGCAGCGAGATGACGCTCCGCACCTGGGAACGCGGCGCCGGGCTGACGCGCGCCTGTGGCTCCGCCGCCTGTGCGGCTGCCGTTTCAGCCATCCGCAAGCGCATGACCGACCGGACCGTGACGGTGCATGTCCCCGGCGGCCCGCTCGTGATCGAGTGGCTTCAAAACAACCATGTAGTGATGACCGGCCCGGCTGAGTGGGAATTCTCCGGAGCGCTCGATCCCAGGACCGGCGCATTCACCCGAGACGCCGAGCAGAGCGAGGCCGCGCAATGAGCGGCGTCGACATCCTCACCTTCGGTTGCCGGCTGAATACCTACGAGTCCGAGATCATGCGGCGTGAGGCCGAGGCGGCCGGCCTCAACAACGCCGTGCTCGTCAACACCTGCGCGGTGACCGCCGAAGCCGTGCGCCAGGCCAAGCAGGCGATCCGCAAGGCACGGCGTGACAATCCCCATGCCCGCATCATCGTGACGGGCTGCGCCGCCCAGACCGAGGCCGCAACCTTCGCCGGCATGGATGAAGTCGACGTGGTTCTCGGCAACGAGGAGAAGCTGAAGGCGGCGAGCTACCGCAAGCTGCCGGATTTTGGCGTTTCGGCCGAGGCGAAAGTCCGCGTCAACGACATCATGGCCGTGAAGGAAACCGCGCCGCAGATGGTCGATGCCATCGAAGGTCGCGCCCGTGCCTTCGTCCAGGTGCAGAATGGCTGCGACCACCGCTGCACCTTCTGCATCATCCCCTATGGCCGCGGCAACTCGCGCTCGGTGCCGATGGGCGCCGTCGTCGACCAGGTCCGCCGGCTTGTCGACAACGGCTATATCGAGGTGGTGATCACCGGCGTCGATGCAACGAGCTACGGCGCCGACCTGCCGGGCCAGCCCTCGCTCGGCAAGCTGGTGCGCACCATCCTCGCCCAGGTGCCGGAACTCGCCCGGATCCGCCTGTCGTCCATCGACAGCATCGAGGCTGACGAGCATCTGATGCAGCTGATCGCGGACGAGCCGCGCTTTATGCCGCATCTGCATCTTTCCCTGCAGCACGGCGACGATATGATCCTGAAGCGGATGAAGCGGCGCCATTTGCGCGACGATGCGATCCGGTTCTGCGAGGACGTTCGCCGGCTGCGCCCCGACATCGCTTTCGGCGCGGACATCATTGCCGGCTTTCCGACCGAGACCGAGGAGATGTTTCAAAACGCGCTGTCGATCGTCGACGCCTGCGGCCTCTCCCATCTCCACGTGTTTCCCTATAGCCAACGCGACGGCACACCGGCCGCCCGCATGCCGCAGCTCGACCGTTCGCTGATCAAGGAGCGCGCCCGCCGGCTGCGCGCCAAGGGTGACGAGGCCCACCACGCGCATTTGACGTCGCTCGTCGGCACGCGGCAAACCCTGCTGATCGAAAAGCCCGGCATCGGCCGCACCGAGAACTTCGCTCTGACATCCTTTCCCGAGCATCTCGGCCGGCCGGGAACATTGATCGGCGTCGAGATCGTCGGCCATGATGACGGCATCCTCAGCGCCGACATCCGACACCGCTCGGCCGCCTGACCATTCGAACCCCTAAGGGACTGAAAGACAGATTATGGCCTTAGGCTTCGTGAAACGCATGTTCTCCTTCGGTCGCACGAAGGAAGAGGAAAAGCCGGCCGAAGCGGCCGCGCTCCCGGACACGCTTGCCCCGCTCGCTCCAACCGAAGAACCCGCAGCGCCGAAGGCCATACCCACAGCAGAAAGCGTGGCAGCAGTCACGCTGATCCGCCGGGAGCCCGTGGAAGCACCCGTCATCGACGGCGCGCCCGCCTTCACGCCTGAAACGCTTCCGACGGAAGCGACAGCAGAGCCGGTCGAAACGCCCGAGCCCATTGTCGAGACCATCGAGACGGCCGGCGAGGTATCGCTCGATCCGGACACAGCAGAGCCGGAAGAGAGCGCGGCATTGCCGTCCTTAGCCGACGAATCGACCGCGACCCACGATGGCATCGACACCGACCCGGCTCCTTTGCCGACCGTCGAAGGCGGTATCCGCATTTCGCGTGGCTCGGCGCCATCGACCGAACTGACCGACATTGCGCCGCCGCAGAAACTTTCCTGGTTCCAGCGCCTGCGCCAGGGCCTCTCTCGCACCTCTGCGCAGCTGACCGACCAGATCACCTCGATCTTCACCAAGCGGAAGCTGGACGAGGACACGCTGCAGGATCTGGAAGATGTGCTGATCCGGGCCGATCTCGGCATCGAGACAGCGATGCGGGTCACCGACACGCTCGCCTCCGGCCGCTACGGCAAGAGCGTCGATTCCGCCGATGTCGCGAAGATCATGGCAAGTGAGATCGAGAAGGTGCTGGCGCCCGTCGCAAGGTCGCTCGAACTCAATCTCGACCACAAGCCGCATGTCATTCTCGTGGTCGGTGTCAACGGCACCGGCAAGACAACGACGATCGGCAAGCTCGCCTCAAAGCTGACGCGCGGCGGCCTGAAAGTCACGCTCGCCGCCGGCGACACATTCCGCGCTGCCGCCATCGAGCAGCTGAAGATCTGGGGCGAGCGCACAGGCGCGACCGTCATCTCCTCCAAGCTTGGCGCCGACGCGGCTGGCCTTGCCTATGATGCCTTCGAGAAAGCGAAGGCCAACGGCTCCGACGTCGTCATCGTCGATACGGCCGGCCGCCTGCAGAATAAGGCGGAGCTGATGGCGGAACTGGAAAAGGTCGTACGCGTGCTTGGCAAGCTCGATCCGGACGCCCCGCACACCGTGCTGCAGACGCTGGATGCGACGACCGGCCAGAATGCGCTGAACCAGGTCGAAATCTTCAGGAACGTCGCCGGCGTGAACGGTCTCGTGATGACGAAACTCGACGGGTCGGCCCGCGGCGGCATTCTCGTGGCAATTGCGGCCAAGCACAAATTGCCGGTGTATTTCATCGGCGTCGGCGAAGGTATCGACGATCTCGAGCCCTTCGAAGCGCGGGAATTCGCCGCGGCGATTGCCGGAACGCCGCTGAAATAGAGTGCGTTCGTGCCATCACTTCAGCATCATGACGTTGTAGACGATGACGGGCATCAGGAATGAAGAGGACTGCATGAGCGTTGAACCGATCGAACCCGTGGCACCGGCCAAGAAGGCCGAACCGCACCCGCTCCTCAAGCTCGTGCTCGAGCTCGGCCCGCTGCTCGTCTTCTTCTTCGCCAACTCGCGCGGCGAGTGGCTGGCCTCCACATTCCCGATGCTGGCCGATCTCGGCGATCCAATCTTCATCGCGACCGGGCTCTTCATGGTCGCGACGGCCGTCTCGCTGACAGTATCCTGGCTGCTGCTGCGCACCGTGCCGATGATGCCGCTGATCTCCGGCGTCGTTGTCTTCATCTTCGGCGCGCTGACGCTCTATCTGCAGAACGAAACCTTCATCAAGATGAAGCCGACCATCGTGAACACGATGTTCGGAGCAATCCTGCTTGGCGGTCTGTACTTCGGCAAATCTCTGCTGGGCTATGTCTTCGACAGCGCCTTCAAGCTCGACAGTGAGGGCTGGCGCAAGCTGACGTTGCGGTGGGGCGTGTTTTTCCTGTTCCTCGCAGTCCTCAACGAAGTCGTCTGGCGCGCATTTTCGACCGATTTCTGGGTTGCTTTCAAGGTCTGGGGAACGATGCCGATCACCATCGCCTTCACCATGGCCCAAATGCCCTTGATCATGCGCCACTCGCTGGAGCCGAAGGAGCAGACAGTCGAAAAGGCCATGGAGAAGCCGACGGAGGGGTGATCGGGTTGAAGCAGCCGTCGTTCCGATCTAGCTTCACTCAATCTGAACGCGGAGATGTTCCCATGGCGGTATCGCTTGGCAAGCATTTCGATGGTTTCGTCGAAGCCCAGTTGGCGTCTGGTCGGTACCGGTCGCCGGACGATGTTCTTCGTGACGGTCTTCGCCTGCTCGAGCAGCATGAAGCGAAGGTGAAAGCGCTTGAGGATGCTTTGATGGAAGGCGAGAACTCAGGGCCGCCCGAAGTTTTTGACTTCGATGATTTTATCGCCGGCAAGATCTCTCCGTACACTCGTTGAAGTCCATTCAATTCTCCCCAGCCGCCAAGCGCGACCTCGACAGCATCTGGCACTATACCGAGGAACGCTGGGGCACCAGCCAGGCAGTCACGTATGTTCAGTTGCTGCGTGATGCCTGTTTATCGGTGGCGTCGGGTCAGCAGATGACAAGGCCAGTCGACATCCGGGAGGGCTACCGCAAAACGAATGTCGGATCGCACGTGATCTTTTTTCGGGAGAGAAACGAGGAACACCTCATCGTCCTGCGCATCCTGCATCAGCGGATGGATGTGAACCGCCATCTCTGAGACTGTGAACCGGGGCTTACCGCGCCGCGTCGATCGCCGGCAGCAGTTCGGTCAGATAGGTTTCCGGCGAGAACGGGCCGACCTTCTTGTAGAGGATCGTGCCATCTGGCCCGACGAGATAGCTCTCGGGCACGCCATAGACGCCCCAGTCGATCGCGGTGCGTCCATTGTCGTCCACGCCAACGGCATCGTAGGGGTTGCCGAGCTCGCCAAGGAAGCGGATCGCGTTTTCGTTCTGGTCCTTGTAATTGATGCCCACGACCTGGATATCTTCCTGCGCGGCAAGCTCCATCAGGAGCGGATGTTCCTGCCGGCACGGCACGCACCAGGATGCCCAGACATTGACGAGGGTCAGTTGCCCATCCAGCGCGGCGTTGGTCAGCGCGGGCACCGGCGCGCCATCGCGCGTCAGGCCCGCGAGTTCCGGAAGATCGAGCACAGGCGCCGGCTGACCGACCAGCGCCGATGGTATGACCGAAGCATCGCGGCCGGACAGCAATTGCCCGAGAAAGACTGCCGCCAATGCGCCGAATATGAGCAGCGGCAACAGCGCGATCAGTCGGGCGCGTGCGTTGTTGCGCTTGGCCTGACCGACCGCCTCTTCGCGTTCCTCGATCGGGGTCTCGCTCATCGGCTGCTCTCGCTGACCCGATCGGAGCGCCTGCGAACGCCCTGCGCTTCGAGCGCCGCCAGTTCGGCGCGCCGACCGCGATGGTCGAGGATCACCCACGCGATCAGGGCGCCCAGAACGAGGGCAGTGATGGCGTAGGACGCGAAGATGAACCCGAAATACTGCATGATCCCGCCTCAGGCCGCCTGCCGTGCCACTTGGCGGCGCAAGGCCGCCACGCGACGGCGCCAGATCTCGTTGCGCATGGCGGCAAGATGCAGCGTGAAGAACAGAAGCGTGAAGGCGACCGCCATGACCAGCAGCGGATAGAGCATCGACGGGTGGATCGTCGGTCCGTCGAGCCGCACCACGCTCGCCGGCTGGTGCAACGTGTTCCACCAGTCGACCGAGAACTTGATGATCGGGATGTTGATGAAACCGACGAGGATCAGGATCGCCGAGAGCCGCGCCGACTTCGTCGGATCGTCCATCGCCCGCTGCAGGGCGATCAGCCCGAGATACATAAGAAGCAGAACGAAGACCGAAGTCAGCCGCGCGTCCCAGACCCACCAGGTTCCCCACATGGGCTTGCCCCAGAGCGAGCCGGTGACGAGCGCCAGTACGGTAAACGCTGCGCCGATCGGAGCGGCCGCGCGCGCTGAAACGTCTGCGAGGGGATGACGCCAGACGAGCGTGCCGATCGCGGAAGCCGCCATCACCGTGTAGCACATCATCGCAAGCCAGGCCGAAGGCACATGGATGAACATGATGCGGATGGTCGCGCCCTGCTGATAGTCTTCAGGGGCCTCAAAGCTCATCCAGAGGCCGATCACGGCAACGAGGAGGGTCAACCCGGCAAGCCATGGCAACAATCGCCCCGCCAAGGCAAGAAACCGGGTGGGGTTTGCCAGATCGCCGATGCGTCCGATGGATAGGCTCGTGTCGCTCATTCCTGAAACTCATATCGCGGATCGTGACAGGCGGCAACGCGCCCGGCTCAGTCGGTCGATGCGCGCAATGCCGCAGCGGCGGCAAGCGGCCCCAGCACTGCAAAGAACAACGTGATCGCAGCAAGAATGAGGAAAGGCGGCATGAAAGGTGCCGGCTCCTCCACCGCCGCATAGATGGCACTCACGCCGAAAACGAGGACCGGCACGGTGAGTGGCAGCACGAGGATGGAAACCAGGAGGCCGCCCCGCGGCAGCGACACGGCGACAGCGGCGCCGACTGCGCCGATGAAGGTGATCGCCGGGGTGCCGACGGCCAGCGTCAGGGTCGCAGCGCCGATCGCCAGCGGCTCGACATTCATGAAGAGCGCGAGAAGCGGCGCAGCGAGCACCAGCGGCAGGCCGGTTGCGATCCAGTGTGCCAGGCATTTGGAGAAGACCGTCAGCATCAGCGGATGCTCCTGCATCAGCAGGATATCCAGCGCGCCATCCTCGCGATCGGCCTGGAACAGCCGGTCCAGGCCGAGAAGCGAGGCGAGAAGCGCGCCAATCCAGAGCATTGCCGGCCCGATGCGGGCGAGAAGGTTGAGATCCGGCCCCACGCCGAAGGGCACCACGGCAATGACAGTCAGGAAGAACAACACGCCGATAAGCGCCCCGCCTCCTGCACGGATGCCGAGCCGGATGTCGCGCAGGATCAACGCTCTCATGCGCTCACCGTGAGGCCTGGCGTCATGGCAAATTCGCGCTGCGTCGAGATCGCGAGGGGCTGGTGCGTGGCGATGAGAGCCAGCCCTCCCGTTCGAAGATGGGCCTCCACCATGCCGCCGAATCGCGCTTCCGAAGCAACATCCAGTGCGGCGGTCGGTTCATCGAGGATCCAGATCGGGCGATGCGAGACGAGAAGCCGCGCCATCGCGATCCGGCGCTGCTGGCCGGCGGAAAGATATCCGTAAGGCAACGAGAGAACTGTTGCGAGCCCGACCGCATCTGCCGCCTCTTCGACACCAAGCGCAGGCGCTGCCATGAAGCGTTGCCAGAAGCCCAGATTTTCGGCCACCGTCAGTTCGCGCTTCATGCCGTTGCGATGGCCAAGATAATGGCAGGCTTCGGCAAGCGTCTCTGCCTCTTGCGGGCCGCCGTCCAACGTCACGATTCCCGAATCAGCCTTGAGCAACCCGGCGATGACCTTGAGCAGCGTGGACTTGCCGATGCCGTTCGGACCCGTCACGATCAGCGCTTCGCCCGCCTCGACTGTCAGCGACAGATCCGCGAAAATCGGCTCACTTCCCCGGCTTGCCGTCAGTCTTTCGGCGATCAGCCGCATGCTTTTCCCCTGGGCGAAATTGCCCGTGAGGGCAGCTTGCGGCGTGGCTGCGAAATCCGTCGCATTTTGCCCCGATGCACTGGAACCCTTCA
Source organism: Georhizobium profundi (assembly GCF_003952725.1). Lineage (NCBI taxonomy): Bacteria > Pseudomonadati > Pseudomonadota > Alphaproteobacteria > Hyphomicrobiales > Rhizobiaceae > Georhizobium > Georhizobium profundi. Next base: position 645,925 of record NZ_CP032509.1, on the reverse strand, counting down.
TAGAAATTATCTATAAGGCCTGCAACCACGCCAGCGGTCGGCGTGATCACCATCCTTGCGCCGAACATGATCTGCCGGAAGGCATTCACGATCACGGGCGGACAGCGGAAATGACCGTACCCGCATCCTCACGCATCCCCTCGCGGGATCAAGCGTATAGGCGTTCGCCCGGCAGCTTCGGCTGATCAGACGAAGACGGGGTTTCACTTGTCCAAATCGCTCGACAGCTTCAATTGCCGCTCCACCCTCAAGGTGGGCGACAAAGACTATGTCTATTTCGACCTTACCAAGGCAGAGGCAAACGGCCTCGAAGGCGTTTCGCGCCTGCCTTTCTCGATGAAGGTCGTTGTCGAAAACCTCCTGCGCAATGAAGATGGCCGTTCGGTCACCAAGAACGACATCATCAATGTCAGCAAATGGCTCGACGACAAGGGCACCGGCGGCAGCGAGATTGCCTACCGTCCTGCCCGCGTGCTCATGCAGGACTTCACCGGCGTTCCCGCCGTCGTCGACCTCGCAGCCATGCGCGACGCCATGGCATCGCTCGGCGGTGACCCACAGAAGATCAACCCGCTCGTCCCGGTCGACCTCGTCATCGACCACTCGGTCATCGTCGACGAGTTCGGCACGCCGCAGGCCTTCGCGAACAACGTCGAGAAGGAATATGAGCGCAACGGCGAGCGCTACCGCTTCCTGAAGTGGGGCCAGCAGGCCTTCCAGAACTTCCGCGTCGTTCCGCCCGGTACCGGCATCTGCCACCAGGTAAACCTCGAATATCTCGGCCAGACCGTCTGGACGAAGGATGAGGACGGCGAAACCGTCGCCTATCCGGACACCTGCGTCGGCACCGACAGCCACACGACCATGATCAACGGTCTCGGCGTTCTCGGTTGGGGCGTCGGCGGCATCGAAGCCGAAGCGGCCATGCTCGGTCAGCCGATCTCGATGCTCCTGCCGGAAGTCATCGGCTTCAAGGTCACCGGCGCACTGAAGGAAGGCGTCACCGCCACCGACCTCGTGCTCACCGTCGTCCAGATGCTGCGCAAGAAGGGCGTCGTCGCCAAGTTCGTCGAATTCTTCGGCCCCGGCCTCGACAACATGACGCTCGCCGACCGCGCGACGATCGGCAATATGGGCCCTGAATACGGCGCGACCTGCGGCTTCTTCCCGGTCGATTCCGAAACGATCAACTACCTCACCGTTTCGGGCCGCGATCGCGACCGCATCGCGCTCGTCGAAGCCTATTCGAAGGCGCAGGGCATGTGGCGCGAGGCAGGTTCGGCAGATCCGGTCTTCACCGACACGCTCGAGCTCGACCTCGGCACCGTCGTGCCCTCCATGGCCGGCCCGAAGCGTCCCGAAGGCCGCATTCCGCTCGAAGGCATCGCATCCGGTTTCGAAAAGTCGCTGGCTGAAGAGTACAAGAAGCCGGGCCAGATCGACATGCGCTATGCCGTCGAAGGCGCGGACTACGATCTCGGCCACGGCGATGTCGCCATTGCCGCCATCACGTCCTGCACAAACACGTCGAACCCATCGGTTCTGATCGGTGCCGGTCTGCTTGCACGCAACGCCGTTGCCAAGGGCCTGAAGACGAAGCCCTGGGTGAAGACATCGCTCGCTCCCGGAAGCCAGGTCGTTGCCGGCTACCTCGAAAAGGCCGGTCTGCAGAAAGACCTCGACGCGCTCGGCTTCAACCTCGTCGGCTTCGGCTGCACGACCTGCATCGGCAACTCCGGCCCGCTGCCGGCTCCGGTGTCGAAGACGATCAACGACAAGGGCCTCATCGCTGCCGGCGTGCTTTCGGGCAACCGCAACTTCGAAGGCCGCATTTCGCCGGACGTCCAGGCGAACTACCTCGCTTCGCCGCCGCTGGTCGTTGCCTACGCGCTGGCCGGAACGGTGAAGAAGGACCTGACCACCGAGCCGATCGGCGAAGGCTCCGACGGTCAGCCGGTTTATCTGCGCGACATCTGGCCGACCTCGAAAGAAATTCAGGACTTCATCCTGAAATACGTCACCCGTGACGTCTACGAGAGCAAGTATGCCGACGTGTTCCGTGGCGACGAGAACTGGCAGAACGTTCAGGTTCCGGCCGGCGACACCTACACCTGGGACGATTCATCGACCTACGTGCAGAACCCGCCGTACTTCGTCGGAATGGGCAAGGGCGCAGGCGGCACGAGCGACATCGTCGGTGCACGCGTTCTCGGCCTGCTCGGCGACAAGATCACCACCGACCACATCTCGCCGGCCGGTTCGATCAAGGCGGCATCGCCTGCCGGTGCATATCTCATGGAGCGTGGCGTCGGCGCTGCCGACTTCAACCAGTACGGCACCCGTCGTGGCAACCACGAGATCATGATGCGCGGCACCTTCGCCAACATCCGTCTGCGCAACCACATGATGGGCCCGAACGGCAAGGAAGGTGGATACACGATCCACTATCCGTCGAAGGAAGAGATGTCGATCTTCGACGCAGCCATGCGGTACAAGGAAGAGGGCGTGCCGCTCGTCATCTTCGCCGGCGCCGAGTATGGCAACGGCTCGTCGCGCGACTGGGCTGCAAAGGGCACTGTCCTTCTCGGCGTACGCGCCGTGATCGCGCAGAGCTTCGAGCGTATCCACCGCGCCAACCTCGTCGGCATGGGCGTGATCCCCTTCGTTCTCGAAGAAGGAACGAGCTGGGCAAGCCTCAACCTGCGTGGTGACGAAACCGTGACTATCGAAGGCCTCACCAAGCTGAAGCCCCGCGAAACCAAGACCGCCCGCATCACCTACGGCGACGGCACGGTCAAGGACGTCACGATCATCAGCCGCGTCGAGACGCTGGATGAGGTCACCTACATGGAAAATGGCGGGATTCTGCAGACGGTTCTGCGCGATCTTGCTGCCTGATACTGCTTGAATCCGCTTGAGGCCGTGCAGTGCGGCCTCGAGCTTCGACTTCGATGTCCGCCCCGGATCAAAAATTCGGGGCGCGCGCGTCACTCGAACGTGACTTTTGCTTGATCTGCGCGGCCTGTAGCGTTTTTAACGGATGGACAGCGCAAGAAGGACCCGTGATCGACAGTTTCGGGCCATATGCGCCATGGCGTGCGCCAGAATGGTCAAGTTGATGATGGTCAGATCGAAGATTGCGCCGGCGCTGCTGCTTCTGTCGCTCGCCGTCTGCCCAACCGCCACCATAGCAGGCGACAAGCCGCTGGGTGTCGTCGAGCTCTTCACAAGCCAGGGATGCTCCTCCTGCCCGCCGGCAGATGCCGTGCTCGCCGATCTGGCCGAAGAAGGCGACGTGATCGCACTCGCCTATCATGTCGACTACTGGAATTATCTCGGCTGGAAGGACACGCTGGCCTCGCCGGAAAACACCGCGCGCCAAAAGGCCTATGCAACGACCTTCGAGCGCAAGAGCGTTTACACTCCCCAGGCCGTTCTCAATGGCCGCGACCACGTCAATGGCGCCTCGCGCGGGCATATCGACACCACCCTTTCCGCGATGGAGCGCGACGGCCGCGGCCTCGTGGTCGACGTCGACGTCGCCCATGATGACGATACGCTCGTCATCGATGTCGGCGAGGGCGAAGGAAAGGCCCATGTGGTGCTCGTCGTCTTCGATCGCGAGAACACCGTGCCGATCGAGGCCGGCGAAAACGATGGCGCAAGCTACACCTACGTGAACAGCGTACGCGAACTTCAGATCGTTGGTGTCTGGAAGGGCGACGCCGAGCGCATCACCTTGCCCGCCATGATGATCGACGACTGGGTCAACCGGAATGGCGCAATCCTGCTGCAGAGAATGGTGAACGGCCGCGCGCCCGGCGCGATTATCGGTGCAGCGCTCATCGAGCCTTCTGCAAGAACTGATTGAGAGCATTCCTCAGGAAGAGCGGACACAAAAAAAGGTCGCCGAAGCGACCTTTTCGAATGCTGCATCAGGGAGTTGGCTCGGCCCAGCGGTTTCGAGGGGCTGGGGGGCTTTGAATTCGAAAGTCACCGGACCGAGCCGTCTGAGGCAACGATCGGAATCTCGTCTCCAATTCGGGCATCGGTGCGGCCCAATTGCGGCCAAAACCCGCTCAAGTAACCGTTTCGGTTCACTTGGTAACGCGCACGGTCGCCTTTCGTGATCGGCCTTTTAACGCTTTCTTTTCCTTGCATTTCGGCAGCCGGCAGGCAAACTGTCACACGGTTGTCATGCCCAAGGTCGGAAATCCCAGGAGACCCGATGACGGATCACGTGCCAGAACAGGGCGCAAACATCGTCCATATGACGGATTACAAAAGCGGCGCCGAGCCTCTTCCCGTCACCTTCAATCGCCGCGAACTCGATACGATCCTGAGACTCTATGGCCGCATGGTTGCGTCCGGAGAGTGGCGCGATTACGCGCTCGACCATCTTCGCGAGAAGGCCGTATTTTCCGCATTTCGACGCACAAGTGAGGTCCCGCTCTACCGGATCGAAAAATGCCCGAAGAATGCCCGTCGACAGGGAGCGTTCAGCGTCGTTGCGGCCAATGGTATGATTCTGAAGCGCGGCCACGAACTGGAAACCGTGCTGCGCGTGCTCGACAAGAAGCCGAAGCTCGTCGGTATCTAACCGTCGAGCCGTCATATATCTCACCGACCAGCGATGCCGTTCGCCAGCGTGCCCGGATAGCGCGTCAAATCCGCCGGCGTTTCGTTACCCGCGCCCAGCGCCTTCTGCATGATGACGGTATCCAGCCATCGGCCGAATTTGAAACCTGTGCCTGGCATCGTGCCGATCAAGTCGAAGCCACAGGCACGGTGCACGGCGACCGATGCGGGATGGGCACCGCCGATCACTGCAACCATCTGCCGGAACCCAAGCGCCTCGGTCCGCGACAGCAGGTCTGCGAGCAGGGCCTTGCCCAGACCCTGCCCGCGCGCCTCTGGTGCGAGATAGATGGAATCCTCAACCAGCCACGAATAGGCCGGTCTGTCCCGGAAAGCGGATGCATAGGCGTAGCCGATCAAGGCCCCGTCGGCTCCTTCTGCCGCGAGATAGGGGTATCCCTTGCCCGTGATCGTTGAAAACCGACGTTCCATCTCGGTGCGATCGGGCGCATCAAGCTCGTAGGTTGCCGTGCCGTTCTGCACATTCTCCCGATAGATTGCGGTGATCGCATCGAGATCGGCGGACGTGGCGGGACGGATTGAGAAAGACATGGGGCAAGCACCATCGCGTTCGGTTTCGCTCGCCAGATAGCCTAGCTTCAGGTCTGATACCAGCGCGCATGATGACGATCCCGCAACGAAAAAGGGCGACCCGCAGGCCGCCCTTTCGAAACACCTATCCGTGTTCTGCTTATTCGCGGTTGCCCATGAACTGCAGCAGGAACATGAACATGTTGATGAAGTCGAGGTACAGGCGAAGCGCACCCATGATGGCCTTGCGGCCGGCGGCATCGCTTGAGTCGCCTTCATAGTACATCGTCTTGATTTCCTGCGTATCGTAAGCCGTCAGGCCTGCGAAGATCAGGACGCCGATTGCCGAGATCGCGAACTGCAGAGCGCTCGAAGCAAGGAAGATGTTCACGACCATGGCGATGATCAGACCGATCAAGCCCATGAAAAGGAACGAACCCATGCCTGACAGATCGCGCTTCGTCGTGTAGCCGTAAAGCGACAGTGCGCCGAACGATGCGGCGGTGATGAAGAATGTCTGTACGATGCTCTGGCCCGTGAAGACCAGGAAGATCGACGATAGAGACAGGCCCATGACGGCCGAGTAGATCCAGAACGTGGTCTGCGCCGCACTGACGCTCATGTTCTGAATGCGGAAGCTCAGGAAGAAGACGAGCGCCAGCGGAGCGAGCATCACGACCCAGCGCAGCGGGCTGGCATACATGAGTTGCGCAAACGCAGGATTGCTCTGTGCCAATGCGAATGTCGCATAGGCAGCAACACCCGTGATCGCCAGTCCGAGGGCCATCAGATTGTAGACGCGAAGCATGTAGCTGCGCAGGCCCTGGTCGATCGCAGCTCCGGCCTGCATCCCGGCCGGGGCCGAGCGGGTCTGGTAGTTACGAAGGTCAGCCATAGTTTCCTCTTTCAAAGCCCCGGAAGTGAAACGGTGTCGGGTCGTGTCATCGACCAACCCAGGCGCCGCTGCGGGGCTCCAGCATGCCTGTGGATAATATGAGGATTAGCTGAGCCAAGAGCAAGACCCTCGGCTCTAGGCAGAACGCCGATTCCCGCCGCGGAAACGCTAACATCCTGCGCCCAATAGTCGCGCAGTGTGTCAAACGTTAAAGATTGCGGAGAATTGGTGCTGCTTTCTGGCCCAGAACCCGCCATGTGCCGGCAAGGCCGATCCCCACCGTCACCACGATCGCAATCACGAGCGTGGATATGGCAACGTCGGGCAGGAAGCTCGAGGGCAGCGTCATAATGCGCGCAACGATGTACCAGGCGGCCACGCCACCAGCGAACAGCGCAAAGATCGCCGTCGCCAGCCCGAGGATCAGATACTCGTAGGAAAACGCGCGGATCAGTGTGCTGCGCGTCGCCCCGAGCGTCTTCAGCACCACCGCATCGTGGGTCCGTGCCCGGTTTCCCGCAGCCAGCGCACCTGAAAGCACGAGGATCGAGGCGATCAGCGCGACGGCCGCAGCAGCGCGGATCGCGACGGCCAGCTGCTCCACGAGACGATCGACCACGTCGATCGCGTCCTTGACACGCACACTCGTGACCGTCGGCAGCGCATTCGTCACCTCACGCAGGATCTGCCCTTCCTGCGCCGCATCGAGGCTCGGATCGGTCAGCGTCGCAAGCCACGCATGCGGTGCGCCGGCAAATGTGTTGGGCGAAAAGACCATGATGAAGTTAATCGACAGCGATTCCCACTGGATCTCGCGCAGATTGGCGATCTCTGCGGTCACTTCGCGGCCGAGCACATTGACGGTGATGGAATCGCCGATGCCGAGGCCAAGTTCGCCAGCCTCTTCGGCCGAGAACGAGACGAGTGGAGGACCGTCATAGTCTTCGGCCCACCACTCCCCTTCCGTCAGCGCCGTGCCGGCGGGCAGTGTTGGCGCATAGGTGATACCGCGATCACCGCGTAGGACCCAGCGACCCTCGGCGTAATCTTCGGGATTCGGCACTTCGCCATTGATGCCGACGATCCGCCCGCGCAGCATCGGCACAGCATCGATGTCGCCTTCCGGCGCAGCGGTCGCGACGATCTCCCTGAACTGGTCGATCTCGCTCGACTGGATGTCGACGAAGAAGAAGTTCGGCGCGCGCTCCGGCAGATTGCCGGCAAGTTCGCGCCGCAGATTGCCGTCGATCAGCGCCAGCGTCACCAACAGCGCGAGCCCGAGCCCAAGAGAGAGAACGACGGACGGCGTCAAGGCGCCCGGCCGGTGAATGTTGCCGATGGCGAGTCGAAGCGCTGCGGAATTCACGCGCGGGCTGCGCTTTGCCGCCCACTGGATGAGCACTGCCACCGAGCGGAGAACCACGAAGGAGAACGCGATCGCCGCCAGAAAGATGATCGCGATGAAGCGATCGAACGATGTGAGGATCGCAAGCGCCGCTAGCGCCACCATGGTGACGGCGGTTGCCGCGAGGTAGCGCTTGGCAGGCCAGCCTGCACCGTCGAAACCCTGGCTTCGAAACAGTGCGGTTGCCGGCACATCCTGTGCGCGGCCAAGCGGCAGGATTGCGAAGGCGAGCGCGGTCAGCAGACCGAAGACTGCAGCGAGCAAGAGCGCGCCCGGATGCACGGAGACACCGCTGCCGATCGGAAGCAGATCCGCAAGAAACACTGCCGCCACGAAGGGTACGATCGCCCCGATGACCACGCCGATCAGGACACCGATGGTGGCCACGATGCCTATCTGGACCAGATAGACCATGACCACGAAGCGGCTCGATGCGCCGACGCATTTGAGCGTTGCGATCACGCCGCGCTTTGAATCCATGAAAGCACGCACGGCATTGGCGACGCCAACGCCGCCGACGACAAGCGCCGTCAGGCCCACGAGCGTGAGAAACTGCGAGAAGCGTTCGATGTTTTCGGTCAGCTGCGGCGCGGCGTTGGCGCTGGTGCGCACGGCCCAGCCGGCATCCGTGTAGTCCGCCCGCGCTTCGTCACGGATAGCCTGCAGCTGATCATAGGTCGCAGGCTCCGGCAGGCGGACCTTGTAGACATATTCGACAAGGCTGCCGAGCTGGAGAAGACCTGCCGCTTCAAGCGCATCCACCGAAACGAGGAAGCGCGGCGCGAATGCAAAGCCTTCGGACAGGAGGTCGGGCTCGTTGATCAGCGACGCGCGCACCTCGAAAGTTGCGCTGCCGAGCGTCAGGCGATCGCCGATCGAAAGGCCCATCCGTTCCAGAAGCACAGGCGCAACGACCGCGCCGTAGACGCCTTCGATAAGACCATGCCGCGCATCGAAATCGAGCGCCGGTTCGGTGACGAGGGACCCGTAGAGCGGGTAGAGGTCATCCACCGCCTTCACTTCGACGAGCGACTGGTCGCTGCCATCCTCGAGCCTGGCCATGGAACGCAGATTGACGGATTGCGCCACATCGCCGAGGCCTTCGACGAAGGCGAGATCGTCGCCGGTCGCCGGTCGGTTGTCGATCTCGAAGCGAATGTCACCGGCGAGAATGGCCTGGCCTTCGGCCGCGATTGCCTCGGTGATCGACCGCGACACCGAATTGACGCCCGCGATCGCCGCTGTTCCGAGAACGATGCAGGCGAGGAAGATGTAGAAGCCCGACAGGCCGCCGCGCATTTCGCGCAGCGCCAAACGGAAGGCCAACTTGAAATTCTGGCTCGAAGCCGCCCGGCTGGTTTTCGCCTGGCTCATGCATAGGCTCCGCGCGCCTGAGCAACCGGCTGCCCCTGGCCAAGACCGTCATCGACGATCTCGCCGGAGCGCACTTTGATCTGCCGGTTGCAGCGCGCCGCAAGCTGCGGATCATGCGTCACCAGCAGCAGCGTGGTGCCGCGCTCGGCCTGCTTTGCGAAGAGAAGGTCGGCGATCTGCCGGCCGGTTTCCGCGTCCAGGTTGCCCGTCGGCTCGTCCGCGATCAGAACGGCCGGCGACGGCGCCAGCGCCCGTGCAATCGCTACGCGCTGTTGTTCGCCGCCCGACATCTCGCCGGGATGGTGTGACAGGCGCTCGCCGAGTCCGACGGCCCGAAGCTCCCGCTCCGCCACCTCGAACGCGTCGTTGCGTCCGGCGAGCTCGAGCGGCACGGCGACGTTTTCGAGCGCGGTCATGTTCGGAATGAGGTGAAAGGACTGGAAGACGATGCCGATATGCCGACCCCGAAAATCGGCGACCGCATCTTCGCTCATGCTGTGCAATTCGGCGCCTGCGATGGTGATCGCGCCGCTGTCGATCTTTTCCAGGCCCGCGAGAACCATGAGCAGGGTCGACTTGCCCGATCCCGAAGGACCGATGATCCCGACCGACTCTCCGGCGTTAATCTTGAGGGACATTCGCTTCATGACATGAACCGACGAAGCGCCGTTTCCGAGGGTCAGATCGGCGTCGGCGAGATCGATGATGTGTTGGGTCAAGGCGGAAGCTTCCTATATGTCCGGATATGGCGGCTGCCCCGGCGTCTACGCTGCAAGGCCGCAAAAAGATTTAGGAACGGTGCAATGAATGTTAAACGGCTTTCCGCTTTCCTCCTCGCATTCTGTGTCTCCTTGATGGCAAGCGTGACCGCATCGCGTGCTGAAACCCTTCAGATCGTGGGTTTTGGCGATAGCCTCATGGCCGGTTACCAGCTCGATGCCGCCTATGCGTTCCCGGTTCGCCTGGAAGCGGCACTTCAGGAACGCGGACACGATGTCGTGATCGCCAATGCCGGCGTATCCGGCGATACCAGTTCGGCCGGCCTGTCGCGGCTCGATTGGTCGGTGCCGGACGGCACGGATGCGGTGATCCTCGAACTCGGTGCCAACGACATGCTGCGCGGCATCGACCCGGCGCGGACCGAAGCCAATATCGAGGAAATGATCACACGGCTGAAGGCCCGCAACATTGAAGTGCTGCTAGCCGGCATGCTGGCGTCGCCGAATATGGGTGCTGACTATCAGACGCGATTCAACGGTCTTTTCGAGCGTCTCGCCGAAAAGCACGATCTGGTTTTCTACCCCTTCTTCCTCGATGGCGTTGCCGCTGAGGCCGCACTCAATCTCGACGACGGGATCCACCCGAATGAAGACGGCATCGACGTGATGGTCGAGCGGTTCATTCCTGCCGCAGAAGAATTGCTGCAGCGCTTGAAACCAGATGCCTGAGACGCGCGTTGGAACCCGATAAGGCAAAAGTGGACGCTGAATATTTAGGGATTGTCGACGGCTGCGTCGCATGATTCGCTGAGAGTGCCTTTCGATTCGGGGAGATCTCCATGCCGAGACTATTCGCCGCCCTCGAACTCCCGCGTGACACCACAATGTCGCTTTCCCTCTTGCGCGGCGGGCTTCCCGGCGCGCGATGGATCGACGTGGAAAACTATCACATCACGCTCCGCTTCATCGGTGACGTGGACGGTCCCACAGCCGACGAGATCGTCAACGCTTTCGACCGCATCCGCCGGACCGAATTTCCGGTACGGCTCCAGGGCATGGGGTCTTTCGGCGCCAAGAAGCCGCATTCCATCTGGGCCGGCGTCACGCCGACCGCCGAACTCATGGCCCTTCAGGCCGAAATAGAGCGGGTGTGCCAGCGGTTGCGACTGCCGGCCGATCCGCGCAAGTTCAAACCACATGTCACCTTGGCGCGCATCAAGACGGCAAGAGAAAGCGACGTGGTGCGCTACCTCCAGGGGCGCGGCGATTTCCACACGCAGGCGTTCACGGTCACCCGCTTCGTCCTCATGTCCTCGCGGGATTCCGTCGGCGGGGGACCCTATGTGACGGAGGAAGCGTTCCCTCTCGACGAGGCCAATGCATCGGCCGGCACGGGGAGCAGCCTGCTGCCAAACGCCTATTACAGCCCGCTTTAGCCTTTATTGGAGCGGGAACGTTCGAAAGGTTGAACCAGTCATGACTGTCGAAAAGATGGGCGGAGATGCCGTGCGCGAAGCGTTGGCGGGCTTGCCGCAATGGACGCTCTCAGCATCGGGAGAGGCGATTGAACGGCGCTTCGTCTTTGCAGATTTCAACGAGGCATTCGGCTTCATGAGCCGCGTCGCGCTGAAGGCCGAAACGATGAATCATCATCCCGAATGGTCGAATGTGTACAAGAACGTGGACGTGACGCTTCGAACCCACGATGTGGGTGGCGTGAGCCGACTCGACATTCAGCTGGCGCATTTCATGGATACCATCACCGCCTGACGGAAACTTGAAGAGGCCGCTTTAGGCCACGATTTGTCAGAGCGGATTGAACGTTAAGAGGCACGTCTATGGACGACAAAAAGATCGCCGACATTCTGACGGTCGAAGACACGCAGGGCCAGCGCGAGCAGGAAAGCCGCGTTCGCGCGAAGTTCTTCGAGACACTGCGGCGCGCGGCTCAGTATGTGCCGTTCATCGAAGATCTGGTCGCAGCCTATTATTGCGCGCTGGATCCGAAGACGCCGACGCGGGTGCGCGGAACGCTCCTGGCGGCGCTCGCTTACTTCGTTCTGCCGTTCGATTTCGTGCCGGATTTCATCGCCATCATCGGCTTCGGCGATGATCTGGCGGTTCTCGCCGCCGCGATCACGGCCGTGCGCAGCCACATGACCGAAGCGCATTATGCCGCCGCCCGCGAGACGCTCGGCAAAGAAGCCGAAGCAGCAGGAACCGCATCGACCTTCTGATCGCCAGAACCGGCAGAGGATCAGTCGTCCGTATCGATCCTCGGATCGTCTTCGAGCGCCTTCTTCAGCCGACCAAAAGCCAGTCTGATGCGGGATTTGACCGTGCCGAGCGGCAATCCGGTTTCTTCCGCAATCTGGCTGTGGGAAAGGCCGATGAAGAAGGCCAGCCGCACCAGCTCGAGCTGTTCGGTCGGCAGCACGCTCATGGCGCGGCGCACCCGCTCGTCGCGCTGCTCCGCATCCATCACCAGATCGGGCGCTTCCGGCGCGCTCGGCAGGAGCGACGGATCTTCGGCATCGAGGTCCTTGCCGCGATCTCGACGCAGCGCATCGATCCGGCGGTTTCGGGCGACGCGGAACAGCCAGGTGGCCAGAGACGACTTCGCCGGGTCGAAAAGCCCTGCCTTGTGCCACAGGACGATCATCACTTCCTGCGCCAGCTCCTCGGCTTCCTGCGGCTGCATGTTCAGGCGCAGAAGGTAGGATTTGATGCGGGGCGCGAAATAATCGAACAGCTGCGCGAACGCCGACTTGTCGCGCTCGACGGCGACGGCTCGGGCGAGCCGGGCAAAGCGCTCATTCAACTCGACAGTCATTCGTGGGCGTCGTCCTGATTAACGCGGTGCGGTTCGGTGAAGTCTGCCGACCGGCACCAAGTGCAGACAGGTACACAGCTTTTTGCAAAGGTCAAACTGTTGCCGGATTCTTTGCCGCATAGTCGCAACATCGTTTCGATGAGGAGCGATGGGGCTTTCCGCCGGTGCATTTGGCCGGCAGACAGAGTGTGGCTGTCAGCCGGTTCAGGCCTCGGGGGTTTCGTCAAGCAAGCGCATGATCGTGGTAAAAAAACCATAGGGTTACGGTTTGGTAACCGCGATTAAGTAAAATTAAACCGAAGCGGTGTTGTTTGCCCGCCAAAGGGCGTTGCGGCGGACGACGCTTCGTCAATTCTGATCAGGCAACCGGCAGGATAAAATGTTCGTGAAGACTCTTCTCACCGCACTCGCGCTCACGGCGGCGACAACGGCGACCGCCTACGCCCAATCTCCCACACGCATGAATCAGTTCAATGCCTGGGGTGCCTATTCCTATGACAGCGGCAACGGGAAGGTGTGCTACATCCTCTCCGTCCCGACCAGCTCCGAACCGAGCTCCGTCAACCACGGCGAGAACTTCTTCCTCGTCTCCCAGCGCCCCGGCCAGAACGTCTCCTATGAACCGCAGGCGATGATGGGCTACCCGCTGCAGGATGCCTCCAAGGTCAATGTCACGGTCGACGGGCGCGCCTTCACCCTGTTCTCGCGTGGCAATTCCGCCTGGGTCGAGAATGCGGCTGAGGAGCCTGCCCTCGTAACGGCGATGCGCGGCGGCTCGTCCATGACGGTCCAGGCCGTGTCCGGACGCGGCACTGCAACGAGCTATTCCTATTCGCTCTCCGGCGTGACCGCAGCTTTGAACGAAATTCAAAACTGCAATTGATGATCGCGCTCACCCTTGCGGCTTTGAGCCTGCAAGGGTGACGATCCGGCCCATGTGTGATACATGGCCCGCCAACGACATCGCTAAAGCTAATAATGCGCCGCCGCAGTCCTGATCTGCGGGGGCGCTTCGCATTGGAAAGCGGCAGATTAACATGGCTTTGACACTCGAACTCAGCGATCCGGCACAGCGCGAACAGCTGGCTCAGCGCGCGCCTGTGCGTGCAGAACCGCTCGACCTGGTCGGCCTGTCGCGGGAAGACCTCGGCACTGCGCTCGCCAATGTCGGCGTACCGCAGAAACAGGTGCGCATGCGCGTCAGTCAGCTGTGGCACTGGCTCTATATGCGCGGCGTCAACGATTTCGACCGCATGTCGAACATCTCCAAGGAGATGCGCGCGCTCCTCAAGGCCAACTTCACCATCGGGTGGCCGGAAATCGCCGATGAGCAGATCTCGAACGATGGCACCCGCAAATGGCTGCTGCGCTTTCCATCGCGCGGTGCCGGCCGACCCGTCGAGGTCGAAACGGTCTACATCCCCGAAGAAGGCCGCGGCACGCTTTGCGTTTCGAGCCAGGTCGGCTGCACGCTCACCTGTTCGTTCTGCCACACCGGCACGCAGAAGCTTGTGCGTAACCTCACCTCCGGCGAAATCCTCTCGCAGCTGATCCTTGCCCGCCATCGCCTTGGTGATTTCCCCGATGTCGAAGCCGCGCCGGGCACGATGGTGCCGAGCGAAGGCCGCAAGGTGTCCAACATCGTGATGATGGGCATGGGCGAGCCGCTCTACAATTTCGAAAACGTGAAGCAGGCTCTGCTGATCGCCTCGGATGGCGAAGGCCTCTCGATCTCCCGCCGCCGCATCACGTTGTCGACCTCTGGCGTCGTTCCGGAAATACGCCGGGCCGGCGAGGAAATCGGCGTTATGCTGGCGATTTCGCTGCATGCCGTGCGCGACGATCTGCGTGACGAACTCGTTCCGATCAACAAGAAGTACCCGCTGAAGGATCTGCTGCAGGCCTGCCGCGACTATCCGGGCCTCTCCAACGCGCGGCGCATCACCTTCGAATATGTGATGCTGAAAGGCGTCAACGACAGCCTGGAAGATGCCCGCGATCTGGTGAAGCTCTTGAAGGGCATCCCGGCCAAGATCAACCTGATCCCCTTCAACCCGTGGCCGGGCAGCGCATACGAGTGCTCCGACTGGGAGCAGATCGAGCGCTTTGCCGACTTCGTCAATCATGCAGGCTATGCATCGCCGATCCGCACACCGCGCGGCCGCGATATTCTCGCCGCCTGTGGTCAGCTGAAATCCGAATCGGAGCGGCTGCGTAAATCGGAAAGACTAGCTCTGGAATCCATGATGATCGCCGGACACGGCGCCGAGTGAGGCAAAGGGCGTGAACCGCTTCTTTCTGTTCTTTCTGCGCCTGCTCATGATGGCGTTTGCATTTTTCGTAGCCTGCATCGTCACCGGCGCCACGCTTGCCTTCCTGACACGCGCGGTAACGCCCGAGGACGTCCGCAACATCACCGGCGACGGCACGTGGATCAGCGTCATGATCGGCGTTCTTACCGTTGCCGGCCTCGTCGCCTACGCATCGCTGATCCCTGCGATGTTCATCGCGCTCTACTCAGAGATGCAGCGCCGCCGCGGCTGGTTGTTCTACTGCCTCTCGGGTGGCGTCGTCGCGGCGCTCTGCCTCGCCTTCCTGCTTTTGAACCCGCAGCAGGACGGCAATCCCTCGATCAGCTTCGTGGCCGTCATCATCGTTTCCGGCATGCTTGGCGGCCTGGCCTACTGGGTCATCGCCGGACGCCACGCCGGCGGCTGGCTACCGCGCCAGATCAAGCGGCGGCGCATGGAGCGCGAGGCTGCCAGCCGCACTGCGGAATAGTTTCGCTCGGAGCAGGAAACGCTTTAGCGCCCCTGCGTCAGCAGCACCTTGATGGCGAAAGCCGAAAAGATCCCGGCAAAACCGTAATCGACGGCGCGCATCGCCTTGGTGTTCCGCTTCAGCCAGTCGGCCAGGCGCTCGGCGCCGAGCACGATCGCAATCACGATCGGCAGCGACAGAGCCACAAACAGAAAGCCGAGGAAGAACAGCTTGCTGGCGACGTTCGGATCCCGAACCGACACGAATTGCGGCAGGAAGGTCATGAAGAACAGCGCGACCTTCGGGTTGAGCAGATTGACCCCAAGCCCGACCGCCCAGTTGCTGAAGAAAGACCGCCTGCGCACGGGGCCGGTCTCGACCGTCAGCGTGGACCCGTGCCGCACCGCTTGGACTGCGAGATACAACAGATAGCCGGCGCCAACGATCTTCAGCACGAGGAATGCCGTCGGCGACGCCACGATCAGCGCCGACAGGCCAAGCGCCACCAGCGTCGTGTGGACCAGGCAGCCGGTCATTGCACCCGCAATGCAGGCAATGCCGGCTCGCCTTCCATCGGAAAGCGCGCGGCTTATGAAGAGCGTCATGTCCGGCCCGGGCGTGATCGCAAGAAAGATCGAAGCAGCGGAAAATGCTGCCAGCGTCGGCCAGTCGGGAATGAAGGACATGACGGTCGGTCCTGGAGGAAGCGTGATGCGCATTCCCTAGCGCCGAAACCGACCGTCCGCCACCCGATTCGCGTCGTCACGCCATGCCGGTGGCTTGTGTCAGGGCGCGTTCTGAATAAAGTGCGCGCCACATTCGACCCCCTGCCAATCTCTCCGAAGCGGATATTCCATGAGCGCTCTGAAAGACGTCAAGAAAGTCGTTCTCGCCTATTCGGGCGGCCTCGACACATCGATCATTCTGAAATGGCTGCAGACCGAGCTTGGCGCCGAAGTGGTCACCTTCACGGCCGATCTCGGCCAGGGCGAAGAGCTGGAGCCAGCGCGCAAGAAGGCCGAGATGCTCGGCATCAAGGAGATCTTCATCGAGGATGTGCGCGAGGAATTCGTGCGCGACTTCGTCTTCCCGATGTTTCGCGCCAATGCCGTCTATGAAGGCGTTTACCTTCTCGGCACGTCGATCGCCCGTCCGCTGATCTCCAAGCACCTTGTCGAGATCGCCGAAAAGACCGGCGCCGACGCGATCGCCCATGGCGCGACCGGCAAGGGCAACGACCAGGTCCGCTTCGAGCTTTCCGCCTACGCGCTGAACCCCGACATCAAGATCATCGCGCCCTGGCGCGACTGGTCCTTCAAGAGCCGCACCGATCTTCTGAATTTCGCCGAGCAGCACCAGATCCCGGTCGCCAAGGACAAGAAGGGCGAAGCGCCCTTCTCGGTCGACGCGAACCTCCTGCACTCCTCGTCAGAGGGCAAGGTTCTGGAAGATCCGTCCGTCGAGGCTCCGGAATATGTGCATATGCGCACGATTTCGCCGGAGGCCGCGCCGGACAAGGCAACAATCATCACGGTGGGCTTCGAGCGCGGCGATGCCGTATCGATCAACGGCGAGCGTCTGTCGCCGGCGACGCTTCTGGCCAAGCTCAACGATTACGGCCGCGACAACGGCATCGGTCGCCTCGACCTCGTCGAAAACCGTTTCGTCGGCATGAAATCGCGTGGCGTCTACGAAACCCCGGGTGGCACGATCCTGCTTGCAGCGCACCGCGCAATCGAGTCGATCACGCTCGACCGTGGCGCGGCGCACCTCAAGGATGAGCTGATGCCGCGCTATGCCGAGCTCATCTATTACGGTTTCTGGTTCTCGCCCGAGCGCGAAATGCTGCAGGCGGCGATCGACCGGAGCCAGGAGCATGTGGAAGGCGAAGTGACGCTCAAGCTCTACAAGGGCAACGTCATGGTCACCGGCCGCTCGTCGCCGAAATCGCTTTACTCGGACGCGCTCGTCACCTTCGAGGACGACCGTGGCGCTTACGACCAGAAGGACGCCGCCGGCTTCATCCGCCTGAATGCGCTGCGCCTGCGCACGCTGGCCGCACGCAACCGCTCTTCGAAGTAATCGAGACGAACGCTATTCCGCAGGCGCCGTTTGATCGAGCGCCTGCGGCTGAGCGACAAGGCTCGCGTGGCGACGCCGCGTGAACCGGTAGGCTGCATAGGACGCCACCGCCACGGCCGCCATGGCGGGAACAACGACGCCGATGCCGACCACCGGATCGCCGATCAGCGCAGCGACCGAGCCGCCGAGCAAGCCGGATCCCATCTGGATAAACCCCATCATCGCAGAGGCGGAACCCGCGATCTGCGGGAACGGCACGAGCCCTGCCACCTGCATGTGCGGCATGACGAAGGCGATGCCGAATGCGGCGAGCCCAACCGGCACCATGACCGTGTAGAAGGACGGGCCCGCCATCAGCAGCAGGGCAATCAGGAGCAGCGCACCGCCGCCGATGAAGGCGAGGCCGGGCAGTACTAGTGCCTCAGCCTTTCGGGCCCGCATCAGGGAGCGCACGGTGAGCGAGCCCAGAAAGAACGAGCCCGACTGCATCAGCATGGACAGGCCGAACTGGGTCGGCGTCAGCCCCACCCTGTCGATCAGCACGAAGGGCAGGATAGTCGCCTGCGCATAGAGCGCGCCTACGGCAAAGCCGCAGGTCAAGCTCGCGAACAGGAATTCGGAGCTGCCGAGCACCGTGCGATAGGCGCGCAGCACCATGCCCGGCCGCGCCAGCGCCGTGCTCGGAATGACCGTTTCGCGCATGGCGAACCAGACGATGATGCCCGACACCACGCCGAAGCCAACCATGAGCACGAAGATCGCATGCCACCCGGCAATGCTGAGCGTCACGCCACCGATCGCCGGTGACAGCGCAGGCGCGATGGCGAGGATGATGCCGACCATGTTCATGATGCGCGCTGCCTGCTCGCCCGCAAACTGATCACGCACAATGGCGCGCGCGACAGTGACGCCGACGGCAGCGCCGATCCCCTGGATCAGCCGGGCGACGAGCAGCATTTCAACGCTTTGCGACAGGGCAGCGAGCACGCCACCTATCAGATAGACGAGAAGGAAGCCGAGCGTCGTCTTGCGCCGCCCGAAGGCGTCGGCAAGCGGCCCGGCGGCGAGTTGCGCCACCGCAAAGCCGGCAAAATAAACCGTCAGCGTGGTCTTGATGGCCGCATTCGAGCTGTCGAAGGCCTGCACCAGTTCCGGCATCGCCGGGGTGTAGAGCGCCATCGACACGGGACCGATCGCCACGAGCAGCGCGGAAATCAGGCTCGTGCGGCGCTCCGACATGCGCCCCGGCTGAAGCAGCGGCCGGTCCGCGGGTTCGACGGCGTCGGTCATGCGGCTTGTCCGCTGGTTGAGCGATCACAGCCGAGCATGCTCTGAAGCGACCCTCTCATACTGCGCAGAACCGCTTCGAAGACGGCCTTGTCGGCAGGCGCCACCCCTTCCATGGCCGCACCCAGCACCGAGCCGGCGACAGCGCGCGCCTCATCGATCACCTGGTCGGCGGCATCCGTCGCATAGACGAGCCGTGCGCGGCGATCGCTGGGGTCCACCCGACGCTCCACCAGGCCACGTTGCTCCAGCCTGTCGACATAGCCGGAGACCGTCATGGGCTCCACCCCGAGGCGTTCCGCCAGCACAGTCTGGCGGCCGCCGTTGAGCGCAGCGATATGGATCAGAGCCCGGGCTTCTCCTGGCGTGATGTCCGTGCCGTTGAGAACGATGCTTTTTTCGACCGCCGCCCTGAGAAGACGGCCGACATCGGTGATGACGAAGCCAAGGGAATCCGGATCGACTGTGCGCGACATGGGGTTTTCCTGCGATAAAAGTAAGCCTTACTTATTATCCGGCATGCGCTTTCGCAAGCCGCCTGCCGCTTGCTTCCGATCACATCATCATTACATCGCTGTTCAACGCATTCTCAAAGCTGGATACGCGCATGACCGCCGCTTCACCGATCGCCTTTGAACGCATTTCTGACTGGTCCGGATCCTACGGGCTCCCCAATTTTGCTGCGGTCGAGGACGACGACTTCCGCCCGGCCTTCGACGCGGCCCTTTCGGCGCATGACGCGGAAATCCAGGCGATTGCTCAGTCTGAGGCAGCGCCGACCTTCAAAAACACGATCGAAGCCTTGGAATTGGCCGGTAAAGGCCTGTCGCGGGTTTCGGCACTCTTCTTCAACCGCGCCGGCGCCCATACGAACCCGGCCATTCAGGAGCTCGAGCGCGAGATCGCGCCGCAACTGTCGCGGCATTATTCGCGCATCGCGATGAACAAGCCGCTGTTCCAGCGCATCGACACCCTTTTCCGGAGAGCATCGACGCTGGATCTCACCACCGAGCAGTTCCGCGTGCTGGAGCGAAGCTGGAAAGGCTTTGTGCGATCCGGCGCCAACCTTGCGGAAGAAGACCAGACCCGCCTCGCCGCGATCAATGAGCGCCTGGCGACCCTTGGTGCGCGTTTCGGGCAGAACGTGCTTGCCGACGAACAGTCCTGGCAGCTGCTTCTCGATGAAACCGATCTCGATGGCCTTCCGGATTTCGTGCGCGACGCCATGGCGTCGGCGGCAAGCGATCGTGGCGCCGATGGACGCTACGCCGTCACGCTGTCGCGCTCGATCATCGAACCGTTCCTGACCTTCTCGGAACGACGCGACCTTCGCGAAACGGCATTCAAGGCCTGGACGGCACGCGGTGAAAACCCGGGCGAAACCGACAACCGTCCGCTGATCGCCGAAATCCTCAAGCTGCGCGCTGAAAAGGCAAAGCTGCTCGGCTACGAGAATTTCGCCGCCTACAAGCTCGAAGACACGATGGCGAAGAACCCCGACGCGGTGAACGCGCTGTTGCAGACGGTTTGGGAACCGGCCGTTCGCCACGCGGCCGATGAGGAGGCGGCGCTTGCAGACATCGCCGCCGCCGAAGGCAACAACGAACCCATCGCGCCCTGGGACTGGCGCCACTATGCCGAAAAGCTGCGGCGTCAGCGCTTCGATTTCACCGAAGAGGAGCTGAAACCCTATTTCCAGCTCGATCGCATCGCCGAGGCCGCTTTCGATGTCGCCAGTCGACTTTTTGGCCTGGACTTCGAGCGTCTCGAGGGCGTGAAGGTCTACCACCCGGATGTCCGGACCTTTGCCGTCAAAAACCGCTCCGGCGAAACGATCGGCATCTTCCTGGCGGATTACTTCGCACGGTCCTCGAAGCGATCCGGCGCCTGGATGAGCGCCTTTGCCAGCCAGCACCGGCTGGAAGGCGGGCAGCTGCCGCTCATCTACAACGTCATGAATTTCGCCAAGCCGCGTGAAGGGTCTCCGGCCCTTCTGTCGCTGGACGACGCGCGCACGCTCTTCCACGAGTTCGGCCACGCGCTTCATGGGCTCTTGTCCGACGTGACCTACCCTTCCGTATCGGGAACGTCGGTCTCGCGCGATTTTGTGGAGCTGCCCTCGCAGCTTTACGAGCACTGGCTGACCGTGCCGGAGATCCTGCGCAAGCACGCCGTGCATTATCGAACGGGCGAGCCGATCCCGCAGCAGCTCCTGGACAAGGTCCTGGCGGCCGCCCGGTTCAATGCGGGCTTTGCGACGGTGGAATACACGGCCTCGGCGTTGATCGACATGGCCTACCACACGGCCGCGGACGTCGAAGACCCTGCTGCATTCGAAGCGGCAAGCCTTGAGGCCATCGGCAAGCCGGCAGCCATCGAGATGCGCCATCGCAGCCCGCATTTCCTGCACATCTTCTCGGGCGACGGCTATTCTGCCGGCTATTATTCCTACATGTGGTCGGAAGTGCTCGATGCCGACGCCTTCTCGGCCTTCGAGGAAACCGGCGACGCCTTCGATGCCGCGATGGCGGAGCGGTTGCGCACGCATGTCTATTCGGCCGGCGGCGCGGTGGATCCCGAAGAAACCTACACGGCCTTCCGCGGTCGTCTGCCGACGCCTGAGGCCCTGCTCAGGAAGCGCGGGCTGGCCTCCGACGCGGCCTGATCTCGACGGGGGCAGCACGCTGATCGGCGCGCGCCCCTTTCGCATTTGCGAAAAACCATGTATGAGCGCGCCAAATGAAGGCTGGCGCTCATATCCATGCGCCCCACAATTCCGAGACATTCCCATGACCATGCGCAATATCGCGATCATCGCACACGTCGACCATGGCAAGACCACGCTCGTCGACGAGCTCCTCAAGCAATCCGGCTCCTTCCGTGAGAACCAGCGCACAGCAGAGCGCATGATGGATTCCAACGACCTGGAAAAGGAACGCGGCATCACGATCCTTGCCAAGGCGACGTCGATCGAGTGGAAGGGCCACCGCATCAACATCGTCGACACGCCGGGTCACGCCGACTTCGGCGGTGAGGTCGAGCGCATTCTGTCCATGGTGGATGGCGCGATCGTTCTGGTCGATGCTGCCGAAGGCCCGATGCCGCAGACGAAATTCGTGGTCGGCAAGGCGCTGAAGGTCGGTCTCCGCCCGATCGTGGCGATCAACAAGATCGATCGTCCCGATGGTCGCGCAGAAGAAGTCGTCAACGAGGTGTTTGACCTCTTCGCCGCGCTCGACGCCAATGACGAGCAGCTGGACTTCCCCATTCTCTACGGCTCCGGCCGCGCCGGCTGGATGAACACCGCGCCGGAAGGTCCGTCTGACCAGGGTCTCGCACCGCTTCTCGACCTCGTCATGGAGCACGTGCCCGAACCGACCGTCGGCGAAGGTCCGTTCCGCATGATCGGCACGCTGCTCGAAGCCAACCCGTTCCTCGGCCGCATCATCACCGGCCGCATCCATTCCGGCTCCATCAAGCCGAACCAGGCCGTGAAGGTACTGGCTGCCGACGGCAAGACGGTCGAGACCGGCCGTATTTCCAAGATCCTCGCGTTCCGCGGCATTGAGCGCCAGCCAATCGAAGAAGCCAAGGCGGGCGACATCGTCGCCATCGCTGGCCTGTCGAAGGGCACGGTCGCCGATACGTTCTGCGACCCGGCCGTCAACGAGCCGCTGCAGGCGCAGCCGATCGATCCGCCGACCGTCACCATGTCCTTCATCGTCAATGACAGCCCGCTGGCCGGCACCGAAGGCGACAAGGTCACGAGCCGCGTCATCCGCGATCGCCTCTTCAAGGAAGCCGAAGGCAACGTCGCGCTGAAGATCGAGGAAGCCGAAGGCAAGGACTCGTTCTACGTCTCCGGCCGTGGCGAATTGCAGCTCGCCGTCCTCATCGAGACCATGCGCCGCGAAGGCTTCGAGCTTGCCGTATCCCGTCCGCGCGTCGTTATGCAGAAGGGCGAGAACGGCCAGATGCTCGAGCCGGTCGAAGAAGTCGTCATCGACGTCGATGAAGAACATTCGGGCGTCGTCGTGCAGAAGATGTCGGAGCGCAAGGCCGATATGGTCGAGCTGCGCCCGTCTGGCGGCAACCGTGTGCGTCTCGTGTTCCACGCACCGACGCGCGGCCTGATCGGCTACCAGTCGGAGCTTCTGACGGACACGCGGGGCACGGCCATCATGAACCGGCTGTTCCACTCCTACCAGCCTTACAAGGGCGAGATTGCCGGCCGCGTTCAGGGCGTGCTGCTCGCCAACGAAGCGGGCGAATCCGTCGCCTACGCCATGTTCAACCTGGAAGACCGCGGCCCGATGATCATCGATGCCGGCGAGAAGGTCTATGCCGGCATGATCATCGGCATTCACACCCGCGACAACGACCTCGAAGTGAACGTGCTGAAGGGCAAGAAGCTCACCAACATGCGCGCCTCGGGCAAGGACGAAGCCGTGAAGCTCACCCCGCCGATCAAGATGACGCTCGACCGTGCACTCTCCTGGATTCAGGACGACGAACTCGTCGAAGTCACGCCGAAGTCGATCCGCCTGCGCAAGATGTATCTCGATTCCAACGAGCGCAAGCGCTTCGAGAAGTCGCGTTCGGCCGCCGCTGGCGCCGCGTAATTTAGAACAAATCGACTGCGAATCAGGGCGGGGATGCGAGCGATCGCATCCCCGCCCTTTTTGTTTCTGGCTGCGCGCTGTGCCGTTTCGGAGCGACTGCCAGCACCAAAACCGGACACCCGTGTCTCTTGCCGAAAACGTTAATGAAGCGTTAAACTTGTTTCGGGTCGTCGGACCAAATGAGCTGTGGGCGATGCCCCGTCTGCTCCCCGAGGCGCTTCGTCGGCGGAATCCGAAGCGATAGGATTCGTGCCATGAAGACGCTTTCCATCGATGTCCGTCCTGCAACACCCGACGACGCCCAGGCGATTGCCGAAACGCACCGCTCCGCGTGGGCGCATGCCTATTCCGGACTGATCCCCTTCAAGACGCTGCGGGCCATGATGGAGCGCCGAAACGTGAAATGGTGGACGCGCGCGATCAATGGCTCGACCAGCATTCTCGTGCTCGATGTCGGCGGAACGGTCGCGGGCTATGCAACGCTTGGCCTCAACCGAGCGCCTGCCCTGCCGCAGGAAGGCGAGATCTACGAGCTTTACCTTCGCCCGGAATATCAGGGCATCGGGCTCGGCAAGCGGCTTTTTACCGAAGCACGACGGCTTCTGTCGTCGCTGGGCTGCCGCGGCGTCGTCGTCTGGACGCTCGAAGACAATGATCGCGCCGTGCAGTTCTACCGCCAAAGCGGCGGGCGCGACGTGGCCGAAGGCACCGAAACCTTCGACGGCAAACGCCTCGGTAAGATCGCGTTCATCTGGCCGTAGCCATTGCCGCCCGGTTCAAGGGCGGCCCACACAGCATGTTCAGCGCACCCTTGAGCCGAGCAGAGGCGCGCTCGGGTGCCACAGTTGCTTTGGCGCGTGATTGCCGGTATTTCCCCGGCAAAGCCTGCCTCCAACAAGAGAGTTCACATGCGCATCGACGCCATCGCCATCGGCAACAATCCGCCTGAAGACATCAACGTCATCATCGAAGTTCCCGTTGGCGGGCAGCCGATCAAGTACGAGATGGACAAGGAATCCGGTACGCTGGTCGTGGACCGCTTCCTGCACACGCCGATGACCTATCCGGGCAATTACGGCTTCGTGCCGCATACGCTTTCGGAAGACGGAGACCCGATCGACGTGCTCGTCTGCAACACGCGCCCTTTGATCCCCGGCTGCGTCATCAATGTGCGCCCGATCGGCGTGCTCTTGATGGAAGACAATTCCGGCAAGGATGAAAAGATCATCGCCGTTCCGGTATCGGCGCTCACCAAGCGCTACGAGAAGGTGCTGAACCACACCGACCTGCCGGAAATCACGCTGCAGCAGATCCAGCACTTCTTCGAGCACTACAAGGATCTGGAACCCGGCAAGTGGGTTCGCGTCGAAGACTGGCAGGGCGCCGATGCCGCCCGCCGCTTCATCACCGAAGCCATTGAGCGCGGCCGGAAGTAAGTCTCGCCTCGTCCAGTTTGTGATCACGAAAAGGGCCGCCGCATCCCGGGATGCGGCGGCCCTTTTCCGTATCTCTCAACCCCTGACCGGCCAAGGCCGGCACGGCACGCCGTTTAGACGAGCGCGGGAGCGATCGTGTTCCACATGAAGGAACGGATGAAGAAGATGATGAGCAGGAGCACGATCGGCGAAATGTCGAGACCGCCGAGATCAGGCAGGATGCGCCGCAGCGGCCGAAGCGCCGGCTCGGTCGCCTTGTAGAGAAACTCCGCCACCATCGCGACGAAGCGATTGTTGGAATTGACCACGTTGAACGCATAGAGCCACGAGAAGATGGCGCTGCCGATGATGATCCAGGTGTAGATGCTCAAAGCCAGATCGATGGTCTGGAAGACGGCTATCATTCTCACTCTCCGTTGCGGGCTGGCCGAGATGTAGCCACTCCGAACTTGCCCGGCAAGTGCGCTGCTGCCGCACCGATAGGCGCTTAAACCTGGCGCGCCGCCATGGCGCCCATTTCGCGATCGAGCCGGCGCATGAAGATCATCGACAGGAACTCGGCGAGCCATGCACGCAGAGGTCCGTCATGGATCATGCGCCCGTGCAGGTGATCCCGACCCTGCTGTGCGCCTGGCAGGTCGAAGCGATGCGCCCCGTGCACCACCCAGCGGTGCATCATGGCCTGGGTCAGTTCGCCGTGGAACTGGACACCCCAGGCATTCTCCCCGAAGCGGAAGGCCTGGTTCTCGTAATCATCGGCCGTTGCAAGCAGCGTCGCGTCACGCGGCAGGTCGAAGCCTTCCCGGTGGAAGTGATAGACCATCGACGGCCAGTTCATCAGCGCGGCCCCTTCCGGCGTCGGCCGCAACGGATACCAGCCAATTTCCGTCAGCCCGTCGGGATGTGCCTCGACCTTGCCGCCGAGGTGCCGAACGAGGAGCTGCGCACCGAGGCAGATGCCAAGATAGGGCTTGTTTTCCGACAGAGGAACCTTCAGCCACTCGATCTCGCGCCGAATACCCTCATCCTCGTCATTGGCGCTCATCGGGCCACCGAAGACGATCGCCCCGACATGGCGCTCAAGCGTATCGGGAAGCGGGTCGCCCAGAACCGGCCGGCGGATATCCAGCGCAAATCCGGCTTGCTCCAGCATCAGACCGACCCGCCCGGGGCTCGACCGCTCCTGGTGCAGCAGGACGAGGATGCGCGGTGCGGGATCGAATTCCCGCGATCCAAAACCCTGTCGTCCAGACATGAAGTTCATCAGTCCTGCTCGCCTTCCACGCGTTGTCTGGCCCACACTCGCTGTCTGGTGGAAACGCCGAGAAGTTCGGCGATGCGCCAGACGACATTTTCCTCCAGTTCATGGCGCTCGCCGTCGGCGTACACCACCTCCCAGAGAAGCTCGATGAAATTGATCCGTTGATCTTCGTCCAGCGACCGCTTGAGCACGCTGGTGAATGCGTAGAGATCGACAGCCTCGTCGTCAGCCTTTTGGCCGGCCTTCAACACGGCATCCAATTCGCTGCCCTTGAGATCGTAGGCTGCAGCGACGACATCGCGAAGCTTCTTGCGCTCGTTCGGGCGCACGTCTCCATCCGCGTCGACCACATGGAAAAACAACGCCGCCGCTGCCACGCGAGGATCGTCGCGCGTCAGCTGGCGCGAGGCACGCTCACTGTGGGTGACGGATTGAAACAGCTTTTGGAGACGCTCGAGCATAACCCCAATAACGACAGATCGGCGTGAGTCGCGCAATGCGCTGACTGTTGCAGGCGCGTCACAGTGACACGCCTGTTTGATCCGGGCAGAACGCGCTGGTCCTAGAACAGGCGGAAGCGCGAAGACTGAGACTTGCTGCGCTCCTCGGAAGTCTCGCCTTTGCGAACCCCCGGGTCGTCGATTCGCTGGGTCAGGAAGCGCTCTTCCCGCTCCCTTTCCGACTTGGCAGCATCCGTCGTGTCGACCACACGGGGGCGCGGTGGTGCGGGTGGTCGTGACGTCTTCGGCTCAGCCGTTCCGTGGGTCGTGGCTGCGCTCTCAACGACGACGGGTCTCACCGTCGCCTGTGGCGCCGGTGCCGCTGTCTGCGGTTTGTCCGCGGGCGCAGAAGGATCAGACGATGCCTCGCCACGCGGCGCAGGCTCTGCCTCCGGCAATTTCTCAGCCGGCTCTCCAATGGCGCGACCCGTCGGCTCGCTCACCACCGGCTTGCGGCGAAACCACGGCGTCGATCCCGATGTGTTCTGATCGGCGGTTGGCGTTGGCGTCGATGTTTCGGCCACGGGCGCGGCGGCAACGACGTCGTCACGCCTGCTCGGCGTGTCCTTGGTCGATTGCAGCGGGATGATCACAGCGCCCCTGTCGGCCGGGTTCATCTCAGGGGATGCGGGTTTAGGAGCGGCGGCCTCGGACCGGGGCCCGCCCATCGTGGTGTCATTGGCAACGCGCTGCTCCAACGGCTTCGCGGCTTCTACGCTTGGCGCGGGTGCAGGCGCCGCTTTGGCTGCGCCAGCCTCTACGGGCTTCTGTTCTGCCGTCGCGCGCGATGGCTGGACGGGTGCGGTCGGCTCTGGCTTGGCGACCGGCGGAACGGTCTGTAGAGCGAGCTCGGCATCCTTCACCGAATATGTCTGAGCCTCGAGCTCAGGCCCCGACAACTGCTCGACCGGAACCTTCCAGACGAATGCGTCCAGCTTGCCGGTAACTGGTGACAGCGGAGCCCACTGGTCGGAGACGTAGCCGTCTGCAGTCCAGGACGGATCGCGCGGAGCGCGCAGTGCCTGCGCCATCCAGTGGCGGACGCGGCCCTGATCGCCGGTGTCAGCTTCTTCGATATCGGCGAGAAGGAGATAGAGCCCTTCGCGCGGCGAGATACGCAGCGCAGCCTCGGCGCGCTGACGCGCCAGAGTATGGTCATGCGCATCGAGCGCCGCGCGTCCGACGAGCGTCAGCGATTCCAGATGATTGGGCTTCAACGCTTCGAGCTTGCGCGCCCGCTTCAGCCGATCCTGAACGGAATCACCGACGCGCGCACGCACATAGGTCGCGCCGACTTCCGGATGCGGGCTGTGCTTCCAGGACTTTTCCAGGATGCGTGAGCCGCGCCGCAGATCGTTCTGACGGAAGAGTGCCTTGGCCGCGACGACAGCGGCAGGCACCAGTGTTGGCGCCAAACGCAACGCTTCCTGGGCATCCGAAGCCGCCCGCCGCGGATCGGATTCCAGCACACTCATGGCCCGGGCCGTCAGCAGGACCGCGCGCTTGCGGTCCGCTTCGCTCCGCTCGATCGTGCGTGCCTGCCGCTGCTTGTCGAGCAGACGGATGGCGTCGTCCCACTGTCCGTCCTTGGTGCGATATTCCAGCGCTGCCTGGCCGGCCCAGGAGAGCTGCGGGTCCTTCTCCACCGCACGCTCGGCGAACTGGTGAGCGGCTTCGGATGCACCAAGACGTCGAGCCTCCAGATAAAGCCCACGCAGACCGAGCGCCCGGGTCTCGGGCTTTTCCGACATCGCTTCGAATTTCGCCCGCGCATCGTCATGGCGACCTTCGATCATGTATGTCTGCGCTTCGAGAACGTGGATCAACGGCTCCTTGTCGGCGTCGATCAGCGTGCGGGTACGGCGGCTCATCTTCTTGGCGAGCGCGGCATCACCGGCGCCGGCTGCGATGAGACCGCGCGACAGAGCATTGTAGCCCTTGTCGCGACGACGGTTCTGCAAATAGCGGCTGACGCGATGCGGCGAAGAAAACAGCGTGCGCACCAGCCACAGCAGGAAGACGATTGCTGCCAGCGCCAGGAAGAAGCCGGTGATCCCGGCGATCAGCGACATTTCTACGCGCTGGCCCTGCCAGATCAGGATCATCTCGCCTGGGCGATCCGCAAGCCAGGCGAAGCACAGGCCAAGCGCCAGGATGACAGCGACGAAGAACAAGATGCGGATCATGGACGGCTCCCGACGTTTGTTTTTGGCACGCGCTTAGTTGGTTTCGGCAGAAATAGCTTCCGAAGCCGAGGTCAGCGCGGCATCGGTGATCTGGTCGGCCTCGGCACGACCGCGCAGTTGTTCGGCATAATCTTGGGAAACCGCCTTTGCGGGTTCTGGCAACGCTTCCCATTCGGTCAACGCCGCAGCGAGATCACCCTCGCTGATGCGGGCTTCCATGCGCGCGATCCGTGCCACCGGCGTTCCACCTTCGACGTTGCCAGTGGGACGAACGGTCACGACGGAAAGCGCGCTCGACATGAGACGATCGAGAACGCCGGCATCCTGCGAGCCGACATTGATCGCGAGCAGCATTTCACGCGCCACATCCGGAAATTGCTCGGCGAGCGCGGTGCGCGTCGGCAGACCCGATTCCGCAAAAGGCCTCAGGCTCTCTGCCGCCTGATTGTCCGGCGCGATATCGGCAAAGGCGTCGAGTTCAGCAGAGAAGGCACCGCCGCGGTCGATCGCGCTCTTCAGGGATGCCGCGGCAAATGCCAGCGCCGCGCGCTCTTCGGCAGATGTGTCGGCGACCTCTGCCTCAATGGCTTCAAGGCGGCTTGCGACCTCGCTTGCCAGGCCCTCCCGAGCTTCCTGCTCAGAAGCCAAAGCTGTCCGCAACTCATCGAGCGCAGCGGCATTGGCTTCCGCGGCGTCGTTGGAGGTGTTTTCGGTGGCAGCAGTCTCGATAGCGGCGATGCGCTCTCCCAGCGCGGTGAGTTCATCGCGCAACGCGGTGTCGTCGACCGGTTCGCCGGTGCCTGCAGCTTCCGTCAAGGCGGCAACGCCGTCGCGCAGTTCCGCAACTTGTGCCTCGAGCGAAGCGACTGTCTCCGCCTGGCCTGTATCGGCGCCATCTCTCGGCGACAGCATCTGATAGGCGCCAAGACCGGCAAGCACAACGAGACCGCCGACGACTGCCGCGATGCCGTGACCCATCGTCCCGCCACCCGACTTGCGCTGTGCAGCCGCGGCTGGAGCCGTCGAAGCACTCGATCGCGTCGTGGCTGATGCCTGCGATGTGGACGGCGCAGGTTTGGCCGACGCCGCAGGTGCAGAAGAGGTGCCCGCTGAAGCCGGAATTGCCGAGCGCGCGGTCGTCCCCGATTGCGACCGCTTAAGATCGACTGCCTTGACGTGTTCGGCCGCGCGCAGAGCTTCGGTCGGGGCGGTCGCTTGCGCAACTATCGGCGACGTGTCGGCACCGGCAACTTGGTCGGCAGATTTGGCAGAACGGCGGCGCTGCACGGGCTTGGCCATGGGCAATCCTCATCGGTCACTAAAATAAGGGGCCGATCATAGAACGGACAAGGGGGAGACTGAAATGCATAAACGGCATTTATCTGCGTTGGTTCCGAACGAGGCCCAGCGCAGCGACCATTCCATCTTCGTTCGGAGTCGCGGCAACCACGCATGTCCTGCGCCAATATTCCGGCAATGCAGCCGCGACGTTTTCGCTCATGCAGACCGCAATGATCGGGGTCTCATGATGCACCTGTTTGGCGAGCGCACGCGCCGCTCCTGCCGAATACAGCATGACCGCCGGATTGGCCGCGAATGCAGCGGAGATCGCGTCGGTGCCATGGTCGATCGGCTCGACATCGTAGACTTCCACGACATCGATCACACGACCCGCCGCTTTCAAAATGTCTTCGAAACCAGCGGTGCGTTCGCGGCCGGCGAGATAGAGAAGTTTGAGGTCAGCCGCTTCAGCTTCGATGATTGAACGCGCAAGCCCCTGGCCTTCGCCCGGTCCCTGCCGAACATCCAAGAACCCGGCCTTTCGAGCACGCTTTGCCGTGGCCGGCCCGACGGTCCAGATGCGCAGGGAACGATCGAGGGCCTCGCTCGCAGCATCGAGCGCCGCGGCACTGGTCGCCACATAAAAGTCTGGCAGTATTCCCTGCGCCGCCTTCACGCCATCGACGAGCGTGACAGCGCGTGTCAGCGGCAATGCGACCGCATCGTACCCCTCGTCGAGCCGCGTCATCGTGCGTGACAGTCCGGGCTCCGGGCGGGTGACGATGACGCGCAAGGCTTCAGGCCCAGTCGGCGAAGAAATCCGCTCCGGCGCGCTCGCGAACGGTGCGCCCGGCTTCCGTACCAAGATCGACGGCCTTCACCGGGTCTCCCTCAGCGCTGATCTCGTGTGCCTCGCTGCCATCGGGCTTCAGGATCATGCCTGAAAACGTCAGCGTGCCATCGACGAGTTGCGCCAGCCCGGCAATCGGCGTGCGGCAGGAGCCATCGAGTTCCTTGAGGAAGGCCCGCTCGCAAAGAAGTGCTGCATGCGTCGCAGCGTGGTTGACCGGCTCCACCAGCTGCGCGACTTCGCCGTCGCCGATCCGGCTTTCGACGCAGATCGCGCCCTGGCCCGGCGCGGGCGGAAAGCTTTCCACATCGAGAAGATGCGTGACGACCTCCTCCATGCCGAGCCGCTTGAGACCGGCGAATGCGAGCAGCGTCGCATCCACCTGGCCTTCGGCCAGTTTGCGCAACCGGGTTTCGACGAGGCCGCGATAGGTGATCACGTTGAGGTCGGGCCGCAAACGGCGGATGAGCGCCTGGCGCCTGAGCGACGACGATCCGACGATTGCGCCTTCCGGCAGCGCCTCGATGGAAGGTGCCGTTCGGCCAATCACGGCGTCGCGCACATCCTCGCGCTCGAGAAACGCCGAGAGATAAAGCCCATCCGGCAGCTTCGTCGCCATGTCCTTGGAGGAGTGCACTGCGAGATCGAGTCTGCCGTCGGACAACTGCTCTTCGAGCTCAAGCGTGAAGAGGCCCTTGCCGCCGATTTCCGACAGCGGCCGATCGGTAATGCGGTCGCCTTTCGTCGACAGAACGACGATCTCGAAACAGTCTTCGTCAAGCCCATGTGCCGCCATCAGGCGACCCTTGAGTTCATGGGCCTGTTTGAGCGCGAGCGGGCCGCCACGCGTACCGATGCGGTATTGTCTCTTTCGCATGCCTCTCCGTCCATGTTACCGCACGACAGGTAAACGGGATTGCGAGCCCCTGCAATCGCCAGCTCAAAGTCGACGAAGCCCCATCATGGCAAATTCCATTGTTGTTCTCGGCATCGAAACGAGCTGCGACGAAACTGCCGCCTCGCTCGTGCGCCGCAATCCTGACGGCTCGGGCGACATCCTCTCCAACGTCGTTTTGAGCCAGCTCGACGAGCACGCCCCTTTCGGCGGCGTCGTACCGGAAATCGCGGCACGCGCCCATGTCGAGGCGCTGGACGGCATCATTTCGCAAGCGCTTGCCCGCGCCGAGACGACGTTCGATGACGTCGACGCAATCGCAGCCACCAGCGGTCCAGGTCTGATCGGCGGATTGATTGTCGGGCTGATGACCGGCAAGGCGATCGCGGCGGCAACGGGCAAGCCACTCTATGCCGTCAATCATCTCGAAGGCCACGCGCTGACGGCGCGCCTCACCGACGGGATCCGGGACCCTTATCTGCTGCTGCTCGTTTCCGGCGGGCACACCCAGCTTCTGGTCGTTGCCGGCGTCGGGGATTACCGCAGGCTGGCGACCACGATCGACGATGCGCTTGGCGAAGCATTCGACAAGACGGCGAAACTCCTCGGCCTGCCCTATCCCGGTGGGCCCGAAGTGGAACGGCGCGCAGCAAGCGGCAATCCCCTCCGTTTCGATCTGCCCCGGCCGATGCGCGGCGAAGAGCGCCTCGATTTCTCTTTTTCCGGCCTGAAGACCGCAGTGCGCCAGCAGGCCGCCAAACATGCTCCGCTTTCGGAAGAAGACGTCGCCGATCTCTGCGCCTCGTTCCAAAAGGCCGTGACGGACACGCTGGAGGAACGCCTTTCGCGCGGCCTCGAAAGGTTTCGGGCTGATTTCCCCGAGATCGATACACCCGCGCTGGTGGTTGCCGGTGGCGTCGCGGCAAACCGCGCGATCCGAACCGCTCTCGCTTCGCTGACCGATCGTCATGGATTTCGCCTGATCGCGGCGCCGATCGAGCTTTGCACCGATAATGCGGCAATGATCGCCTGGGCCGGCGCCGAGCGGCTGGCGCTGGGCTTGCCGGCAGTTACGGACGATGTCGCACCCCGCTCGCGCTGGCCGCTCGACGAGAGCGCCGAGGTCCGCATCGGCTCCGGTCGCCGCGGGGCGAAAGCATGAGCGGGCCCGATCTCGCGATCGTCGGCGCCGGAGCATTTGGAACGGCGCTGGCCTGCACGCTCGCCCGCAGCCGCTCCGAACCACTCGTGCTTTATGCGCGCAATGCCGCGCAGGTCACGGACATGCGCGACACGCGAGTGAACGCCCGATTTCTGCCGGGCGTAGTCCTTTCGGAGCGCATCGAGTTGCGCAATGACCTCACCGCACTCGGCCACGCCAGCCGCATCCTCGTTGCCGTGCCGGCCCAAGCGCAGGGTGAAATGATCCAGACCCTGCGCCCGCATGTCGGACCTGAGTGCGAGCTCGTCATCTGCGCCAAGGGCATCGAGCGCGCATCGCATCGTTTCCTGTCAGAAGTGGCTGCCGAAGCTGCGCCCGGCCTGCCGATTTCGGTTCTTTCGGGCCCCGGCTTTGCGGCCGACATGGCAAATGGCCTGCCAACGGCCATGACTTTGGCTTCCAGCGATCGCGCAAGGGCCGAGGCGACAGCCGCCGCGCTTTCCGGTGACACATTCAGGCTCTATGCGAGCGGCGATGTCGCCGGCGTCGAGATCGGCGGCGCGCTGAAGAACGTGCTTGCCATTGCAGCCGGCATCGTCGATGGCGCCGCACTCGGCCAGTCCGCCCGCGCCGCGCTCATCGCGCGTGGTCTTGCTGAAATGACGCGGTTTGCCGCGGCCTTTGGCGGAAAGGCGGAGACGATCGCGGGTCTCTCCGGCCTTGGTGACCTGGTGCTGACCGCTACCAGCGACCAGTCGCGCAATTTTCGCTTCGGGCGCGCCATCGGCCAAGGGGTGCCTCCCAAGGAGCTCTCGAAACCAGGCCAGCCCCTCACCGAGGGCGCCTTCACGGCCGCAGTCGCCTGCGATCTCGCGCGCCGGGCCGGCATAGAACTGCCGATCGCAACAGCGGTGTCTGATGTCATCGAGGGACGGTTGACCGTCGGACAGGCGACGGAAGACTTGATGCGTCGCCCGCTTCGCAACGAGGACGCGACCTTCGACCAAGGCCCCAAGACTTGACGGATCGATCCTCTCGGGCGAATGAGCGCGACACTCAAGCCCGATTGTCAACGAACGCGAGTATGCCGATGTATTTCGCCGCCATCTGCCGGGACAAGCCCGGCGCCTTGCAATTGCGGCTGGATACGCGTCCCGCCCATGTCGAGCATCTCAATGCATTGAACGCGAACGGCGTCCTGAAAATCGCTGGACCGCTGCTCGCCGAAGACGGCAAGCCGTTCGGCAGCCTGTTGATTTTCGAATGCGCCGACCTTGCCGAAGCCAAAGCCGTTGCCGCCGCAGACCCTTATGCCAAGGCCGGCCTGTTCGAGACCGTCGAGATAACGCCCTGGAACTGGACGTTCAATCCGCCGGAGGCGCGCTGACGTGGCATATTGGCTGTTCAAGTCTGAGCCGTTCAAATGGTCGTGGGAGATGCAGAAGGCCCGCGGCGACAAGGGCGAGCAGTGGGATGGCATCCGCAATTACCAGGCCCGCAACAACATGCGCGCCATGAAGGTCGGCGACAAAGGCTTCTTCTATCATTCGAACGAAGGTCTTGAAGTCGTCGGCATCGTCGAGGTTTGCAGCGAGATCCATCCCGACACGACGATCGACGATCCTCGCTGGGAATGCGTCGATATCCGCGCCGTGTGCGACATGCCGAAGCCGGTGACCCTGAAGGACGTGAAGGCCAATCCGAAGCTGGCCCAGATGTCTCTCGTAACATCGATGCGCCTTTCGGTGCAGCCGGTGACGGATGACGAATATCTGGAAGTCTGCCGCATGGGCGGGCTCGACAAGCCGCCGCGCTGAATGGAAAGCGCGGCCGATCCCGACCTGATCGCCGAGCGCTTCATCCGCGAAAACACCAGTGTGACCCGCCCGCCCCATGTGCCGGAGATCGCGCTGCATCTGGCGACGGAAGCCCACGATCTCTGGCTGAAGACCGAGGAAGAACTCGGCACCATCGGCCTGCCGCCGCCATTCTGGGCCTTTGCCTGGGCCGGCGGCCAGGGGCTCGCGCGCTACATCCTCGACCATCCGGAATGCGTCGCCGACAAGACCGCGCTGGATTTTGCGACGGGCTCCGGCATAGTCGCGATCGCGGCGCTGAAAGCGGGTGCGCACCAAGTTGTGGCCGTCGATACCGACAAGTGGGCGCTCAGCGCCTGCAAGCTCAACGCCACTCTCAACCATCTCACAATGGAGACCACGTCGCGGGAGTTGGTCGGTCTGGACGAGGGCTGGGATGTCGTCCTCGCAGGCGACGTCTTCTACGATCGCGCGATGACGCAGGCGATCCTGCCCTGGTTTGAAGCTCTCGCAGCGCGCGGCGCCACCGTTCTCGTCGGCGATCCCGGCCGCAGCTACAAGCCCGCCGATCATCTCCAGACACTGGCCACCTATGAGGTGCCGGTGCTGACGGCGCTTGAGGATTCCGAAGTGAAACGCACCAGCGTCTATCGCTTTCGCGCGACGGCTTAACGGTTCAGCCGATCACCGCAACGCGCGTCAACGAAGATACCGATCGCAGCAACCGCAGCATGTCGCGACGCGCCAGCGCAATGCAGCCTTCCGTCGGCAGGTAGCCCGGCCGAGCGAGATGCATGAAAATGGCGCTGCCGCGGCCTGCCTGGCGGCTGGCAATGTTCCAGTCGAGCACGAGGACGATGTCGTAAAGGTCGTCCGTCCGCCGCATCGTTTCAGCGCTTGCCGGGAATGGCAGCCTTACCGGTCGATTGTAGGCCGCATGCCAGGGCGCATCGCACCAGCCGGCGTCGTGGCGAATGGGCTGCATGGGCAGCGCGGTTTCGGGACGCGGCCCCTTGTCGGTGCGCCAATAGCCATGCAGCATTGCCATTTCGGCGCGCGGCGTGGCGCCATCGCCTTCGCGCTTCAAGGCCGAGATGCCGCCCTTGCCGAGCGCAACATGGAAGACGACGCTGCCGCCTCCGACCGATAGAAGACCGCGACTGTGCGCACCCGGCTTGCGACGCACGGTGACGATGGATGGCGATAACGGACCTATCAATTTGCAGTGTCTCGGCGGTCTGGAGGATCGGCGATCACATTTACCACTTTGAAGGCGAAGGCAAAGCGCCTAAACATTCGGCGTTGCGCACTGATGCGCAAACCGAGCACAGGAGCTGCCCCATGACCTCACGCACCATCCTGATCGTCGACGATGATACGGATTTGCGCGAGACCTTGAAGGAGCAGCTTGCGCTCTGCGAGGAATTTGAACTCCTGGAAGAGCCGACTGCCACCAAGGGCGTCAATACGGCGCGCAACGCGTCCGTCGACCTCCTCATCATGGACGTCGGCCTGCCGGACATGGATGGCCGCGAAGCGGTCAAGCTTTTGCGGAAGGGCGGCTTCAAGTCCCCCATCATCATGCTCACGGGTCACGATACCGATTCCGACACCATTCTCGGTCTGGAATCCGGCGCGAACGACTATGTCGTCAAACCTTTCCGCTTCGCGGTTCTCCTCGCCCGTATCCGCGCGCAGTTGCGCCAGCACGAGCAAAGTGAAGATGCCACCTTCACCGTCGGGCCCTATACGTTCAAGCCGAGCCAGAAGCTCCTCACCGACGAGAACGGCGGCAAGATCCGCTTGACGGAAAAGGAATCGGCCATCATCCGCTACCTCTACCGTGCGGATCAGAAGGTGGTGACGCGCGATGTGCTGCTGGAGGAAGTCTGGGGCTACAATTCCGGCGTGACGACGCACACGCTCGAAACCCACGTGTACCGCCTGCGGCAGAAGATCGAGCGCGATCCATCCAACGCCGAAATCCTGGTGACGGAGAGCGGCGGATACAAGATCGTCCCGTGATGCGCTCAAGGACAAGCATCGCTCCATGTCCCTGAAAGACGACATCACGATCTTGGGCGATGTGCCGATTTTCGGCGATCTCAGCGACGAACAATTGCGCTTGGTTGCGTTCGGTGCCGAGCGGCGCCGCATTCCCGCGGGCCAGGTGCTCTTCCGGCAAGGCTCCGCGGCTGATTGTGCCTATGCGGTGGCGAGTGGTGCGTTCGATCTCGAGCGCACCGATCATCAGGGCCGGACGATCAAGCTCGGCGCAGCCAGGCCGGGGACACTTCTTGGCGAGTTGGCGCTGATTTCGCTGACGGAGCGCAAGACCACGGCTGTCGCTGCGGAATCTTCCGAGGTGATCCGCATCACGCGTCCGCTTTTCAACCGCATGATCGAGGAATATCCCGAACTCGGGACAATCATGCAGCGCCGTATCGAAACCAATCTTCAGCGCCTGATCGACGATCTGAGCGCCCTGTCGCCACGCCTTGACGGCTAGCTGAGCGGACGGGCTGAACAAACCACCGAGCTCCGCGTTTCCTGTTCATGAAAATGACCATGGAGACGAACATGTCAGACCGGCCAGAAGGCGAGCGCGAACACACGACGCGCAAGGAAGATTACAAGGCTTACACCGAACGCGACATCGACGAGGGCTGGCCCTATAGCGACGAGCCAGGCAACGAGGAAAGCCGCCTGCAGGGCAACCGTCCCTATGCCGATGAGGAACTGGAAGAAGTGCCGGCAGGCGTCGATGGGTTTCATGTCGAGGAACTGCCTGATCCAGTCGGCGGCTCCGGTCAGATCGGCGTAGAGGGCGACATCGAAGCTGAAGATGAGATCGATGAGGGCGCAGACCCGGATGAGAGCGCCGATCCGGAAGTCGATCCACGTCCGGTGGACAAAGACGCCGACTGAGCTGACGGCATCTAACGAAAAAGGGCCCCCGAACGAGGCCCTTTTTTTTTATCCTGATTGGCGATCTTACGTGTCGCCATTTCCCTTGTGCTTCTTCGGCTGCGTGGCCGAAACGGGGTCGCTGGCAGGGAACGTGTCTTCCAGACCCTCTTCCAGATTGTCGTCGGTATCCTGGTGCTTGCGCTCTTCTTCCAGGCTTTCCTTGGCGGGGTTTTTCGTCTTTTCGGAATCGTTCATTTTGTAAGCCTCCTTGGTTGGAGGGATAACGCATGGGCCCGCATGATGTTGCGCTGTCGCTTAAATAAGAGCCGATTTTACATCGCTTCCACGGCGTTACCGACAAAGAGGAACAGCGCCGAGCCTCCGCCTCCCAGAACGATATAGCCGAAGAGGGCCAGAAGCCCGTCCCGGGTGACGAGTGCCGTGGCGAACAGCGTCACGGCCGTGGCCAGCAGGGACGAGGAGAACGGTACGAGCTCGAAGAACGGCATCGCCGCACCACACGCGACGCACAGGAACTGCGGGATGAGAGCGAGAGGCGGCTGAACGAGCAACTCCACGCGCGGGCGCGTGATCCTGTCAGCAAAGCGCACCGGCCGTTCCATAAAGTCCAGTGCCCGGTTCAGCCGATCGCGCCCAACCTCGCGCTTCAGGATCCATCGCGGCAGCCAGACATGATTGCGCTGCAGGGCCATCTGCACCGAGATCAGAGCGATGATGAAGCCGCCGATCGATGAGAGCCCCGGAATGCCGCTCAACGGACTGATGATGATCAGGCCTGGCACCAGCAAGAGCGGCGCAAAGGATGCGCGACCGAGCGCAGTGACGATATCCGCAATTGAGACGACGTCACCATCGCCAGCCGCCCGAACACAGGTGACGATGGATTGCAGAGGGTTGTCATCGTCCATTGCGAGCGTGCCGCAGTCTTCTGCACCCGCGCCCGCACCCGCGTCTGAGCCTTCGCCCGCTCGGTCCTCATGTCCTGCCTCGTTCAAATGATTGCGCTTTCGATGATGTGCGATAGATGATGAACGAACGAGATCGGTGGTTGTTGCCCGTAGAGCGCTATGCGGGCGATTGTCTAGAGATCGAAATGGGCGATGACCGGAACGTGATCTGATGGACGGTCCCAGCCGCGCGCCTCGCGCAGCACATCGATCCGCGTGAGGTTCTCGACGAGATCGGCCGACGACCAAATATGATCCAGCCGGCGCCCGCGGTCCGACGCTTCCCAATCCTTGGCGCGATAGCTCCACCAGGTGAAGATCTTCTCCTCCGGCGGGATGTGCACGCGCATCAGATCGGTCCATGCACCTGAGCTTTGGGCCAGCAGCAGTCCTTCAGTTTCGATCGGCGTATGGCTGACGACGCGCAGCAATTGCTTGTGCGACCAGACATCGGTTTCAAGCGGCGCGATGTTGAGATCACCTACAAGGACGGAGGATATGCCCTCTTCCCGTTCCCGCTCGGCATGCACCAGCTTCAATTCGGCCAGATAAGCGAGCTTGTGCGCGAATTTCGGATTGATCTCGGGGTCGGGCTCGTCTCCGCCCGCCGGGACGTAGAAATTGTGGATCCGGATGCGCTTGGCGCCCGCCGCGATGACACAGGAGGCATGCCGGGCATGGCCCACATCGCCGAAATCCATTCGTTCTTCGGCGAGGATCGGGGTGCGCGAGAGCGTCGCGACGCCGTGATAGCCCTTCTGCCCGTGCGCGAGAATGTGCTCGTAGCCGAGCTTGCGCAGACGTTTGAAGGGGAACGCGTCGTTCGGACATTTCGTCTCCTGCAGGCACAGGACATCCGGACGGTGACTTTCGAGAAAGGCTTCCACGAGAGGCAGGCGCAGGCGGACGGAATTGATGTTCCACGTGGCAATCGAAAACGACAAAGAAAAAATCCCCGGCAGATGATGCCGGGGATGTATCGTGCACCTTGCCTTCGAGGCAATGGCGGAAGTTTTGGCGCGCTCAAATGGCGCAAACAGACCTTAACGCTGCGTGCCGCGTCCGCGCAGCTGATCATAGGGCACATCGAAGACGTTCGCGGCAAAATCGACGCCGGTGCGAACGTTCATGATCATCACCGTCGTTTCCTTGTTCTGCGCGTCCAACATCGTCCACTGCTTCAGATCATAGGTGTTCGGGTCGAACATCATGGTGATCTTCGAATTGCCGAACATAGAACTGTCCGACATGACGATGGTGATCAGATCCGGCTGCTGGTTGACCGACTCGACGTTCGATGCCGACAGATCGATGCTTTCCGACAGAAGAAGCGCCAGAGGCGTCCTGTTCAGCGGATAGACGTCCCAAGTGCCAAGTTTCTGGTTTCCGATCACCACCGAGTCACCGTCCGAAATCACGCGGATCGGCGACGGCTCCTGGTAGTTGAACCGCATCTTGCCGGGCCGGGCGATGTGAAAGGTCCCGCCGGTCTGTTCGCCGCGTGGGCCGAACTGAACGAAGTCACCGGTCATCGTGCGGATCGAGGCGAAATGGTTCGCGATCTGCTGGGCGATCTGGCTGTCCTGCGCTGCTGCAGGGGTCGGAATGGCGGCTGCCATCGGCATCGCCACGAGCGCCATGGCCAGCAGGCCGACTGCGCCCTTCAGCACGGAGCGCCGCGAGCGGGCGCTGGTGTTTGTTCCTGCTTCGAGTCTTGTGGTCATCGTCTTCTCCTACGAAGCGTTTTTTCCCAATCAACTGCGGCGCCACTATGTCGGTTCCTCGTGCGGCGAGAATGCCGCACCCAACACGCTTGGAGCGCCGTCACCGACCGGAAATGTCGTCTTCGGTCGGCACCAGGATTTCGCGCTTTCCGGCATGGTTGGCGGGACCGATGACCCCTTCCTTTTCCATGCGCTCGATCAGCGACGCCGCGCGGTTGTAGCCGATCCCCAGGCGGCGCTGGATGTAGGACGTCGACACCTTGCCATCTCTGAGAACGACGGCGACGGCCTGGTCGTAAGGGTCGTCCGAGCCTTCAAGATTCGATGTCCCTGCCGGACCGCCACCGCCGCCGCCTTCGCCGTCCTCGTCGTCTTCCGTGATCGCGTCGAGATATTCGGGCACGCCCTGCGCCTTCAGATGCGCCACGACGTCCTCGACTTCCTCGTCGGAAACGAACGGCCCGTGCACGCGCTGGATGCGCCCGCCGCCGGCCATGTAGAGCATATCACCCATGCCGAGCAGCTGTTCGGCGCCCTGCTCGCCCAGAATGGTGCGGCTGTCGATCTTCGACGTGACCTGGAAGGAGATGCGGGTCGGGAAGTTCGCCTTGATCGTGCCGGTGATGACGTCCACCGACGGACGCTGCGTCGCCATGATGACGTGAATGCCGGCAGCACGCGCCATCTGCGCCAGCCGCTGCACCGCGCCTTCGATCTCCTTGCCGGCGACCATCATCAGGTCGGCCATCTCGTCGATGATGACGACGATGTAGGGCATCGCCTCCATCGCGAACTCTTCCGTCTCGTAGACCGCCTCGCCGGTCTCGCGGTCGAAGCCGGTCTGGACGGTGCGCGAGATGGTATCGCCCTTCTTCAGGGCCTGCTCGACGCGCTGGTTGAAGCCATCGATGTTGCGCACACCGATCTTCGACATCTTCTTGTAGCGCTCTTCCATCTCCCGGACGGTCCATTTGAGCGCGACGACGGCCTTCTTCGGATCTGTCACCACCGGTGTCAGAAGATGCGGTATCCCGTCATAGACGGAAAGCTCGAGCATCTTCGGGTCGATCATGATCAACCGGCACTTCTCCGGCGACATGCGGTAGACGATCGACAGGATCATCGTGTTGATGGCGACCGACTTGCCCGAGCCGGTGGTACCGGCGACGAGCACGTGTGGCATCTTCGCGATGTCCACCACGACGGCATCGCCGTTGATCGACTTGCCGAGCGCAAGCGCAAGCTTGGCCTTGGACTGTTCGAAATCGCGGCTGGCGATGATTTCGCGCAGATAGACCGTCTCGCGACGCGCGTTCGGCAATTCGATACCGATGGCGTTGCGCCCCGGCACGACGGCCACGCGGGCCGCGATCGCGCTCATCGAGCGGGCGATGTCGTCGGCAAGACCGATGACGCGTGACGATTTGATGCCTGGCGCAGGCTCCAATTCGTACAGTGTCACGACCGGGCCGGGCTTTACCTGGATGATCTCGCCTTTAACGCCGAAATCCTCCAGCACGCCTTCCAGCATGCGCGCATTCTGCTCGAGAATCTCGTCGGAGAGGCTCGCATCGCGACCGAGGTTCTTGGCCTCGTTCAGCAGGTCGAGCGACGGCATGTCGAACCCGTCGCTGCCCTCTGCCGCCGCTTCGCGGTTGATGCGGACGGGCTTACGCACCTTTTCGACAGGCACCGGGGCACGGGCTGCCTGCGGCATCTGTACCGGGGTGGGAGCGGGGGCTGCAACCGTGCGGGCAGGCTGGCGGCGAGGCTCCGGCGCCCAGTCGGGCTCGACCATGCCGTCATCCAGATCCTCAGCGTCGTCGTCAACGGCGTGCAGACGATCATCGAGATAGCTGTCATCCTCGTCAATCGCCATAGGCTCCTCGAACGAGGGCTCGATCGGCCGGGCAGGCGTGCGGCGTTTCGGCGCCGGCGCGAAATCGAGCGCGTCGTCGTCGTTGTCGATACGGTCATCGAGTTCGATCGATGGCGCTATGCGGCGCTTGACGACAGGTGCTTCCGCCAATTCCGGTTCGCGACGGCCATCCAGGGTCACGAAGGTATCGTCGTTGAAATCGTAAGGCTCTTCGAATTCGTCACGGCCTCGGTCTTTCCCGATGCGTCCACCGCTGATCCGGCGCGCCGTAGCCCGCATGGAATACCACCAATGTGCCATCGCACCGAGCGCGAGCAGGCGGCCGCTTTCCGGCTCGAAATCGTCGTCCTCGATGTCGTCCTCGACGAGATCATCCTCCTCGTCGGCATCGAAGACGTCGCGGCGATCGACCAGCACGGCGGCATACATGGAGAGCCAGACTGCAGGACCGATGAGCACCAGCCCGATCAGCACGGAATAGATGCCGGAAGGAAAGCCGCCGATCAGGGAGGCGGGGACGCGCAGAATCATGTCGCCGAAAACACCGCCAATGCCCGTGGGCAATGGCCAGTGAGCCGGCGGCGTGACGCAGGCGAGCACGGCGGAGAAGAGAGCCGCGCCGATGATCCATGCGACCATCCGCCGGAAGACCGGCACCAGCGGTACGCCGCGAAAGAGGAAAATGGCCCAGAAGACAGGGGCGATCATGGCAAAGACGGCGCCGAGACCGAAGAACTGCATGCCGATATCGGCGAAAGCGGCACCCGCAAAGCCGAGCGCATTGGTGGGGCGCCCGCCATGGGCATAGGAGAAGCTCGGATCGTTGACGTTCCAGGTTGCCAATGCGCCGACGGCGAAAGCAAGGAGAGCGACGATCGTCAGCGCGCCGGTGATGCGCAACGGTGTTTTCAGAAGTGGCGGAACGCGAAAGATCGATCGCTGATTCTGCCGGGCAGCCAGCTGGCTGTATCCCGGTCTTTCACGTCCGCGTCCGCCGAAACTGCCGTTTTCAACTTCGATTGCTCGTCGCATGCCACACCCGCATTGCGCGCCGCAATTGGCGCAAATTACGGGCAAACACTAGCCGCGCCATGGTTAATGGCCGCTTAACTCACGTCTTGGAAGCATTGGGAGGAAGGTCGGACGCGCTAGAGCGTCATGCGCTGGATGGCGCCCCTGACGAGCGGCGCGACGACGGTCATGATCGGGGCGGCCACGAGCCACGATGGGATCCATGCCTGGAACCAGAGGGCTCCGAGTCTCGGATCGGACAACCCGACCGCCGAAACGGTCGAGATGCCGGAGACGATGCACGTCATGATGCAGGTGACCACGACGGCAAACAGGATGGGGGCGGCCCAGCGCGGAACGAAGGGAGTCACCGTGTGACCCCTTCTGCTTCGACACCGAAGGGCCGCACCATTGGTCAGGCCCAGGGACGGGTGTCGGCGAGCTTGGATTCGTAACCGGAGATCGCCGAAGCGCGTTCCATCGTCAGGCCGATATCGTCGAGACCGTTGAGCAGGCAATGCTTCTTGAAGGAATCGATCTCGAAGCGGATGACGCCGCCATCCGGGCCGCGAATTTCCTGGGCTTCAAGATCGATCGTCAGCGTCGCATTCGAACCGCGCTCGGCATCGTCAAGCAGCTTTTCGAGCTCGTCCTTGGAGACGACGATCGGCAGAATGCCGTTCTTGAAGCTGTTGTTGTAGAAGATGTCCGCGAAGCTCGTGGAGATGATGCAGCGGATGCCGAAGTCGGCGAGCGCCCAGGGCGCGTGCTCGCGCGAGGACCCGCAGCCGAAATTGTCGCCCGCGACGAGGATCTTCGAATTGCGGTAGGCTGGCTTGTTCAGGACGAAATCCGGATTCTCGGACCCGTCTTCCAGGTAGCGCATTTCCGAAAACAGTCCGGTACCGAGACCAGTGCGCTTGATGGTCTTCAGATAGTCCTTCGGAATGATCATGTCCGTGTCGATATTGACGATCGGCAGTGGCGCCGCGACACCGGTGAGCTTGTCGAACTTTTCCAAAGGACTGATCTCCGCTTCAATTCCGGCCCGCTTTAGCAAAGCCCGGCCGGAAAATGAAGAGGTATGACGTCGCTGGCGCTTCGCGAGAGAGAACCGCGGAGCGCGTACGGCTTACTGATCGATAATCGTCCCGCGGCCGTCGTTCCAGATGCGCGGCTCGCGATTGCGGCGCGCATTCTGCGTGCGGGCCATCACGGGGCGAGCCTGGTTGGATCCGAACACTTTGAGTGCAAGCGCGGTGCTCAAGCCGACGACCAGCACGATGCCGACGAAGGCGAGGCCGAGTGCGGCCATGATGGCGAAGGATGCAACGGCCAGCGTGAGGCCGATGACGGTTTGGATCGCGTTGCGCAGCGTGTCCATCGATTGGGTATCCTGTTTCAACACAGCCAATGTGGAGCTGCAATCAAGGCGCTTCAATGGCAGCGGCGCTCACGAACATGTCAAATGACATTGCGCTCCAGAAACGGTCGTCCGGCCGCGATGCGCTCGTATCCGAAGGCGCGGCAGTCGATCGTGCGATAGGCACCATGCACGATCATTTCCGCGACTGCCCGCCCAGCAGCCGGCGCCTGCTGCAGGCCGTGGCCCGAGAATCCGTTGATGAAATGAAAATTCGCGATCTCGGGATGCGGGCCGATCACCGCGTTCTGGTCGAGCGTGTTGTATTCGTAATGACCCGCCCAGGCACGCTCGAAACGGATCGCCTCGAACGCGGGGATGCGGTGGGCGAGCGCGGGCCAGATGATCTCGTCGAAGAGATGATAATCCGGCTCGAAATCATCGGCCTCGGCAGCCGCGTCGCCGGGCGGCGTCGTTCCAGTGATGAAGAGGCTGCCTTCCGGCCGGACATAGACGCCACTCGGATCGACGGTCA
Organism: Georhizobium profundi; assembly: GCF_003952725.1. Lineage (NCBI taxonomy): Bacteria > Pseudomonadati > Pseudomonadota > Alphaproteobacteria > Hyphomicrobiales > Rhizobiaceae > Georhizobium > Georhizobium profundi. The sequence continues at coordinate 601,001 of NZ_CP032509.1, read as the reverse complement.
GCGGCATCGCCGGCAACATGGTGCGGGCCGAAAAAACGAACACCGTGCGTTTGCGCGGCTCCACCGGAAGATCGATGCCAGCCAGCCCCGCCAACCTTCCGGCTGACGGACCGGCCGCATTCACCAGCGCGCCGCAGGAAAGCTCCGCCCCGTCATCCAGGCGGCACGTCTGCACACGACCACCTTTCGCCTCGACCCCCGTGATCCGCGCATGCAGAAGGGCCACATTGCGACGCCGGAGTTCGCCCCGGATGATTGCCAGCAACCGATGCGCGTCGAACCAGCCCTCGCCGCTCCGCCCGAACCCGCCCGCCGCCAGCCCTTCTGTGTTCAACCAATCGAACTGCGCAGCGAGCTCGGCCGAGTTCAGGAGTGCGATATCGGCACCTGCGGCCTTCTGGACATCATGGTTGGCTTCGATCTGCGCCTGACCCTCGGCGCTTGCGAGAATGAGGTAGCCGTTCTCCGTCAACCCCACATCGGCGTCGGGCCCGAAGCGATCGACGAGGCCGCGGATGAAGTCCAGCCCGAACAGCGACAGCGCGATGTTCTCGGGTTCGGAGAACTGCTGGCGGATAGAGGCGGCCGAAAGCGTGGTCGATGCCTTCGAGTAGGTGGGATCGGGCTCGACAATGGCGATGGACCCGGTAAAACCTTCCTCCCGCAGGAAAAGTGCAACCATGCTGCCCATGATTGCGCCGCCGGCGATGACAATGTCGAAACGGGATGACGGGGAAGTGCTCGTCGGAAGAATCACGGGTGCTCGCTCAAGCTCTTGCGTGGCTGCAGCCTGAAAGGCAAAACAGCGCCATGTCAAATCGCTCCGCCTCCGAACAGCAGCCGTCCCGTCCCGTCCGTCCGCGCCGAAGCGTTCTCTATGTGCCGGCGCTCAACGAGCGTGCCATCGCCAAGCTGCCGACGCTCGACTTCGATGTCGTGATCTTCGATTTGGAAGACTCCATCGCGCCAGACCAGAAGGATGCGGCGCGGGAGAACATGCG